>CAMDKL010000003.1 GCA_945900945.1 Pirellula staleyi DSM 6068
AAATGCACCAAAAACGAATCAAACAATTGACTTGCCAAGATTGACCTCCGTGAGAATGAAATATCCGTCGCTCAATCATTCGGTGCTAGCATTTACTTTGGCAAGGCCCCTGCAATAATAATTCCCCTTCCTTCATGCGATGGCCGTGGGCTTTGCTCCAACAAATACGGGCGCGACTTCAAGCTCTGGCGGTACAGGTGAACTTAACGGACAGTTCTTTGATGGCATGTGGAGCTGGTCAGCATACATTCTGCCTTACATGGAAGCTAGCAACCTCTACAGCCAGATCAATTTCAACCGCCGCCCCTACGTTGCGGATCGTGCAGACGCATGGTTTTACAACGTAGGTCCGGATGTTACTGCATTTGCATTGGTAAACCAAGTTGTTTCTCAATCGATGCCGTCTTCGTTTGCTTGCCCAAGTACACCACAACCCGTCACTGGCCAGTACAAGGACTATGCACTCAACGCCGGTCAGGGTCAGAATGCAGCCGGTGATCCAGTTCCATATAACGGTGGTTCGGTATTTTCTTCATGTTGCCCCGAAAGGGCATTGACGGCAAACGGAATCGCGCACAAGCACAGCTATATTAAGCTGGCCCAAATTATTGACGGAACCTCCAATACGTTTATGGTTCTTGAGCAAGCCTCTATAATTCCTAGGTTCAACCGCCCGGTTAATCCCTTCATGTGGACGAATCACCAATCCCAAGGCTTGGCTATGAGCAATCAGGGAACTCAGTTGTACCCACCAAACATGGATCCAGTTCTTCAAGTGTCTAGAAGCGGAAGCAGAATTTACCCAACCCAACCGGCTCCTGCTGGTTTTGGACTTACTGGACGAGCATCTCGCAGCTATCACACAGGTGGAATTAATACAGCCAACGCCGACTGCAGCGTTCGGTTCATTTCGCAGACAATAGCGATGGCACCGTGGCGATATCAGTTCACCCGTGACGGCGGCGAAGTAAGCCAGATCGATAACTAAGCCTTTTTGTTCGAATTTCCCATGCGCATCGAACTCTTCGGTGCGCTTCTTTTATTCCCGAAACCAACTGGAATTGATTCATGATCCAACGAGTATTATTCCCAACCATTCTTATGACGTTGTTGTTGTTCACGGGTTGTGGAGGAGAGGATCTAAAGCAAATAAAGGGTATCGTTACGCACAAAGGTAAACCAGTTGCAAACCTTTACTTAACATTCATGCCTGGGGATCCCAAAACACAGCCTGCGAGTTCAAGTTCTACCGATAAAGACGGTAGGTTTGAACTGAAAATTGGTTCAGCTGGCGGAGTGGTTCCTGGTAAATATACCGTTACTTGTTCTGACCCAGCAGCAATGATGGGCGGCAAGTCGAGCGACGATGAAAACTATGCGGTCGTTTGCAAGAAGTATGCTCAAGGAACCTCTACCTACACCTTTGAAGTTAAGGAAAGCAACCGAAACCTGGAATTGAAATTGGACTAGTGCAGCGACTTGGAAATGGCCCGTCACCAACGTGTGTCAAATGCCCCCGAGTTCAACTCGGGGGATTATTACCATCATTCTAGAATAGATGGTCAGAACCCCCGGCGTGAAGCCGGAGGCATGCGTAATTGAACTAGGCGTCGTGATGGGCCACCATTTAGAGTGGGGAAATTCATTTCCGCTTTAAGATTTGTGCGGCAAATACAATTAGAAATGTTCGATGGTTGGTATCCGATCTTCGTGAGTTGTAATAGACCCTCGAGACATCGCGGAGCGCCCACTCCAATCGAGCAATCTAAAAAGCTCCGATGAATCGGAGCACTCCAAATTGGGTTGCCTTCGCCGAGCTCGCGATGCTCTTCGGCTGACGGGAGAGTAGCGAATGACAACTGGTTTTTTTGGGGTTGCACCGTTGATATCGGTCCGATTCAGAAATGCTTTCAACGCAGCAGTGTCGATTGGAATTTGATTTTGGCCGTTCTGTTGCATCCCGATTGGCAAACGGGCAGAATTCGAAACTGCGGCATTAAGCGCATTACTGATTGGCCATGCGAAGCCAAACATCGATCGAGCGGTATGCGCCGCACAAAAGAACCCGCATGACAATGAGGATCGACCGGGACAGACCAGATCGTCCGAAAAGAGCTTGCAGCACATACGAGACGTAGAACCGACAGTCACTTCCTAAGCAGCCCAGATCCGCCAAACCGCACAGATTTCCCAGTTAGTGCCGTTTTCTTATGAAAAAGGTGGCTGCTTTCGAAAATTTTCAAGAACAACGCCCACACTTGAAGGTAGCTGGCAATTCTGCCGAAGGAAAATTTATCTGCAAACCAAAATGACCATGTGAAACAACATGATGGATGCAACATCTTCTTTTCGCTGTAAAGTAAGCGAAGGTAATACTCGAGGATCGCTTCGTTTGGGACGTCAACGATTTAAAGTTGACGTAATGGAGATGAGTCGAGATAGCTTTTGCGTCCGGGTTCCCTCGGCTATTGCTAGAAAAGTTGCGGTGGGGAGTACATCCAAGCTACTCTATCAAGGGATGCTATGGAGCGTTTTATGTACGCAAAAGCGGATTGGTGAATCGGATCGAGTCGATCTTGAGTTTAAGCAACTCGACGAACTGACCGTACCGAATCTGCAACGGGCTACTTTTTTTGGCAAGGCCAGATCGGTCGGAGCCATTAGCCAAACCGATCCAACGCTGCCAGTCGCGATGTTAGGAGCATTCGTAATTGCAGTATTGATCTTGCCAGCCTGGGGCGGGCAATGGGGAACTTCGCAAGCGATCTGCACAGCCGTTTCAGCGACTTGGAATGCGTTAGGTGAACTGGTAGGGGGCAGCCGATAAGGCATCCACCGCGGCTCGGGAAACCAACCGCAATAGTATGCTAGCGTTATGCCAAAACTACCCCGTTTATCTTGAGGGCAATCGCCGAGATTTGGTAATAGGTAGTTGGAAAAGTGCGCAAACGGTGCGCATGAGCTGCTGAAAGGATTCATGGACAGCTAGTGGCGATGCTTCGTTTCAACCTAAAACGACGAATTTCCGAGCCCAGTCTCGGCACTGTATGGTTTTGGGTATTCGTATGTTCCCTTGTCGCCCTTGCACCGGGTTGCCGAACTTTTGTTCATCGAGAGTCCAATTCGCAACTAGTAGCAGCTCGACAATTGTCGCTACGTGGTGCAGACGCGATGCAGCGATCTCGGCCGCAAGATGCAGAGATGCTCTTTTCGGAAGCCTTGCGTAATTCGCCGTTGGACGAACGTGCACATTGGGGTTACGCGACGACGTTATGGAAGCGAGGTGACCGACAGCGGGCCATAGAACATATGCGAGAGGCGGTTCGTCTATCCGGGCGAAACCCTGAGTATGCGGTCCGACTCGGCGAAATGAATCTCGATATGGGTGACCGCAAAGCCGCCCGCGAATATGCGTTAAGCGTTCTTTCCGCGAATCGAAGCAATGCGGAGGCTTGGGCCTTGCTCGGAGACACGCATCAATCCGAACGCGATTGGCCAGCCGCATTGGAATGCTACCATCGAGCGTTGTTGATCCGAAGCGACTATTCGCGAGTACAGCTTTCGGTTGCCGAAATCTATCGTCATACTGGCCGTCCACAACGAACGCTCGCGGCTCTAGATCGGATGACAGACTTGCATGCATCCGCTAGTACAGATCCCGAAGCACTCTTGATTCGGGGAATGGCACTCGCTGATTTGGATCGCAATGCGGAAGCAGCAGAAGCGCTTGCCATGGCTTCCGAGCGAATGCCGAATGACCGAGTCGACAAGCAAATACTTCTGGTCCATGCGCAGCACCGTATCGGTGAACTGGTCCCAGCTCGAATGACGCTAGGCAAATTGATTGCATCGAATACCAATAATCCTGAGGTTAAAAGATTGCAGTCGATGTTGGATATGTCCTTTGCGCATCTTTCCGATCCAAATGCCCCGCGAGGACGCGACGGAAGCTTATTGGCAATTAGAGATGTAGACGGGAAAATCCCTCTACAAAATGGGGCAACTAACTCGGAAAGCCCGAACACGCCGTTGCTTGCATCGCCTATGCTAAATGGAGATTCGGCAGGTTGGCTCCGCCGTTAGCATCGACTTAGCCTATCGAATCGAAGATGTCAGGCTGGAATAAAAGCAACATCGATTGACAGGATGAACAGGATAAATTTCTGTATCCGGTGCATCCTGTTTATCCATGTGAATTATTGGTTGCTTCGCTTATACTCAACATTGATTCAGCAGGTTTGCTCTATCGATTGGTTACTGGGCCGAGGGAGTAGTGCGATGCAAGTGACAGTTTTTCGAAACCGATCCGTCCTCTCCGTTGTATCGATGGGCGTTTTTCTATTCTTTGGTTTGCGAAACCATTTCGCCTCACATGGATACGCTCAGGAGACTCCGACTGTTAAAACCCTCAGTGGCACTTCGCCCCTCGAACTCCAGGGGGATGTTGCTGGGGAATTAGTCGACGGAGTGGATCGATTCCTTCTCAAAGAATTGAACAAGTCCATTCAGAAACGGTTTGCGATTTGGCCTAAGCCGAACGAGTCGGCTCTAAAAACTGCCGACAATTCGGCGTATGAGGCCGCGATCCAACCACTTCGTGAAGAGCTGCGCGTACGCATTGGAATGATTGACGCGAGAGTAAAATGCGACGCATTTACCATTCAATCTAATGCTGTAACTGGTGGCGATGATTCCATATGGATTGCAGCCAACGAAACTTGCAAAGTAGTTTCCGTTCGCTGGCGGGTTTTTGATGGCGTCGATGCGACGGGTTTGCTAGTTGTTCCGAACGGAGAAATTCGGTTCAATGCAGTTGTCGTTCCCGACGCAGGCCAGACGCCCGAACGACTATGCGGTCTCGATGAGACGTCATCGATCGTTGCATTGGAATTGGCTGCACGGGGCGGCGTCGTCGTGATCCCGGATGTCATTCGAAGACACCGTGAAGCTCGTAACGGTCGAGCAAAACTAACCGATCAGGAATTCTTGTACCGTTCGGCTTTTGTTCTTGGTCGGCATGTGATTGGTTATCAAGTACAAGAAATATCGGCTGCATTCGACGCGTTGTTAGCAACCTATGGAAAAAAACCTACGCTGATCGCCGGGTGGGGCGAGGGAGGGAGTCTAGCGTTGTTCGCAGCAGTGGTCGATACTCGCATTCAAGTAGCGTGCGTATCAGGGCACTTCGGTCCACGCGAGGGGATTTGGTCGGAGCCGATCCATCGCAACGTTCATGGTTTGCTAAACCATTTTGGCGATGCCCAGTTGGCAGCCATGATCGCGCCTCGATCGTTAGTTGTAGATGCTGTGCCGGGACCGAAGGTGGACATCCCCGGAGAGGGCGGTGCGCCAGGAAAGCTCAGCGGGCCTTCGGTCGATCAAGCTCAACTGGAATGGGAGAACACAGAGACACTGCTAAGGCCGTGGCGACTCAGTTCACAAAACCAAATCGTCAAACCAACAGAAGCAACTGCCCATGAAAGTGGAACGAGTCTGAAAGCGCTTCAATTGAGCCTCAAATCGATCGGCATCGACTCACCCCGCGATACTTCAAAAACGCAACGTCCCGGGTCATGGAAAGGTACTTATGTTGCGTCCGAGGAAACGCGACGCATGGATACGGTTTCGAAATGGAATCGGTTTCAGCAGGCGATTCTCGAACGCTCTGCGACCGAACGGGATCAGTATTGGCGCAATCTTGACACGAAGTCTCCCGAGAGCTTCGCTAGTTCGATCAAGCCGTTTTACGAATTCTTTCGCAAAGAAACGATTGGCGATTGGGAGTGGGAATCTGTTCCACTTCGACCTCGCACGAGGTTAATCTACGACGAACCTAAATGGCTCGGTTATGAGGTGGTACTGGATGTTCATGACGATGTTATCGCGTATGGCACTCTGCTTATTCCTCGCGATGGTAAGCCCGTACAGAACCGCCCATGTGTCGTTTTTCAGCACGGCCTCGAAGGCCGACCCAGCGATACGATTGTGGGCGACCATCCCGCGTATCACGACGTGTCGAAACAGTTGGTCGAGCAAGGGTACGTGGTCTTCGCACCTCAAAACCTTTATCTATTTCAAGATCGTTTTCGCACATTGCAGCGCAAGAGCAATCCACTCGGCAAAACTCTATTTTCCACGATCGTTGCACAGCATAAGCAAATTGTCCGATGGCTTGGCGTTCGCGAAGAGATCGACCCAAAGCGCATTGCGTTTTATGGTCTCTCTTATGGTGGCAAGAGTGCGATGCGTATTCCCGCATTGGTACCCGAGTATTGTTTGTCGATTTGCTCCGCAGACTTCAACGATTGGGTTTGGAAGAACGCGAGCACGACAAGTCCCTACAGTTATGTATGGACGAACGAGTATGAGATCTTTGAGTTTGGATTGGGCAACCATTTTAACTACGCGGAGATGGCCGCCTTGATTGCTCCTCGTCCGTTTATGGTGGAGCGAGGGCACTTTGACGGCGTAGCCCCTGACGAGCGAGTGGGTTTAGAATTCGCCAAGGTCAACCGACTGTACTCTGCCAAACTGGGACTGTCGGATCGATGTCGGATCGAGTGGTTCGCCGGTCCGCATACGGTTCACGGGAAAGGGACCTTCGAATTCCTGCAAGAACACTTAAGGAGTAGTGTCACTGCCAAAGAATAGGTCTACAAGTCGCGCTGGCAGGGGAGCGGTACGATCGCTGGAATTCCACTTGGAGCGGGTGCATAATTAACACAAACGATTCAAAGGATTTGATAGTGCTCGTTCACGGCTTCGGTGCAATCCGATTGGTGATGAGGCCACTTGCGTACCAACTTCGTAGTCGCGGCTTTCGCGTTCAGCACTGGACCTATTTATCGCTTTTTGACCCGATCGAAAGGCACGCGATTAGGTTTTTTGATTTTCTCCGTACGGATACGGCGACGGAACGCCGATTCCATATCGTTGCACACAGCATGGGCTCCATCTTTTCCCTGGCGGCCCTCAACCGAGGTGTGTTCCCTAATTTGGGAAGTCTGATACTGCTGGCTCCGCCAAATCGTGGTTCTCCCGTTGCTCGCATTGCATCCAAAATTGTCGGCCGGGTCATTATTCAAACCTGCGAATTATAAGATGCGGAGAACAGTTACGTGAACCAACTCGCAAGAACATCCGACATCGAAATTGGCATTATTGCCGCACGATTTGATGGGCTGGTACCTATCAAGAATACGCATCTTCCGAACGAAAAGGATCATGTGGTGGTCAATGCGACCCACAATTCACTACTGCTTTCCAAATCCGTCAGCGATCTCATTGCAAGGTTTCTCAAACATGGTGCGTTTGAAGGTTCGCCAATGTCGCTCGACGCTGACATGAAATGCAAGTTCGGCTGAGGACAGCCGGACCTATCGTGAAGCAGCATCTCGAATGCTAAAGTGTTGGCCCTATGGACCATGGAACAAATTCGTCGTCACCATAACCTAGCAGTTCGCTTTTTGTCTTCTGTCCACTGGCGGTTGCGAGAATCGCGTCAAAGAGCCGATCGCCCGCTTGCTCGATGGACTCATCTGCCAACACAGTTCCCATGTCCAGGTCCATGTCGTCTGGCATGCGATGAAACAAGGCGGTGTTCGTAGCCACTTTAATGCTGGGTACTGGTTTGCAACCAAAGCAACTTCCGCGTCCCGTTGTAAAAACGATTACATTTGCTCCGCTGGCAACCATACCGGTTACGCACGCTGGATCGAAACCAGGCGCGTCCATGATGACGAGACCTTTGGTATGTATTGGCTCAGCGTAGCGATAGACTGCCTGCAATGCAGTGGCTCCACCTTTGCTTGCCGCTCCAAGCGACTTTTCTACGATGGTGGTTAGGCCGCCTGCTTTATTGCCAATGGATGGATTGTTGTCGATTTCTTCGCCGTAGCCGGCAGCGTAGCTTTTCCACCATTCGATGCGTTCCAGCAACTTCGTCGCGACTTCGGCCGATTGCGCGCGACGGGTAAACAACTGTTCGGCGCCGTAAAGTTCCGTTGTCTCGGAAAGAATCGCAGTCCCACCACAAGCTACCGTTCGATCGGCTGCGACGCCCAAGGCTGGGTTGGCAGTGATGCCAGAGTAGCCGTCGGAACCGCCACACTTGGTTGCTAGAATCAAATGCTCGGCTGACACTTGAGTGCGCTGCATTGGATGGACGACTGGAAGAAGCTCCTGAACCATTTCAATACCGCGTTTTACCGTCGCTCGTGTTCCGCCACTATCTTGAATCGACAAAACGGGCACTTCACGCGCGGCCTCGACACCCTTCATTCGCCCACGATTCGAATTGGTATGAACGCCTGCTAGAGTCAGCGGAATCAGTTTTTGCGTTTTAAGTAGGTGACCAAGCGTATTTTGCTCGCATCCCAACCCGATCAAAACATAAGCGGCAATATTGGGGTGCCGTGCAATTCCTCCTAAGACTCGACTCAGCGTTTGGTGCTTGATCCCCTCATAGGCCATACCGCAACCGCTGTCGTGCTTGAACGCAACGACACCATCCACGCCAGGAAATTCGCGCAGTACTTCCTCGGTGAAGTGGTTGGCAATGTACCGAGAAACCGACGCAGAGCAGTTTACGGTTGAAATGACCGCGATGTAGTTGCGAGTGCCAACCGATCCATCCGCACGAACGTAACCGTCGAAGGTTCGGTCAAGGATTTTGACCGGAGGTTCCGGTGTTTCGGTGGCAAGGCGTGTAAAATCTACTTTATGCTCACATCGCAGATTGTGGTCGTGGACATGATCGCCGGGCTCGATACGTTGGGTTGCGACACCGATCGGCCATCCGTATTTCATTACAGGTTGGTTCAGCTCAATCAGTGCTATTGCAACCTTGTGGCCAGCCAGGATATTTGCTCGCAGCGAGACAGAATTTCCTTGCAGATCAACGGCTTGCCCCTGCACCAGTGTTTGCAATGCTACGATACAATTATCGTTCGGGTGGAGTCGAATCCACGCTTTTGTCCCAGTTCCCATTTACGTTCTTGGTCTTTCAAGGTGCAACATGCAACAAGTGAAAATTTTTAAAAGCATCGATACTGAATTAGGAGATTTGGAAAGTCAAATCAACAGTTGGATTTCTGAGAACAAGGCCAATATTGTTTCCATACACGGGAATATTTCTCCGCAAGCGGGGAAACATGGCGTTCAAGGATCGTTCAGTGCTGCCGATGTCTTCGTCATTATACTTTACGAAGCGTAGATTGGGATGACTGCAATGACACGGGTTTTAGTTTTAGGTGCACATCCCGACGATGCGGAGTTTTTCGCGGGCGGATTGCTCGCATCGCATCAAAGGTCTGGATCGACGATTCGGTTGGTTAGTGTTACCAATGGCCAGTCTGGTCACCAATCGGTGGCTTCGCATGAACTCATCGTCCGCCGTCGCGAGGAAGCGGCAAATGCAGGCCGCGTTATTGGTGCGGACTATGTGACGTGGGACTTTCCGGACGGTTCATTGCAGCCGACGCTCGACTTGCGGCTTGCCATAATTCGGGAGATTCGCTCATTTCAGCCCGATTTAGTTTTGACTCACCGGCCATTCGATTACCACCCGGACCATCGAGCGGTGGGTCAAGCGGTCCAGGATGCATCTTACATGGTCCTCGTGCCGAAGATCCTTCCGGACGTAGCTCCGCCGCGACGAGAACCGATCGTCGCGTACATGGTCGATTTGTTTACGCGTCCTTGTCCGTTCCGGGCCGATGTGATTTTGGATGTGTCGGAACATTGGGAGATGGTTGTGAGTATGTTGGAGTGTCATGAATCACAGTTTTACGAGTGGATGCCATGGATCGAAGGGGTTCTGGAATCGGTACCAAGGAATTTGGAAGCTAGACGCATTTGGCTGGCGAAATGGTTCGACGAAAAAACGAACGGCCGCATTGGACGATTTTGGAAATCCGAATGGGGCTCGGCGCCCAAGTTGATCGAAGCCTATGAGATTTCGGAATACGCCGGCAAGCCATCGACCGATATTCTCGGGCAACTCTTCCCTGGCAAAATTCACATGAGTCAGGCTGTCCTCACGTAGGTCAGCCTGTCCTCAGGCTGACAAGGCAACTGTGGAATTTACTACAGCGTGTCCGGCTGAGGACAGCCGGACCTACGTGAATCGCCGGACTTAACCGTTTGGATCATCCAATAAATCTTTGAGACGGTTTCGAATCGGGTCAGGATAACGGTCTAACCAAGTTTCATCGACTAGTCCAACCGAAATCATATCTCGCACATGCACTCGGTCTTTATCTCGATGCGAATTGAGTTTCATTCGCACTAACACTTCGAGGGTAATAGTTTGGAAATTATTTGCACGCGTCATCGGTTCGATGTCTGGATTGGGATCGAAATCGTCTGGCTTGACAATCTCGCCTGTTAAAACCACATGAACCGCGTCTCGAGCGGAGCCGTCGGGGTCTTCGACGAACATGTTTAGTCCAGCGTTCTCTCGATGATGAAATCCGGCTTCCGTCATGGCTTGTACCAAGTGTGGCAGGTCATGTGGACGAACTAAAATGTCCACATCGCGTGTGGTTCGCACTGCCGCTTCGTCGACTTGCGCCACCCAGGCTCGTACTGCATGACCGCCAACTACTGCGTATGGGACCTTGGCATTTTCTAGGATCGTTACCGTCTTCCGCAATCGTTCGTTGACTCGTTCCACAGCTCTCTCCATCCTGTTCCACAGTTCTTCGCCCGTATATCGGAATTCAATCATTTTCGCGTTGCCTTCTTTCATGTCTGGACTCCACTATTGTACATGGCGATCCTCGATACCTAACCATCTGAATCTTCGATCTTCTCATGCTGCGCCAAATCGCTCTATTCGCAGCATCCCCTTGCGACATGTCACTACGATTTGACCGGGCAGTTCAAGCCGTTTGGGGTGCGTGGTTTGCGATGCGAGTTCAATGAGTTTCTGAACTTTTCGCCAGTTTTTAAGATTCATTTCCCGCAACGGCCAATTCATTCTGTGCCAAATCATGACCATGGCTTCGCGGATAATTGGCCACGGTTCGTTTCTGCACAAGGGAACTGGAACTAAGAAATGGTCTTGTGCAGCGTCTTTCCGAGTCGAGGTTCCCAGCGACTCTCCGCTCGCATATCCAATCTTGGCGAGCCATCGATCCGCAAGCTCTCGGAACACGGCATGCTCCTCAGCGATCAACTCGCAAGCCTGCCGCAATCGGCTGTCGAGTGAATCCGATTTGGCGAAAGTTCGCAATTGGGGCAATAACTCGTTTCGAATTCGATTGCGTGTGTAGTCGAGTGACTTATTCGAAGAGTCTATTCGGTACGTTTGGTTTCGTTCCACTAAATAGGCCATTATTTCAGAGCGGTGCACGCGGAGTAGCGGTCTCGCAATGTCGATCAAGGAGTCGATGTTCCGAAAGGCTGGGATGCCAGACAGGCCGCTCGGCCCGCTTCCACGTAGCAAATGGTGCAAAAAGGTTTCCACTTGATCATCCGCTTGGTGTGCTATGGCTATCCACCTTGCATTGTGGTTTACGGCAACATCTTTTAGAAACAGATGTCGCAGCTTTCGGAGAGTATTCTCAGAACGACTCGGAACATCGATTGTGCTTGCCCGGCGGACGATACATGGCAGTCCGAGTCTTGCAGCATGCGATTCCACGAACGCTTGGTCGGCGTCGCTTTCCTCGCCTCGCAATGCATGGTTGTAATGTGCAGCAATCGTTCGGGCCGGATCCGGTCTAATCTGAAATAAAATCTCCAAAAGTGCGGTGCTGTCAGCCCCTCCGCTAGTCGCGACGACAATAGTAGACTCTCGCCACAAATCAATCGGCCAAAGCTCCAAGATAGCTTTTTCCAGTTGATTTGATGGCTTCATAACAGTTCGAGGCTCATCAATAGACCGCCAGTTGATTTTCCCAAGGGCCAGTTGCCTGAAGTTAAGGTGGCGGCTTGGCGACTGGCAGAACTGGCGAGAAGTTCTGGAAATGGATTTGATGTGGCTACTGGCAAGACAAACGACAATGAGTATCCTACTACATATTGATAAACGCCGCTAAGACCCTAATTGTTTTGAAGCGTGGCGGAACCAAACAACTCCGCCATTGCTATGGCAACGGCATTATTATTTACCTCTCTGATGGTTAGGTCCCTGATATGTTGCGAAAACCGACAGTTGTTCTCTCTCTGCTTATGGGCAGCTTCCTCTTTGCTGGCTGTACTGATTCTGGCAGCAAGGCCTCCACGGCTGGCAAATCAACCAGTCCGGCCAATGCGTCTGTGGAGAGCACAGGTAAAGTTGCCGGTCTTAAACGAATCGTTCTTCTCAATAATACCGACTCCCCGTTTTGGGATGCAGCTCGAGCAGGCATTAGCAAGGCAGTTGCGGACCTTAAGCTTGTGGAAGCTGGACTAACCGCCGGCATGGATACGAACGATGGTACCGATCAAGGACAAATCGAAAAGCTTCGGCAGTACGGCACGCAAAGCGACATTGTCGCAGTCGTCATCTCGCCGACATCCGCATCCAATCCTGCAGTCGCAGACGAATTGAAGAAATTAAAGGCCAAGGGGATTATTATCGGTTGCTTCGATAGCGACTTGGATGAAAAACTTCGTTCTTATCGTGAATTTTATGTCGGAACGGACAACGAAAAGGGTGGTAAAGTTCTCGGCACTGCAGCAAAAAATCTTAAAATCGATGGTGGTGAGTATGTTCAATTTGTTGGACTGGATAGCCAATTGAACGCCATTCAGCGCATGGACGGATTCACCGCAGCGGTTGGGTCTAAATATAAACAAATCGCACGGCGTATCGATGATACGGACCGTCAGCGAGCCCGCGACAATGTTCGACAGAGCATTGACCAGAATCCGAACTTATCGATTCTCGTTGGCATCTGGTCTTACAATGCTCCAGCCATCGTAGACGTCGTAAAAGAACGCAAGCTACGCGAAAAAATGACGATTGTAACTTTCGATGCGGAACAACTTGCAATCCAGCAAATGGGGGATGGAATGATCGACGCCATGGTTGTTCAGAATCCTTTCGGTATGGGCTACGACTCGGTGCGTTATTGTTTTGCCAAGCTGGGAAAAGATGACAAGACGGTAAAGGAAATGTTCCCAAACATGGGTACACCCGGTGGAGATATTTTGGATACAGGCCTCAAAGTGGTTATTCCGGACACCGGCTCGGCTCTCAAAGCAGAGATGTTCACGGAGTTTGGTACGGGCGTCGAGTTCATTTCCATGAGCAAGTTTCAAGAGTGGCTCAAAAAATACGGCCTCACAAGTTCATAGTACGACGCGGAAGTTTTGAAGTTGCACATCCGGTACAAGCCCGCAGCGTAAGCAAGGGATATACCTCATAGCTAAGCGGTTTTCACCTTCGAAAATTGGATAAAAAATCAATTCCCTCGCTGGCGCTTCGGGTTTGTATTTCGTTGGCATTTAAATCAAAGACGACTAAAATACTTTAACTCGATTCATTCTAAATAGGTATTGTGCATGAGTTCTCAGAAGCCAAGCCTTATTTTTCGTCTCTGGTCCAGTGTTGAATTCAAGTTGATTCTGGCATGGCTATCAGTGGTTTTAGTTACGGTTTTGCTAGATCCCGGTCATACCTACTGGAATAATCCAAGCGATTCGGCGGTAATCGTTATACGCAACTCGGTTTTGTTGGGGTTTTTTGCGCTTGGCAGCGCCATTATCATCATCTCCGGCGGGATTGATCTCTCGAGCGGTTCGGTGATTGCCATGAGCGCGACGGTCTTCGGCTCGCTGTTGATTGCGCTGGATCCGACCGGTTTTCGGGAAGGGCACATTGCAAACTGGGCAGTACTCATCGCCGTCTTGGGAACACTCCTGTCGGGGGCCATGGTTGGAACGCTTCACGCATGGCTAATCACTTGCGTTGGTTTGCCGCCATTCATCGCTACGCTGGCAACGCTGGTGGGCCTTCGCAGTTTCAGCCGAGGTGTAACTCTGGCAATGACCAACAATAAATCACAAATTGATTTCCCTGACCTTGTTCTTAGGGAATCGTTAAAAGATGTGCGATACGTCTCGATCGTGTTCCTCGTGCTGGCCGTTGCGCTTTGGTTTCTGATGAGTCGAACGGTCATCGGTCGCCATCTCCATGCGATGGGTGGCAATGAACAGGCCGCTAGACTGAGTGGTATTCGCACGGAGCGACTCAAGTGGCTGGCATACGTAATCGGTTCCGTATCGGCTTCGATGGTCGGCATCGTTTATTTTGCGGATTCGGGATCTGCCAAGCCGGACATCTTGGCTCGTGGCTATGAGTTGAACGCAATTGCCGCATCGGTAATCGGTGGCTGCTCGCTGCAAGGTGGAGTCGGTACCATTCCTGGTACCATTCTTGGTTGCTTGTTTTTGAAAACGGTTATCGATTCCGTGAACAAGATCGTTGGTTCGGGAGCCGATGTGTACGAGGGCATGATCGTTGGCATCGTTGTCGTGATGGCTGTTACGTTTAGTCAGCGTACAGGGTCAGCTAGGGCTCAGACGTTTTTTGCCACTCCGATCGGTTGGGCCTCGATCCCAGTGCTAAGTATTCTCACTGGCATTTCCTTTCTGCTCTTTTTTCGCGATAAACCTTGGTTTTCTCCGATGCACGCTGCCGCTTTCGGTGCCATTGTTGCATGCATTCTGATTGCACGTGGCGTGATGGAAATCCGGGCCAAGCGAGCATAAGAGTTGTGAGTAACGAATGATCACAGAGTCAACTCCAGTTATTTCTATTCGCGGCATTGGCAAGCAATTCAATGCCGTTCGAGCATTGAACGGTGTGAGCTTTGACGTCATGCCTGGTGAGTTGCATGCCGTCATGGGTGAAAACGGGGCTGGCAAGAGCACGTTGATGAAGATCCTGTCAGGAGTATACAGTGAGTACGAAGGAGAGCTGTTTTTGCGAGGCAAGCCCGTTCGCTTCCACAGTACGCGCGAAGCCGAGGATGCCGGTATTGGCATTATCCATCAAGAGTTGAACTTGGTGGAGCAGCTGAGCGTCGCCGCAAATATCTTCTTGGGTCGGGAAACGAAGCGAGCCCTTGGAATACTGAATCAAGGTGCGATGGATCGACGGGCTGCCGAGTTGCTTGCACAACTTGAATCCAATATTTCGCCTAGGGCGTTGGTGAGTTCGCTCCGTGTCGGCGATCAGCAGTTGGTGGAAATTGCCAAAGCGATTTCGCTGGAGGCGGAAATATTGATCATGGACGAGCCAACCAGCGCACTGACTGAATCGGAAGTCGCTCGTCTGTATGGTGTGATCGACCGATTGCGGAAACGAGGGGTCACGATCCTATACATATCGCACAAGATGGATGAGGTCTTCCGGCTCGCTGAACGTATCACTGTTTTGCGCGACGGTCAGTTTGTGCAAACCGTTAATCGAGCCGACGCAACGCCACGTTCGATTGCACACCTCATGGTCGGTCGCGATATCGAACCTGCACGACGACGCCAAAGCAATCAAGCGTCGAGTGTAGTATTGGAAACTCAAGGACTGTCGCTGGCTTGGCCTGGGCATTCACGCGGATGGCGCCTCAAAGACGTTTCTTTCAAGCTGAATCAAGGAGAGATTCTCGGCTTTGCTGGTCTCATGGGAGCTGGACGGACGGAACTGCTCGAGTGCCTTTTCGGAGCTAGCTCGGTCCAGCCTCAAGGGCAGTTGATTGTACAAGGCAAAATGGAGCGTTTCTCTCATCCTGCAGAAGCGATGAAGGCGGGTATTGCGATGGTCACCGAGGATCGCAAGCGGCTCGGGCTGTTCGCCCAAATGACGGTTCGCGAGAACACGACCCTTTGTTCCTTGCAAAATTGCTCAACCGCTGGCGTTTTGAGTCGGTTGCGTGAACTGGCTGCGACAGATAAACAGATCCGGTCCTTGGCGATCAAGTCGAGCGGGCCTGAAGCGAGGATTACTAGCTTGAGCGGAGGCAATCAACAAAAGTGCATAATCGGCCGATGCATGTTGACTAGACCGAGCATTCTCCTATTGGATGATCCGACTCGCGGCGTTGATATCGGAGCGAAAGCCGAACTCTATCAATTGATGGAGCAGCTTGCAACCGAAGGGGTCGCAATCATTGTTACCTCGTCTGAGTTACCCGAGTTGCTAACGGTCAGCGATAGAATTTTGGTGCTTTGCGAAGGAGTCATCACGGGCGAGTTTACCCGCGAGGAAGCTACCGAACAACGGATCATGGAAGCAGCTACGCAACAACCTCATTTTGTATAATTGTGGTCAATTGCTCCTCCGTCGCACTAGGTCCGGCTGTCCTCAGCCGGACAGGATGCTAATGGACAACGTTGTCAGCCTGAGGACAGGCTGACCTACGTGCTAGCTCGAAATCTGCGATTCCCACTTCGGATCGTAGTCTCGACGCCATAGGTTTTTCGGGATCCCCTCATCGCTCCAGTGGCCGTCGGTACTCTTCGAATGAATCGCTCGATCGGTTCGATATGCAACATTTCCCAAGTGGCACAATAATGTACTTTGGTGACCGCTGAGGATAGGCTGGTTGAGTTTCGACGGATCGTTTGCTCGAATGCAGTCGATAAAGTTCTGCATGTGCTCGGGCTGTCCATCGCTCGTTTTCTCGCCAGAATCGACCACCTTGTTGGCTGAGTTGAAAACCTTATAACTCCCGTTTGCTTCGATTTCCATATAACCTTCGGTACCGTAGAAGGAAACAAATGGGCCAGGGGCATGTTGAGAGCACGAGACGCCTTGGTAGGAGATTTGTTTACCACCTTCGAACTGCCATGAAACGTCTTGCGTATCGGGAGTCTCTTGATCGTCTTGGAAGCAGTATCGGCCGCCGTTAGAAACAGTTCGGATCGGATAGCCGGCTTGCAATCCCCATCGGCAGACATCCAGGCCATGCACGCCGTTGTTTCCCAGCTCGCCGTTTCCCCAATGCCAGAACCAATGCCAATTGTAATGAAGAACATTTTCTCGATAGGGTCGACGCGGAGCAGGCCCTTGCCAGAGATCGTAATCGAGCGATTCAGGGGGTGCCGCATCCGTCTTCACGCCGATGGAGCCTCGCAAGCGATTGAAGAACGCTCGGGCGAAATAGACTTTGCCTAAAACGCCGCCGTGAAGCTTTGCGATGGCTGCTTGATAGCCAGGGCTGCTTCGTCGTTGGTTACCGACTTGAACGCAGCGGTTGTTTTGTTGAGCGGCACGGACCATCCATTCTCCTTCTTGAGGGTTATGGCAAGCGGGCTTTTCGACATAGACGTGTTTACCTGCTTTGCATCCGAGAATGGTAGCTGGCCCATGCCAATGATTTGGTGCGGCACATACCAGTGCATCGACTTCTTTGTCGTCGAGGATACGGCGGAAGTCTTGAATTGCTTCGGGGCGTCCGCCAGCTTCGGAAATGAATTTGGCACCAGCCGCAGCTCGTTTGGAATCCGTATCACACGCGTACTTGATCTCCACCCCGGGAATTTTCAGCAGGTTGGCGGCGAGGTCTTTGCCACGATTGAGCCCCATTAGGCCGATAACGACTCGCTTAGGTTCATCGCGTGTTGCGGAGTTGACTCGCGATGAGGTCGCAACAAAATGTGCGGCTGCGAGTCCAACGGTGGATTGAGACAGGAAACGACGTCTTTTCATAGTGGCGAGGATTTGCAAGAGGTGACTTGGGTGGGAGCGACGGTTTGTTGGCTCTTAGTTTAATAAAATCGCAGTCAACGTGCCTTCCCCATTTAGATTTCTTTGCGGCTAGGCTAAGTTAGTTGATCATATCCAGCAGTCTAAAGCTCCGTCGAATCAGAGCACTCTGTGTTCCCCATTAGCGATTGGAACTGGTACCTTTCGGTCTGCCGATCGCCTAACAACCACAAAACTAGGATTTTCGCACGAAACATGAACGAAAAACCCCAGCGAGTCACGGTCAAAACGCTGCAATCGATGAAGCGCAAGGGGCAACGTATCACCATGCTGACGGCATACGATTATCCGACAGCGCAAATGCTGGACGAGGCAAAAGTCGACTGTATCCTCGTTGGAGATTCGTTAGGAATGGTAGTGCAGGGCAAGACGACAACCATTCCCGTCACTTTGGACGAGATGATCTATCACGGCGAAATGGTAGCTAGGGCAACAGTACGAGCCATGGTAGTCGTCGATTTACCATTTCCCGTAGGCCAACTTAGCATAACGCACACCGTAGAGTCCGCTGCGTCCATCATGAAAAGAACACAGTGCCAAGCGGTCAAGATGGAAGGCGGTCATCAGCAGGCAGCCGCAATTCGAGCGCTGGTTGACGCTGGCATACCCACGATTGCGCACATTGGACTTCGACCGCAAAGTGTTCATGCGCTCGGTGGCTACCGCGTGCAGCGTGATGCAGACCAATTGATGACAGACGCCAAAGCAGCCGAGCAGTCTGGCGCATTTTGCGTATTGATGGAATGCGTTCCGCCCGATCTAGCCAAGCTCGTTACGGAACAGTTGAGTATTCCGACAATTGGGATCGGCGCAGGACCTCATTGCGATGGTCAAGTACTGGTAACCAACGATCTGCTTGGTTGGAATAATGGTGATGTCCCAAAATTTGTTCGGCGGTATGCAGATCTTCGAAGCGAGTCGGCACGGGCGGTTAATCAGTACTGTGAAGACGTGCAGAAAGGTACTTTCCCGAGTGCAGACGAGTCGTTTGGTTGACTCGCTGGCCAGCTGCCCAACGGAACTAAACGTGCTGTGTCGATGTAGAAGCCTTGGTTTCCCACCATTTTTTTACGCTCACCGCAGCACGGTACGCCGCGTTTCGCATTTGAGAAGTCAAACGATTAGCAGGGACAACCCAACGGTGCTGCACAGCCCGCACACCACCCAGCCGTTCTTTGTATTCCTCATCACCACGCAAGAAATCAAAACGCGCGCAACCGATTTCAATTGCATGCTTGATAAAGCAAGTATTGAGCATCCAGCCTGGCCGACTTTCCGCGAACTCAGGATTCATTCCTGTCAAATACATCGCGAGCGAATCTCGATCGCGAATGCAAATGGAACCGGCCGCAACAGTGTCATTGATGCGAACAAGTCCGACCAGTACTCTTTGACTCCAAGTCGGCAAGACCGCTTCGGTCGCGACATGCTCAGGCCTCCATGGATCTAGCCACATGGTTCGGATTGCATTGTTCAAGAACTCATGAAATTCATTCGTTGAAAAACATCCATCGATCCCTTGTTCTTTCCATCTAGCCTGATGCATGCGTTCGATCTCGCGTGCGAACTCAAGTGCCTGTTCCTGTGACTGAGCGATTTCAAACGTTCCATTGCCAGAACTAATAAAGGATTCAGCCTCGCAAAGGATTTTGCGAGCCCGCTTGGACAATCGGCTCAAATAGGCATCTTGACCGCCAGCCAACGATGCCGCCCAGCAACTAGGACTAGGTTCACGATCGATTTGGGAGCCAGGTAACGCCTCGAGCAATTGCCCAAAATACTCCATCGTCTGATTGAGTTCGCGAACGCCGTCGAGATCTAGGTGATCCCAGCGGCAGCAGTCGGGAGATTCGACAAGCCAAGTTGCAAAAGCCATGGCGATTTCCTGGCTGTCCGCCGGTTCTGCAAGAATCCCCATGTCATCTGAACAAACTTTACCGCTGCCCATGAACACCAAGGAGCGGCCGGTCAAGGCTGAAGTTGTCTCAGCTAACGGAAAAATTCCGCACACGCTTTCACCGCGGTAAGCGACTAGGACATGCAGTCGATGGATAGCCTGGTATGCATCCCACCACGGCATCAGCCAACTGAGTCGTTGCATGGCTGCTCCATTGGACAATCGATCAAAGTCGCTCGTCAAAGATTCGAGCCTTGCAGCATCGCGAACACATTCGATACGTATCATGGTCATCGCTAAAATTGAAAGTAAAGGAATGGTCTTTTGAAATCTAGCTTGCGATGCGTGACCGCAACAGGAAAGCGATTGGTTCGTTCAGTTGTTTCATCCGATCCGAACTAATATGCCCCGACAATTGCCCTAAACGGGACAAACGGAGCGGTGTCCCTCTAGTGCAATCGTACGGGTAAGGACGATTCTGAGAGCGAAAAACATAACGGTACGAATGAAAAAGCCTCGATTTCGCGGAAATACAAGCTTCGGCCTTGAAAATAACCAATAAGCTGTTATTCTTCCATCCGGATAAGCGGATAATAAAAAGAACCAAGCAATATGACCAACTCAGCCCCAATGATCCTTTGGATGCAGAGCCTATCGGATCCTACCCGAGCGAGGCTGTTGCGACTTTTGGAACGAACCGAACTTACCGTAGCCGAAATGTGCGCCACTCTCCAACTCCCTCAAAGCACCGTCAGCCGTCACCTTAAGCTGCTGTCCGACGATTCCTGGGCTGTTTCACGACGGGACGGGACCAGCAATTTGTATCGAATGCCCAACGGCGAAATGGACCCCGCGCAGAAGAAATTGTGGAACGTTGTCAAGAGCCATAGTGTCTCAAACAGTACATCGGACCAAGATGATGCGAGACTCGACCAAGTCGTCGAGGCAAGGCGCTCCAAGTCACAAGCTTTCTTTTCGTCGGCAGCCGGCAAATGGGATCGGTTGCGAGCGGACTTGTTTGGTCATCGCGTCGACGCTTGGGCTTTTGCTGCGACCTTGCCCGGTGACGCCATTGTCGGGGATTTGGGATGTGGTACAGGTGCTGTAGCTCAAACGATTGCTCCGTGGGTTGAACAGGTTATCGCTGTCGACTCGTCTACCGCCATGATGCAGTCCGCTCGCAAGCGACTCAAGGACTTGAGCAATATCGATCTTCGTCGTGGCGAGTTAACTCGGTTACCCATCGAAGATGAGACACTTTCGCATGCCATTTTGATCCTTGTGTTGCCCTATCTTCAGACACCTCAATCTGTTTTTCACGAGGCATGGCGCGTGACCAAGCCGGGCGGAAAGTTGATTGTTGTGGATATGGTTCCGCATGACCGTTCCGAGTACCGCGAGGAACTCGGCCACTCCTGGCAGGGATTTCCTGCCGATCAGATTCGCTCATGGATGATTCAGTCAGGGTGGCGACACTCGAGGTATGCGCTAATGCCACCTGAGACTGATGCCAAAGGAACTGGCTTGTTTGTTACTACCGCTATCCGTTAACACTTTTGTTTCTTTCCTAGGAGTATTGTCCCAATGAGTACTGTTGTCGATAAAAAAAACACGCATGGTGTCAGTCCCGACGCGTCTAGCGTACCGTTTAAGGTTCGCGCCTTCGACTTTTTAGCAGCTGGAAACCGAAAGGAAGCTGAAGAATTGGCCTCGCTCGGTCGCAAGGAAATTCAGCTTGCAGAGGATGAAATGCCAGGTTTGATGGCTCTGCGTGCTCGGCACGGCAAGACCAAGCCACTCGCTGGTTCCAAGATCATGGGTTCGCTGCACATGACGGTGCAAACGGCCGTGCTCATCGAGACTTTGACCGATCTCGGTGCCGACGTACGTTGGGTAAGCTGCAATATCTTCTCAACCCAAGACTCTGCTGCAGCGGCCGTTGTGGTAGGACGTGGCGGCACGTTGGATAACCCAATCGGAAGTCCCGTCTATGCTTGGAAAGGCGAGACACTCACTGAATACTGGTGGTGCACGGTTCAAGCGTTGGTATGGCCCGATGGAACCGGACCAGACTTGATCGTCGACGATGGTGGCGATGCAACCATGCTCATCCACAAAGGAACCGAATACGAAGCAGCGGGCAAAGTCCCTGAGTTCGATGCCGAAAACGAGCCCGAGGAATGGGGCGTTATCCTCGAACTCCTTCGCAAGGAATTGGTCGTTAACCCTGGCCGTTATACAGCCATGGGCAAAGCGTGTATGGGTGTTTCGGAAGAAACCACCACGGGTGTTAAGCGTTTGTACGAAATGGCAAAAGCAAAGACATTGCTATTCCCGGCCATCAACGTCAACGACTCGGTTACCAAAAGTAAATTCGATAACCTTTATGGCTGTCGCCACTCGTTAATCGACGGACTCAATCGTGCCAGCGACGTTATGCTTGCCGGCAAGGTTGCGGTCGTATGTGGTTTCGGCGACGTGGGCAAGGGCTGCTGCCAATCACTCAAAGGCCAGGGCTGCCGAGTCATTGTTACTGAGATCGACCCGATCTGCGCTTTGCAAGCCGTGATGGAAGGCTACGAAGTCAAGACATTGGAAGATTTCCTGCCAATTGCCGATATCTACGTAACTGCAACAGGCAACAAAGACATCATCACGGCTGAACACATGGCCAAGATGAAGGACAAGGCGATCGTTTGCAACATAGGTCACTTCGATAATGAAATCGACATGGCTGGACTCGAAAAGATTCAAAAGACGGGCAAGGTCGATCGTCGCAACATCAAGCCCCAATTCGACCAATGGTATTTCCATGACACCAAGCACAGTATCTTGATTTTGGCGGAAGGCCGCTTGATGAATTTGGGTTGTGCAACGGGCCACCCAAGTTTCGTTATGAGCACCAGCTTTACCAATCAAGTCCTAGCGCAGCTCGAATTGTGGATTGAACGCAAGTCCGCGAAATATGACAAAACTGTCTACACGTTGCCAAAGCACTTGGACGAAGAAGTCGCTCGTTTGCATTTGGCCAAGCTCGGCGTCAAGCTGACAACACTGTCGACATCGCAAGCAGAATATCTTGGTTGCGACAAGAACGGTCCATACAAGGCTGACGCCTACCGCTACTAAGGCGCGATAGTGGAATCGCAACGCGATTCCAAGTCATTCTAACGAGCCCTGATTGATACCGATCAGGGCTCGTTTCGTTTCTGCTTTGCGATTTTCAAGCTCATGAGCTAAAGCCACTGTGACGAAAGCCCAATTTGGTATTGGAGGATGTCGCGAGTTGGTTGTCCGACCAGATCTTCTCCCATTCGTTCCAGTCGGTATGTGTAGCCGAAAACACGAGTCGTTCACGTTGGATAGGGGCAAGGCCTGCCTCGGCTGCCTGAAAAGCTGGTAGCGGAATGATGGTTATTTCGGCCTCTAAGTCAGCCACAATCTCAACGTCGAATCGCTTCGTTGGCCACACTATCAAACCTACTGAATCGATATCATACGGGTGTTGCTGAGTAAGGTTGGTTTCAAGCTGTTCTCGGACAAGATCGATACCGCATTTACGATAAAATCCCTCCAATGCATTCAGAAATGAATTCCCTTGCTCCTTGGAAACTGTCCTGAGCCATCCTGTTTGAGATAGGCTTGCAATTAGCCATCCACTTTGCTCCTGCAATCGAAGCTGCACGGGCAATGCGTCAAACGTCGGACATTCCAGCTCGATCGAGAAGCTGTTGGAGGCCGCTTCTATGTGTGCACACCGTACGGGCAAATTCATCCATTCATCGCACTTCTGAAGCAACGAAATAAGTTCGCGATCGACAAAAAATTGGATTGAATGCTCGACATGGTGAAGCTGCTCTCGCGTCGATCGGCGACGGGTAAACCGACCAAGCGATGCGTCTTGTTGTTCCAGTTTGCGCAGTTTGCGAAAAATCTTTGGTAACGTCCCCGAATGAAATCCAGGCCGAAGCAAACGAGCTATCGTTTCGCCGTGGCTACCAACAGGAACACTTTGCAATCGATCGTTGCGATTCGCAAAATACAGTTTCCAGTTCTCTTTTAATTCCCAAACCGCAAAGCCAAAAAAGCCTGGTAGGAAGAATATGTTGAACCAAGTGATGGACCGGGCGATGGGAGTCCCAACATACTGACCCAAAAAATGAACCATGTTCCCCTCCAGCATGATGAGTACAGGAAGGAATATTTTGTGAGCCACGGTCACGACGGGAAAATGCTTTACGGGATGAAAAGTTGGCTCAATTAAGAGGTTGACGTAGATCCGAATCAAGAAAGAAAGGAAGGACCAAAGCACGCCAAGAATTGCTTTGGCTAGGACCGATAGCCAGTTTTCGTCACTGTGAAATCGAAGCCATTCATCGACCGCATAGAGGACTCGCTCCAATGTGCTCAACATAAAGCGGAAGAAATCCACGACCCAGCCAATGATCGCAAACACAAGTCGAGCTTGTAGCTGATGCAATGCGTTCTCGATCCAGTCTCTTGTCAACTCCTGCGCGTCGCGCCCAATCCTCGAGTTGAGTATTGCACTGGCTAAAACGGCAATGGCTGTGACCAACCACCATTCAAGCAGCCTCGCTTGGAAAAGCCATGGCAATGTCCGACCAAGCAACACGGCAACAATCGTCGGTGCAATCACATACCGCCTGATACGTACGAATGGCTTCGAAGTCCAAAGGCTCGTAAATATAGGAAGTTTCAACAACAAAAGCGGCGTTTCAAAAAGTATTGTTCGTACGATACGCCATGCACTTGCGATCACCCCGAATGAGAATTTTCGAAATGAGGGAGCATGAATAAAGGCCATCAATAGGAGCCCCAAAATCACAACCAACGAAAAGGTTTCGGTTTGACGAGTTAGAATTTGACCGACAGCCTCGTCTGTCGTTTTCGGTGGCACTGAGACTATTGCTTCCGTGTCACCTGGTAGCCAATCTATTGGCAAGCCGGTTCCCTCATTAGGATCCAATGGTTTCTGAGAATCGTCGATGGTGGCTTCTTTCGGTCGTGCAACGGGTGCAACAGAATCGGTTACCCCTTCGTTGGTAACGGCTCTTTCGGTCCTGCCATCCATTGACAAAGAACTTAATGATTCCACGTCTTGAGTCGGACGTTGGAACATATGAACAACATGCAATGCCCCCTCTACAATCACAACAGCGCCGCCGAAGGGTATGATCAAAAACATCGTTGCAAATCGACCGAAGCGAGTCCCGAAGAAAAAGGAACTAACGACTTGCAGCCAGCACAGATAGAATTCGCCGCGGCGATAGACTCCGTCCAATGCCAAGTCCAAATGATCATTGGCTTGCAAAAGTTGATCGCCGTTCCAAACCTCACGCAACTCTTGTATGTCTGGCAGCTTGAGCTCATTCCTGCTGATCGCGTCGCGAAGATATCCCATCGTGAGATACCCGCGCACTGCAATACAATCTAATGCCTCCTCCACCAATTTTTGCGAAGCAATTTGTTCGGGTACGCTCTTGGGCACTAAATGCACTGCCAGCAGCGTTTGCGTGAGCACAGGACGCATTCTCTCTCGCATTTGAGACTCGGAGAGATGCGCGGCATGCTGAATCAACTCGGTGAGACGGTTTCGATCGTTGCCGCTCAATCGAACGTGGGTGAGTCGCGATGCTGCGCTCGCGAGATGTTTGGCCATTGCCACTTCACGAAGACTATTAAGTGGCCGGCGAAGCGGTCTCTTTCCGCGGCTGACTAGCCATTTGACGAGATCCACTTTGTAGGTCAGCCGCTCATGATCCAGACAAACCTTTTGAAGATCGTAAAGTAAACGCTTTTCGGCATTCCAGAAACCATGAACAGAATTCTTGGCAAGTTCCCAGAGAGCAGCTTGCCACTCGTCTTTGTCCTGCTTGGCAAACGCGATCGCGTTCCGCAAGCGACTCACGAGTCGTCGCACATCTTCACGGGCTTTTTTCTCAGCCGCCAGTCGCTTTCCTTCGGTGTTCGCCCGCTGCTGGGCTCGGATGGCACACGCGATCGCGTAGACTGTATTGCCCCTTTCGTTGGCTCGATCATGTTTCCGTAGTTGACGCAAATATCCTCGATCAGATTGAGATACTCCGATCGCAAGCGACCAATTCCTGCGGGTTGCTGATAGACGATCCTCGTCGGCATCGGCATGCGAAATCAATTCGGGAGACGGTGCCCCTTCTAACCTTGATTCGCGAAAGATCTGTTCGATATTCAGCCCATGCGACAAGATTCTTTGGACCGGTGAGTTATCGAGCAGTGAGGGAAACCAGATGGGCAAAAGGTCAGGTTCGAAATAACGGAGCTCAAAATACACTGCCGCAAGTTCTCGCCAAGCTTCATCGCGGGAGTTTGGAGAGATCAATCTAAGCTCGGAACGCAGCACGTAATGTGCTTCGTCGAATTCGACCTGTCCAATTGCGGAGATATTGCGACGCAAGTGATCCTGGTTAACGGTAGTATTCGAATGTTGAAACTCGCGATCCATCTTGGCATGGAACAATCGCCTCCAAACTTGCTGTTTCAACTCCTGCAAAGGCCAGTGATCGAGCTCTCCACTTTCCGGTTCGCAAATCAAAAGGCATTCATCGGCCAGCGATTCAAACGAGTTCAGACCCAACTCGTCTGGATGTGCAAGCTTGCGAACGTCTTCCCCGCTGACAACTTGGCTTTGGGTATGAGGCAACGCCATAACAAGGTTGGCAAACCCAAATCGCTCCCGAATCACACGTCGGATCACGCGAGCTTCAACCAAGTACGCGGATCGATCGGCTGCCGACAACGCTCCCCGTAATGCCTGAATCGTCGAAATTTCTTCAGCCATCAATAAAGAATTTCACCGAAAGGGGTTCACGTGAAAAACAAGGCTGCAAGATGACGATTCCTTAAAAACAATTAGGGGTCGGAAAAGGTGTCCGGTACCGTTTCAGCAATCCTAAACAATGACTCCTGGCACCTTTGTTTTTTCCTCGAGCGAACTCTTCGTCAAGCCCTCTGTTTTTAACTTGAAATCAAGCAGTTCAATCATCTCGTAAATAAATCCTCGTTTCGCATCGTTAAAGTGTACGCGAATCCCGATTGTTTTGTCAGCCCAGCCACGAGCACTTCCGCCGTCTTGTCCAAACTCTAGCGACATCGCAGTCCAGTCGCAAATCATTTCGATGAGGTCGACTTCCGGCATATCGTTCGGATCGGCGTGATACTCGGGATGGTGGCGATTGGTCCGCATGTGGCCATTAACTCAAGACAACGGCGAACACTCTCGATGTGTTCACTGGTTCGGCGATCGTAAAAGGCGACCATTTCGGACGTCGGTTCGGTATCAACTGTTTGCATCTTGTTCGTCGGCTAAGGACAAATGCGCAAAAGTCCCAATAGACCGCATTTTTTCCCCAAGTCAAATCCATTCAAGTCAGGACTCATTACTGCAACAATGAAACACATTCCGTGCTAAACTAAGTCGTAACCGTTCACTGATTTAGATTTTGATAGTGCCTTGGTTTAGCGAGATAAGCGAGCCCCATTTTCCTGCCACCCATCTTTTTGCCAAATGAAGTCATGGAAAAAACGCACTCCTCAGCGAACGCCACCCAATTGGGAGTGCTCCGATTCATCGGAGCTTTGAGATTGCTAACTTGGCTCGTCTTCGCAATTTTTCTATTAGAATGGAACACTTCATCGGCAATAGCTCAGGTGAGCGTTCAAGGTTTGAGTGCCGAGCAGGCCGTTGCAAAGATGAAGGTACCCGAGGGATTTGCGGTGAGCGTGGTCGCGGCGGAACCACTTGTGCAGCAACCCGTAGCGATTGAGTTCGATGATCGCGGACGGCTGTGGGTCATTCAGTACTTGCAATATCCGAATCCGAACGGGCTAGCTCGCGTATCCGTCGATCGTTTTTCAAGGACCAAGTATGATCGCGTACCGGAGCCTCCTCCTCATGGGCCGCGCGGATCGGATCGAATCACTATTCTTGAAGACACGGACGGCGATGGCCGAATGGACCACGGTCACGACTTTGTCAACGGGCTCAATCTGGCGTCGGGGATTGCGTTCGGGCATGGCGGCGTATTCGTGTTGAACGTGCCATATCTATTGTTCTATCCCGATCGCAATCGTGACGATGTTCCGGATTCGGAACCGGAAGTACTGTTGGCCGGATTCGGGATGGAGGACGCTCACAGTGTTGCGAACTCGCTTACTTTCGGCCCTGACGGTTGGCTTTATGGCTGTCAGGGAAGCACTGTTACAGCCAACATTCGCGGTATCGAGTTTCAACAAGGTATTTGGCGGTATCACCCGATAACGCGAGAATTCGAGTTGTTTTGCGAGGGAGGCGGCAATTCCTGGGGCCTTGATTTCGATCGAACCGGTCGGCTGCTGTACAGCACGAACTACGGAGGGCATACGTTGCTGCATGGCGTGCAGGGTGGTTATCTAATCAAATCTTTTGGAAAGCACGGCGCTCTGCATAATCCCCATGCCTATGGCTACTTTGACCACGCGCCCCATCAGAACTTCCGTGGTGGGCATGTGACGGTCGGAGGCATCGTATATCAGGGTGATACGTTTCCTGAAACGTTTCGTAATAGCTACATCGCAGGAGACTTGCTCGGGCATGGCATCTACTGGCATTCCATTCAAGCTCGCGGCTCAACGGTGCAAACTGCCCATGGCGGCGAGCTGCTGATCGCTAACGACTCGTGGTTCGCACCCACAGATGTGACGATGGGGCCGGATGGCGCGATCTATGTGACGGACTGGAATGATCCCAGGACCGCGCATCCTGATCCTGATGCCGATTGGGACCGTTCGAACGGTCGAATCTATCGTATCGCGGCCAAGGGCACTCCGTTCGCCGTACCGATCGACTTTGCGAATCTCGGTGACAAAGAACTGCTCGCGCTGCATCGTCATCGGAGCCAATGGTACGTCCGGCACGCTCGTCAGGAACTGACTCGCCGTTTTGGTGGAACTTTGCTAACTGCAGACGAAAGTAGACTCTTAATAGTCCGCGAATCCTTTTCTGAGACCGTTCTCACGGATCAAGATGAAATCGTCGCGCTCGAAGCGCTGTGGTCGTTAAATACGCTCGGCGGTTTTAAAGACTCACTTGGAAAAAGACTGCTCGATAGTCCACATCCAGCTGTTCGAGCGTGGACGGTGCGACTTTTCGGCGACACGAAAAATCTGTCAGCAGACTTGGCGCATCGACTAGATAGATTTGCTGAGTACGAGCAAGATGTCAGCGTGCGACAGCAATTGGCTTGCAGCGCTGCTCGGTTTCCGGCTCACCAAGCCATGCCTATCATCAATGCTAACATCAATCGAGACATTGATTCGGACGATCCGTATTTGCCACTTTTATGGTGGTGGGCAGTTGAGAAGCACAGTGTTGTTGGTCGCGAAGAGGTGCTGAAGCGGTTCGTGCGTCCGACGCTGTGGCAGTCGCATTTAGGGCGTGATATCCTTATCACGCGATTGATTCGCCGTTACACTGCCGAACGCTCCGCAGAGGGACTTGGTTCCGTTTTGCAACTGCTGAACGCTGCCCCGGATGACACATCGCGACACATGCTTTGGTCGCATGTGCTCCTCGGTTGGCAGGAGCAACCGCTCGACTCTCTAACCGAAGCGTGGCTAAAGCAAGCAAGCCAGCATCCGTTTTCGAAGATGCTGTTAACAGAATGGAGTTTGGCGCCTAGCGATCCGATACTCTTGCAACTGACGATCGCTTTACGCCATGTTGAACCGATCGCAGCGGCTGTGCGTGAGGGCTTCGATCCAAAGTCAGATGTCGCACGTCGAGTCGCATTGCTGGGCATGCTTGGCCCGATTGGCGATTCAGGCCTCATTGAACCGTCGCTCGCATTGCTGGCAT
This sequence comes from Pirellula staleyi DSM 6068, assembly GCA_945900945.1. GTDB lineage: Bacteria > Planctomycetota > Planctomycetia > Pirellulales > Pirellulaceae > JBKCUI01. Next base: position 29,488 of record CAMDKL010000003.1, read on the forward strand.
CCAATCAAGCTGAATTGGTGCGATCCGCCTCGTTGCAAGTATTGGCTCGTTTCGACGAAACGCGGATTACAAAAAAACTAATTGACGTACATCAATCGTCGACATCGGAGACCTTGAATTCGCAGCTGCGAGATGTAATCCTGAGCCGCGCGTCGTCAGCAAACGTTTGGCTCACGGCCGTTGATCGAGGAGATTTCGCGGCATCATCCACATCGATTGAGCAGGTTCGTCGTGTCGCATTGCTTGCTGATTCGCAATTGGATTCTCTTGTTGCGAAGCATTGGGGGAAATTTATGAGTAGCACGCGCGAAGTCAAACTCGCCGAAGTCCGCAGACTGAACAATGACCTGCGAGCGGCCGAAGGTTTCGCTCCGAACGGCCAGCAGCTCTTTAAAAAGCATTGTGCCGCTTGCCATCAACTCTTTGGCGAAGGAACAAAGGTCGGACCGGACCTGACCACGTCAAACAGGCAGGATCGCGATTTCTTTCTGATCAGTCTTGTTGACCCTAGCAGCGTGATTCGAAAAGAATTCGTGAGTGTCGTCATCCAAACGACAAACGGTCGTATACTGACTGGCTTGGCAATCGATCGCAATGACGCGTCTATCACGCTCGCAGATGCCAAAGGCGAGAAGACGGTTGTTGCCATTTCCGAGATTGAAGAACTGCTGGATTCGAACATTTCATTAATGCCAGACAACCTTTATCTACAATGGAAACCACAAGAATTGCGAGATTTATTCGCTTACCTGCAATCGAAGAAATAGAATGGGCTGTTATGCGATCTACCTGTTTATTCTTAATGTGTGTTGCCTCGCTTTCCGTTTGGGCCGATGAGCCCACGGTGCGACGGTATCAGAATGTGCTCAAGCCGATTTTGAACGCACAACCGCTGTTAGCCGACTATCCTGAGTACTTTGAACCCATTCAAGAAGAGGCTCGCTTCGAAGGCCCTGCCATTGTTGATGATGAGGGTGCGGATCTACACGTGCGAGCATGGCGATTTTCCTACAACGCGCGGGGTATCATTGAGATGCCCAATCATCTTCGCTTAAAAGAGACAGCAGTCATCATGGTTCACCCGTGGGCTATTGATGACGCTTGGGGCTGGAAGAGTCCTGAACCGAACGGCGTCGCAGACTTCTGCACGCCGAAGAAGAACGCACTGGCCGCCGGGCATACGAAAAAAGTGATCGATCCATTCCTGAAAAAGCTGCGCAGCAAGGTGGCGTTCGTTATGTACAGCCTACCTGGCGCCGCTGACGCGGTTCGGACGCGAGTCTATCGCTCGTTCAATAGGACGCCCACAGCAGCAGAAACCGCTTTGGGCGAAATGGAATTGCGAAAGATGCTCGCCGATTTTGACTACAGTGGTCAACCCCTGCCGGAAACACTATCGCTCGGAAAGAACACACCGGTGATCGAATATTTTCGTCAGTTTCCAGGCCTCGACGCCGGAGCTCGGTTTAACGGCTCGGGGTTCTGGGATCTGCCGATTCCGGTGAGCACATCGGTCGGTGTCGATCCACAAGACATCGTGATCTATGACAAAGAGGGCTACGGTCCATTGCGTGACTTCTTGAAGACCAACGGTGTGCGGCATGTGTTGCTAACGGGCTACGCAACCGACATGTGCTATTGCCGCACGACCGCCGGTTACGAGAATTTGTCTAAAGACTTCAACGTCTTTCTAGTTGCGGATGCATCGCTGGCAACTTTTCCTTCGAATAGCTCACCCCGATTCGCAGTCAATGCGGCTATTTCCATCGCAGCCTTGAATCAACTGATCACTCAAGTCTCGTGGGTACAAATCGCAAACGAGAGCAGGCCATGAAGGAACGACCAGTATTGACCGCACGTAGGTCAACCTGTCCTCAGGCTGACATCTGGCGAGTAAGCCATGATTGAACCGCACGGATCGATTGCGCGTCGAAAATGGTTGCAATCGGCAACAGCGTTTGGCCTGAGCGGACTCGGGATCCGCGGACTGGATCTCAGCCTGCAGGCGGCCACGTCCAGTGCAAATGGCAAGGCGCAGATTGCGATTACGTTGGACTTGGAGATGAGTCGCAACTTTCCTCGCCGCGAAGATTTGCACTGGGACTACGAAAAAGGGAACCTCGACGATGCGACGAAGAAATATGCCGTTGAAGCTGGACAGAGAGTGAAAGCACGCGGGGGTTGCATTCACTATTTCTGCGTGGGTCGCGTGCTGGAACAGCCCGACGTCGCATGGCTACCGCGTCTTGCACAATTGGGACATCCTATCGGAAACCACACTTACGATCATATCAACTTATTGGCGAGGACAAACGAAGATCTGCAATTTCGATTTCAACGCGCACCGTGGTTGATCCAAGGCCGTTCGGTTGCCGACGTCATCCACGAGAACATTCGCGTAACAACAGTGGCATTGAAGCAACGAACAGCGATTGAGAATCGCGGCTTCCGCACGCCAGGCGGTTTTAACACGGGTCTCCACGGGCGGGAAGATTTGCAACAGATGTTGCTCGATCTTGGATTCAAATGGGTCAGCAGCTTGTATCCAGCTCATGCAAATACGGAGGCAAAACAGGAGCCAAACGAGGCCGTCTACGACGGGATTGTACAGGCCTTGAACAGGGCGCAGCCATTTGCGTACCCGACAGGTTTGATTGAAATTCCGATGAGTCCCATCAGCGACATTGGGGCTTTTCGTACGGGCCAGTGGAAGCTAGAGTGGTTCCTTGAAGCCGTGCGACGTGCAGTCGCGTGGACTATCGAACACAAAGCAGTATTCGACTTTCTCGCACATCCTTCCTGTCTGGGCGTCGTCGATCCAGAGTTCAAAACGATCGACTTGATCTGCGATTTAGTCCAGGCTGCTGGAGATGCGGCCGGAATCGTAGATCTCGATCAAATTGCGGGGGCTTTCCGATGACTTGTAGAACCTTGGTCTTTTTGCTTGCGTTTGTTCTCGTTGTTGGAATAGCAACGTCCGGCATCGCGAATGACTCGAGAGTCGATTACACGCGGGATATCAAACCGATGCTGAAAGCACGGTGCTACTCGTGCCACGGGGCTCTGAAACAAGAGGCCGATTTGCGATTGGATACGGGAACTTGGATTCGAAAAGGTGGTAGTACTCGATCCGCGATTACAACCGAACCCGCTCATGCGAGCGTACTCATGGAGCGCGTCTCTGCAAAAGATGAATCGGAGCGCATGCCGCCTGACGGTCAACCCCTTTCGGCAGCACAAATCGACTTACTGCGAGCCTGGATTGCTCAGGGGGCAACATCGCCAATCGAGGAACTTTCAGAAGAAGACACTCGACGACACTGGGCCTTTCAAGTACCTGTGCGACCAGCTGTCCCTGTGGTACTGGATTCTATCGATTCGATTCGGAATGGATTCAATCCGATTGATGCCTTTCTGGCCGAGGAACGCATTGCGGCCGGTGTTCAGCCGATGCCAACAACGGACGGCGCGACCTTGTTTCGGAGACTTACTCTGGACCTAATTGGGATTCCTCTGACTGCTGACGAATTGCAGAACTTCTTAGGGGACGAATCGGAGCGGGCATACGAGACTGTTGTGGATAAATTGCTAGAATCGCCTCAGCACGGCGAACGTTGGGCTCGCCATTGGATGGATATTTGGCGCTACAGTGATTGGTACGGCCGTCGCGCAGTGCCGGATGTGATGAACAGCTATCCCATGGTGTGGCGATGGCGCGACTGGATTGTGCGTTCGGTCAATCAGGATAAGCCGTATGATCGCATGATTGTCGAGATGCTAGCGGCCGATGAGTTGTCACCCGGTGACGACGAAAACATTGTGGCCACGGGCTACTTGGTGCGCAGCTGGTTTAAATGGAACTACGAGACTTGGAAGAAAGACTTGGTCGAACATACGGGCAAAGCTTTTCTTGGTTTGACTTTGAATTGCGCCCAGTGCCATGATCACAAGTACGACCCGATTTCTCAGGAAGAGTACTTTCGTTTTAGAGCATTCTTTGAGCCGCTGGAACTTCGACACGATCGCGTTCGAGGTGAACCGGATCCGGGGCCGTTCGTAAAGTATGTGTATGCTCTATCCTACGGTCCGATCAAGAGTGGGAGGGTTAGTGTCTTCGATGAGAATCTAGCTGCTGAAACGTTTATGTTCTCCAATGGCGATGCACGTTTGCGGATGGAGGGGAAACCACCAGTCACTCCTAGTGGTCCAGCGGTGCTCGGTGGTAGCCAGTTGCAGGCGTCGCAAATCAAGCTACCTATCACAGCAGCTTACCCGGGAATGAAGGAGTTTGTGCGCGACGAAGAGCGATCGAAATGGAAGTCCGCGATCGCTTCTGCGCTGAAGCAGCTTGCGGAGGCTCGAGACGCGTTGGCCTCCGAGCCCGCAGCCTTACGAGAGGAATTGCAAGCGGCGGAACTTTCGCTGACGCAAGCTCGTACCGAAGCGACTCGATTGTTGTCTACCGCGGCGGCTAGCACTGGCACTGGCACTGGCGATACAAAGCGGACGGGCCGCATTCTCGAAGGATCGCAGTCTCTGGTGTTGGATGCCAAGTCCGGTCGCCGAGCGCTCTCGCATTCTCTACCGGGTCTTGATCCTTTGTCGGACAGCGGCACGGTATCGTATCTGGTGCAAGTGGTTCAAGACGGACACACGAATCTCCAACTCGGACTCGATATCGCGAAAGGTGCCACCGGAGGCTATGTGGCATTCGAAAAAGGTGCAATCAAAACCTATACCCCTGGCGGCTTCGATGAGTTCGTCGCGGGAAACTACGATGTTGCCAACGGGCAGAATCGATTTCGAGTCCTAATGCAACTGGACATCGCTCGAAACCAATTTCTCCTCACCGTGACATCGCTCGAAGATGGCTGTTTGCTGGTCGATGCCGCCCCTGCTGCTTTGAACGGTTGGAGACCGCAAGCGGATGGCAAGCGTGGATTGTTTCTCGATTGTCGTCCCGGTACGGAAGCGATCTACGATGATTTGCGGTTCGATCAGCCAGACGGCTCTTCCGTGATTCGTTTCGCTTTTGAGCAGCCACGCTATGAAGACGGACGCGATGTAACGGAAGCCCTCTCTGAGCCGGACTCGGCACCGTGGCTGACGACAAATTTTTGTCAGGCGCCTGCGACCTCACTACTTACATCGGACATCATGGAAAACCTGACGGTGCGAGCAGCAACGGCTCGCCTGACTGCGGCGCGTCAAGCTTTGAAAATTCCGGTTCTGAGTGCCGCAGCAGCGGAGGCAAGACTGGACGCTGCGCAGATCGAGTTATCTAGTCTTGAACAGCGAATCGAAGCCGATTCGGTTCGCTACTCAACTGGGGTACTTACCGAAGATCGCCGGAATGAAGCCGCAGTGAAGGAGTTGATTCAAGCGGCATGCCAGCAAGAACGCAAGGCTGCGGTGGCTTCTGCCAAGGCAAATGTGGCTTCGGCAGAAAGTGCGGCCGCGATAGCGGAAGTGAAACTGGCTGAGGCTACGAAGCAAGCAGACCAAGCGGCGATCGACACATCCAATAAAGCCTTGCAAGCAGCGCAGAAACAACGGACTGCGGCAGCAACCTCTCTTAGTACAGCAAACGCCGCGCTCTCGAAGGAACTCGGCGAGTACACCTCGTTGTCCCCCAAGTATCCGCAGGTTACTTCCGGACGTCGCGCGTCGCTCGCCGGCTGGATCGCCAGCAAAGATAATCCGCTGACGGCCCGTGTCGCAGTGAATCACATTTGGCTGCGACACTTTGGTCAGGCGCTAGTGGATTCGCCTCATGATTTCGGCCGCAACGGGTGTCGTCCGACGCATCCAAAACTGTTGGATTGGCTAGCGTGCGAGCTGATGGATTCGGGTTGGTCAATGAAACACATTCATCGGTTGATCGTTACCAGCCAGTCGTATCGCATGGCCAGCATGGCACCTCAGTCTCTGAGATTGAATTCAAGCGAGGTGGCTAATGCATCGGCCATCGATCCAGACAACAAAACGTACTGGCGATTTCCAGCATCGCGCATGCAGGCGGAGGTCGTGCGAGACAGCTTGCTCGGCTTGTCCGGAGAGCTTGACCAGACCCTAGGCGGCCACGAAATCGATCACAAACAGGGAATGACCTCTCGACGTCGCAGTCTTTATTTTCTCCATCACGGCGAGGAAAAAATGGAGTTTCTGGAGCTTTTCGATGCCGCCAATGCCTGCGATTGCTACACTCGAACAGCGTCGATCCAACCGCAACAGGCTTTGGCACTTATCAACAGCGAATTGACAAAGTCCTTGAGCCGGCAGTTGGAAAAAAGGATTTGGACATCGGCGAATTTAATGGTATCAAAGCCGAACGAACCCGATGCTTCAAGTCGCTTTGTACGAATCGCATTTCTTCAAGTGCTCAATCGTGAACCGAGCGAGAAAGAGCTAACGGCGTCGCTGAAGTTCCTAGAACAACAAGCCAGCCGGCTGACGGAATTCGATGGAGCATCCCCAGGTTTCGTGCCTGCGGAACGCGCGCGTGCAAACTTGCTGCATGCACTAATGAACCACAATGATTTTGTGACAATACGGTAGGGTTAAGAGCGCTACTGAAAGGAGTGGAACCATGGCAAATTCAAAATATTCGTACTGCGGCCGTTCTCGCAGGACTTTTCTCAACAACCTAGGCATGGGCTTTGGAGGGGTGGTTCTCAACGCGTTGCTGCATCAAGACGGTTATGGCGTCGAAGGGAATGAGCAGCGTCGCCCAAGTGGCATGCCGCATTTTTCTCCGCGGGCCAAGAACGTGATTTGGATCTTTTTGTCCGGCGGCGTTAGCCACATGGAAACGTTTGATCCAAAGCCTCTGCTCAACAAACTCAGTGGCAAGACGTACGATGAAACCAATCTGCCGAATCCACAAAAGCAACCGATGTATCTCGAACGTTCGCGGTCCGTGGTTGGAATTGAGCGAGAACTGCATTCAAAGATTTTCCCGCTGCAGGTCGGTTTCAAGAAGTATGGTGAAACGGGACTCGAAGTGAGCGACTGGTTACCGCACTTGGCCACGTGCGCCGATGATTTGGCAGTGGTGCGGTCTATGTGGACTACCGACAACGATCATGCCGCTGAGTTTCAGATGCACACGGGTCGACACAAATTGGATTCGCCGGAACCCGTTATCGGTTCCTGGATAAACTACGGGCTAGGTACTCTGAACGAGAATATGCCTCAGTTTGTTTTTCTAGGCGAATTTAAAGATCCGCGAGTCAAGGAAAACTTCGACGCACACTACCTTGGTCCCAGTTATGGCGGCGTTCAACTTCACCTCGATCCAGCTAACCCGCTCGCCTTCGGTCGTCGTGCTGCAGACATCAGCGAGATCGAACAGCGTGGCGAGTTTGAATTCCTGCTACAGCTAAATCGACTCTCGGCCGACGAGTACCCACAGGATGCGCAATTGCAGGCACGCATCAATTCGTACGAACTGGCCTTTCGGATGCAGCAGTCTGTGCCCGAAGCACTCGACCTAGCTGGCGAAACGCAAGAGACTCAGAAGCTCTATGGTATCGATAATCCAATGACCGCTGTTTACGGACAGCGATGTTTGGCTGCAAGACGGCTTGCCGAGCGCGGCGTCCGATACACTCTGGTCTATCTAAGTGACTATGGTGAGTGGGATTCGCATAGTGACCTGCAGAAGAACCACTCGCGATCCTGCGAGCGTATCGACCAACCGGTGGCAGGCTTGTTGAAAGATCTGAAGCGTCGCGGCATGATGGAGGACACGATCGTAGTCTTCACAACCGAGTTTGGTCGTACACCCGGCGTGGAATTCGGCATGTTCAACAAGTCCGCCACGGGACGCGACCATCATCCGCACGGCTTTACGATTTGGCTGGCCGGAGCAGGAATTCGGCCAGGGATTCACGGAGCAACGGACGAACTTGGCTTTCACGCGGTCGAGCATCCGCACTACGTCACCGACCTTCACGCCACAGTCTATCACTTGCTAGGCTTGAACCCACGGCTCATGGAAATTCCAGGGCGCAAGCGATTGGACCTGGACTATGGCAACGTAATACGTGAGATACTCTTGTAGTATGCTTCGCTATTTGCTCACCGTGATCAGCCTGTCTTCTGGATTTTCTGTTAAAACAAGACCACGGAAATGGAGTTCTTGAGCAACCTTGTTGGAATGCAATTGAAGCCCGATTGGACCTGCTTCGCAAAGCTCTGGTTTTGGGTCTGACCAATCTGCAACTGCTTGTCCATTGATCACATGTTGGATTCGGTTTCCGATTGCGAGGATTTCCATGCGATTCCAATCGTGTTGCACGCCGGCCTTCTTTGCCTTTCCATCATCGTCCTTGTAAATGCTGTTTCTCCGAAATAGATCGTAGTATCCATAGGCGGAGGGGAACATGACAAGATGCCCCATATAGCTAAATGGGTCGGACTCCTTCTCTACATTTTTGCCCCACAACGCGATCCCAGAGTGCATTTCGCTCGTGACCAATTTAGCTTCAAAGATCAAGCGAAAGTTGCGATAGGATTTTTCCGTGACTAGATAAGTGCTCGCCTTGGGAGCGTTACTATCATCGTTGCGAGCGATGATGATTCCGTCCTTCACGGAGAAGTATTTCTCGGTTTGTCCTTTCCAACCATGGAGCGACCTACCATCGAACAAAGAGGTCGCTTTTTCGGATGCAGGCAGTTTACTGATCTGCGACTGCGACCAATCTGTTACGGGTTTATCCTGTGCACTCGCAAAAGAACATAGGACGAGCATACTTAGGACTGGATTTACAAAGCGGTTACAATTCATAAGGCACCATGGGAGAGAGTGGGTCGAATAGGTAATTTTCAGTGTAGCACAAACTGGTTTCTTCCCAATCCAGCAGGAGGCTTATCTCGATGTGACCTATTTGAACAACAGGATCGAATTCCGGTGGAATGCGCAACCGATGGTTTTCTCAGTGATTTCTCTAAAGGGTAAGTCGGATCGACGATTATCCTGTAAATCCATGTTCATTTCTTCGGTTGTGTCGAGAATTCGGGCTCTTAAAGTATAATGGAGGCTCGGGACGGAAAGGGTTTTTTTTCTCCTGTTCATCCCCAGCCTGAATAAGACGCCTGTATCATCCTGAAGTACTAAACTATTGGTGAAAGGGTGCTTATTTGCGATCGCACCGTAAAAGCGACTAGGTCTTGTCTAGAAGAACCTGGATTTAAGCTCCCGACAGACTAGATGTCATGATACTATTTTCACTTCTGATATTTGGCGGAATCGAGTCACACTTTTCTAGAGGCGTGACTTACCCGAATCAGCGACTTGCCATTTTGAGTCCTTTCAAGCAATGAGCCAATTGAAAAAGATCATCCAAGCCATATCCGAGGCTGGTGGTGTCGCTTATGAGGTCGGTGGCTGCGTTCGCGATTCCCTGCTTGGCCATCCGAACAAGGATTTCGATATCGAAGTTTTTCACCTTGAAGCGTCCACGCTTTCCAAAATCTTATCTCGTTTTGGACGAGTCAACGAGGTTGGTGTTTCCTTCGGGGTTATTAAGCTTCGTACTGCACAAGGCGATGAGCTTGACTTTACGCTGCCTCGTCGCGAAAGCAAAATCGGTCGCGGCCACCGTGGTTTCCAAGTGGAAGTGGATCACACGCTGAGCGTTGCCGACGCAGCGCTTCGTCGTGACTTCACGATGAACGCCATTTATCGCAACTTGCACAACCAGACGCTAATCGATCCACACGGTGGCATCCCGGACTTGAAGCAAAGCGTGCTGCGAGCGACCAGCGAACATTTTGCCGAAGATCCGCTTCGAGTCCTGCGCGGGATGCAATTCGCGGCTCGATTCGATGCCGTCATGACGAGCGAGACGATTGAAATGTGCCGATCGTTGAGCCATGAATACTCTTCGTTGGCATTGGAACGAGTTTGGAACGAGTGGTTAAAGTGGGCAACTCGCGGCAAGCGTCCGAGCAAGGGACTGCAGGTGCTAAGAGATTGCGGCTGGATTGAACACTACCCCGAGCTAGCAGCTTTAATGGGAGTCCAACAGGATCCGGCATGGCATCCTGAAGGAGACGTCTGGATTCACACGCTTCACGTATGCGATGCTGCAGCACGCATTGCAGATCGCGATGGTTTGCTGGACGACGAGCGAGTTCTATTGATGTTCGCAGCCCTATGCCATGATCTTGGAAAGCCTTTGACCACCGTGCTCACCGACGGTCGATGGCGATCACCTTGCCATGCGTCGATTGGCGTCCCGCTAGCCGATTCGTTCTTGACCCGTATTGGATGCCCGAGGCATTTTATCGAAACAGTGCAACCGCTCGTTGCAGAACACCTTGTGCATGTCCAATCGGAAGCCACACTTAGAACAGTGAGAAGACTTTCGGTTCGTCTCGGCAAGGCGTCGATTGTGCAATTGATGCGACTAGTCGAAGCGGACTTAGGTGGAAGACCACCAATGCCTACGACGATTCCAGAAACGCTGGTTCGTATCATGAGCTTGGCCGAATCGGCAAATGTATCCCTCAAGAAACCAGATCGCATGGTTCTGGGTCGCCATTTGGTTCATCTTGGGTATTCTCCAGCTCGATGGTTTGGTTCGATTTTGGAAACGTGTTATCAAGCCCAGTTAGACGGCGTTTTTAGTAGCGAAACCGACGGGATCGATTTCCTGAAAGCCGAGCTTGATAAGGGGGGTGTAGCAATGCTTTGAACGAGTGCAATCTTTTTCACGCGGAGGCGCGGCGATGACGGCTGGAATCCTATTCATTGCTAGCAAAAGGCAGCGTTTTTTGTTCTTTTTCGGCTTGACGGGGACACCTGGTTTGAGACACGTTGTTAAATAGTTCGACGGCGGTGTGTGTCTTACAGTCATGCACATCGCAAGCCGAAGCTGGGATCAAGATGATCTCTTAGAATACACAATCAATAAAATGGCAAGGAGGCCACAGGCATGTCGCGAAATTCTCAGCAGCTATCCGTATCACTTCGCCAACTTTTTCCAACTGCACAAATCGTCGGTGCCGATGACATTCGGTGTGGTGCTTGTCTTGCTAGCGTTGATCAGGCAGCCGCTGATTGCGTTTTCGCAATAGGTTTGGATGTCGAATCGGATGCAGCACGCGATACAGTCGACGCCATCAACTGTGGTGCCAAGGCGATTCTCACTGAGCAGTTCCTACCCTCAAGTGTCCCACAATGCATTGTTCCCGACGTACGTGAGGCGTATGCTCAACTTTGCCAAGCCTTGGCTGGCAAGCCAAGTGAAAGGATGTTGACGATCGCGGTCGTTGGTACGCATGGAAAAACTACGGCGGCTTTGATGGTCGCATCGATGCTAAAGAAAATTAGCAACCGAGTTGCTTACTATACGTCGCTGGGAGCGAGCGATGGCAAGGATGCTGGGCTTGTAGCGCATTCCGATGCGGACGCCAACCAACTGGCCCAATGGCTTGAGACCGCTGCGGACAACGAAACACCCGCCGCCGTGATCGAACTGACGGACGACATGCTTCGTTCGCACGCAGCCAGCGGAGTCGAATTTGATGTCATTTTGTTCACCGGCCTTCGAAAATCGCAACGAATCGATTCCTTGCAGGCTCGCGGAATCGAAAATGCAATGCATCGTATCGTTGGTCAATTAAAGCAACATGGGATCGTCGTATTCAACGCAGATGATGCCAGGCTGAACCGATGGATTGAACGTCATCAACCGCACTCGATCGGATACGGCCTCGATGCTTTTGCCGATGTTCGCGGTAGTCGATTGAGCAGTTTGCCGGGTGAACAATCGCTGATGGTATCGGCTGGTAATTGTGTTACCCCCATCACTAGTTTACTGCTTGGGGATCACAATGCTCGACACATGCTGGGCGCGACTGCGGTTGGCTTCGCTTTCGGCTTGGAGCTCTTTGAGATCGTCCAAGGGATCGAGCGATTGAACAAAATCCCAGGTCGATTGCAAAGGGTTCCCAACTCCACGCGTTGTCCCGTCTACATCGATGAGGCTGATCAAGCAGATCGATTGGCTGTGGCCATGCATGCACTCTCGAAGCATGGAAATCCAATCCTATGCGTGGCCGAAGTGCCAGAAGCCGCTACTCCAGAACAGATGGCCGCCTACGGACGCGTTTTAGAGCGATCCGCATCGCGTGTGATTCTAACGCAGAGCCGCCAATCGACGCGAAGCGGTCAAAAAGCCATGTGGCAAGTACTCGATGGTTGCGAGTATCCCTCTGAGATTCAAATCGTGCCGAACCGAGAGACGGCGATCGAATTAGCGATTCGAAGTGCGGAGTCGGGCGAGCAAATTCTTTTGGCAGGTTGGGGTGCCAATCGATGGACCAACGATCAAACCAGGGATTTGAAAAATGACATGGAATGCGCTGCCACGATGCTCGCAAGAATGCCCAGCAAACCTGTGGAAATAGCCGTCGTCGCGAGATCGCCACGGCTACGTTTGTTTGGCGGTGCGGCATAGGCAATACACCATCGCAAAACAGTTGTCCTCAACTGTTTCCGACTTGCGTAACCCCCCTTATATCCCATCCTCGGGTCCCCAGGGCTCGAAACGGTTGAGTTTCTTTGATTGCAATTCGCGATAGAGGTCGGGTAGGTCCAATTTCGTCAGCACATCCGGTAGCAAGGCTGCCAGAGGCCAATGATACTCTTCTGTTTCGGCTAACTCCGCGAACGAGCCGATGGCATTTTTGAGTGTAACTTGCTTAACGCTATCGCTAAGAATGGCCGCAAACGTTGCGGGGAGCGATCCCCAACCCTTGCCTGCAAGATGGATTTGGCTGTGTCCTTGATCCACAAGCCAAGCGACGACTCTCAGGACATCGAAGGTCCGTTGTCCCAAGTAGGGTTTGTCCAACATGAAAGCATGCGCAGCTAGAAAATAGTCGCTGCCATAAGGGGTGAGAAAGGTATTAGCTCCGCACGTGTCTGGCTGCGATTCGCCGATTCCGCGGACGTCGCATGCAAAGAACGCAGCATCCGGCTCGGACTTTAGCAATTGTTGGATCAGTGGCTCATCTCGCATTTCAACGTCGGCGGATCGATGTGAAACATAGAGTATGGCCCGACTTTGACCGCGTGGCGGACGAGACATGAGTGGCTCGTCAAACAAACGGGTCACCAGTGATTGTATGCCTGGTTCGGTTTCGACTGCGTAAGTACAGTAACTTTTGGTCGGATACTTTCTGTCGCCCATTCCTCGGAGAATACGGTATTCGGGAATAGCCTGAGATTCCGACGGCATCTTGAGCAAATTTCTTGCCGCCTTTTTCAAGGAGTCCCCGCTGATCTTGGTGCGCGATTGACCAAGTGCTTGCGATGTTTCACGCGTAAAGGAGAACAGCGTTCGCGGCCCTAGGTCGCTAATCGTTCCACGCGGAGTGCACCAAAGGGTCTCGTCTTTTTCAATGACAAGCGTTGGTTCTGTTTGAGCGTTAGAGATGCCAGTTTGCTTGTTGAAAAACTGGTACATGGCTTCACGATTTTCTTGAGAATAACCGTGATACTTCGGGCCGACAAAGAGTTCGATGTTTTCAGGCTTGCCCAGCAGTGTGTAGAGTTTCTTTAGGCGATCGAAGGCTTCGGTGGCGCCCCGGACATCGAAGTAGTCGCGTTCCTTTGCAAGAATGACGATCGGCTTGGGCGCAAGCGCTGCCAAGAAATCAGAGTGATCGAGTCCGAGCGATAGGACGCGTGGTGGGCATTGTTCAGTGTCCGCTGGTAGTTCGTTTTCAGCGTTGCGTCGAAAAGTCGTTACGAAGCACGCGGGTGCGACCATAGTCCAACGCTGCTCAACACCGCACAACCAAGTAGTCTGCGTACCGCCTCCCGAGTTGCCGGTAACGCCAACATGTTTTGGATCTACCTCGTCGCGAGTGAGTAAGTAGTCGAGGGCTCGCACGCCATCCCAAGCGAACCACGCCCCCAAGAATTCGCCGACGAGAGCTTGCTGATTGCCCATCTGGATATGTTCCCCCACGCCCCCTTTGTATCGCGATTTTAGGTCAGGCGTCAAATACTGAAATCGTTCCCCTTGACCGACTGGGTCAAAGAGCAAAACGACGTAACCCATCCGAGTCAGCCCTTGCGCAAAGGACTGATACGAGTCTTGAGCTTTTCCATTGAGGGAATGGCCGCATGTGCCGACCACGCCTGGCATCGGGAACTTGCGACCCTTTGGAACGTACAGATTCGCAGTTACGAAATAACCTGGGCGGCTTTCAAAAATCACATTTTCAATACGATATGTTTCCCGTTCGATGACGCGTGTGGTCCGAGCATTGAGCGGCGTCTTGTCCGGGATCGGGCCGAAGCATTGCCGTATGCGATCCTGGCAAGACTTCACGTAGGCGGCTGCGTCGTCCTTGGTACGCACTGCCTCACGCAGTGCGTTGCCACGCCTCTCTGCTTCCCGCACTTGTGCAACTAACCATTCTTGGACCATACGCGGGAACCGGTTGAGAGACTCAAGCTCGGCTGCCGTGGGCAAATTCTCGAATTCGGCCGCGTTGCATGCTATGGAATGACCGCTCGGTGAAAAATGCAATCCGAAGAAACCAAGTCCTGACGCCAAGACAAAGTCGCGACGGCTGGTGTTTAGAAAAGCCATGAAGACTCACATGTTAAAAGAATGGGGATACGTGTACCTTTAAAAGACGTCTGATTACGGTACACTTTACTCAATCCGTTATGGACAGGATACAATTGTCCATCCACTCAGACATTTGAATGCGTTTTGGTTTATTTTGGAGGTTGAAAATGTCCCGTTTGTTATTTCTTCCCTGTTTACTATCGATGGTTACCATGGTTCTTGCTGCAGATTCGTCAAAAGATGGAAAAGTCACAACTAAAGTCTTCTTCGATATTTCGATTGACGACAAAGATGCCGGAAGAATCGTAATGGGTTTGTTCGGCGACGACGTACCTAAAACCGTTGAAAATTTTCGTTGTCTTTGCACCGGAGAAAAAGGAAAAGGCGAGTCGGGCAAACCGTTGCACTTCAAAGAAAGCGTTTTCCATCGGGTAATTCCTCAATTCATGTTGCAGGGTGGTGACTTTACACGCGGAAATGGAACTGGCGGAGAGAGTATTTACGGAGAGAAATTTAAGGACGAGGCGTTTAAATTCCGTCATGATATGCCAGGAATATTAAGCATGGCGAATGCAGGTCCGAACACAAACGGATCCCAGTTCTTCATCACGACCGTTCCGACGGGACATTTAGACGGCAAGCACGTTATCTTCGGTCGGGTCATCGAGGGCATGGACATCGTTACGAAGATCGAGGGCTTTGGAAGCGGCTCCGGAAAGACGAAATCCGTCATTCGCATCAAAGACTGTGGTGAATTGAAGTAATCGCTGTTCGCTTGGCGGTTGTATTTATCGATTGCAGACATTCGCTCAATCCCTAGATTGAGCGGGGGATTGTCCCGAATGGCGTGAACGGTTTTCGAGACTGCACAAACAGCGAGGTCCCTCATCGCATTTGGCTTTCGCCGACTCAATTTTTTACAGCGTTGCCGTAAGGGCCAGCGATTCGTGTTGGAACGTACGGTATGCAAAATGCACCACACTGATGTGGCTTTTGTTTAACTGCCAAATCGCAAGTCATTAAGGATCCTTCCAATGCTGCTCTATTTGCTTTTTGTGGTACCTACCATGCTGCTCGCGCTCGGTGCGCAGTGGATGATTCGTTCTGCATATCGGCGTACAAGTCAAATTCCCGCCCGAATGAATGGTGCGATGGCTGCCCGGCGAATATTGGACGCCAACGGACTTCAGAACATTCCAATCGAGCAAGCCCAGGGGCACCTTTCCGATCACTATGACCCGTCCGCGAAAGTGGTTCGGCTAAGCCCCGATGTTTACCAAGGGTACTCGTTGGCTGCGGTCGGAATCGCTGCTCACGAAGTTGGACACGCCATGCAAGACGCCAAGCATTATGCACCGTTAGTGGTACGTAATCTTGCTGTACCCGTGGCGGGATTCGGCAGCTCGCTCAGCAGCGTGTTCTTTTTCGCTGCGATGGGATTAGGTGCTTTTGGGTTGGGGCAATTGGCCGCTGGAGCAATGATCCTGTTCGTTCTCGGATTCTCTTTGACGGTCCTATTTCAAATAATCAACTTACCTGTTGAGTTCAATGCGAGTTCGCGAGCCAAAACAGAGTTGGTCTCGCTTGGAATAATTAATGGTCAGGAACTTTCGGACGTGAGTAGTGTGTTGAATGCGGCTGCAATGACCTACGTGGCAGCTACTCTACAAGCAGTCGCGACGCTAGCATACTACCTTCTGCAATTCGTATTAGCGAGCCAAGGCCGAAGAGATTAGCGTCTGAAGTGACTAATGACAGTTGATGCGGTCCATGAGATAGGCCATTGGAAGATCGGTTTGTTGCGGGGCCAGAGTCTCGATTGTCTGAAACCAACCGCGATAGCTAACCCAATCGTGACCGCGGCTGACTTCGATCCATGGAATGGGATAGCGGTTGCTGACCCATTTGCGATCTATCGAGACGGAGCGTGGTATCTGTTTTTCGAACTGTTTCAGAATGGGTCGAGGAACGCGGTCATCGGCGCCTCTCGCAGCGAGAATTTGCGGGACTGGGAGCCGCTGGGTATTGTCCTCACGCAACCGCATCATTTGTCTTATCCTTTCGTATTCGAACACGATGGCCAGACATACATGATGCCGGAGACAAAATCGGTAAAGCGAGTCGACATATTCCGGGCTGTTGAATTCCCGTACCGATGGGAATTTGAAAAGACAATCCTTAGGGGACGTTTGATGGATTGCTCCATGGTGCAGCACCAGGGGCTTTATTGGATCTTTGCTGGCTGGCGCTCTCATGGGCTCAAGTTATTCTATGCCAGTCACCCGCTGGGGCCTTGGAAATCGCACTGGATGCCCTTCCTTCGCGGTTACTCCCGATCGTCCTCTCGCCCGGGCGGACGTCCGGTTTTTCAAAACAACAAACTGGTCCGTTTCTCTCAAGATTGCACGGACTACTACGGGCAGCAGTTGCGGGCTTGGAACGTAACTCGCATGAATAGGCTTTGGTACTCCGAAGAGCCGCTTTATCGAAAACCTATTTTGTCCGGTGCGGGTGACGGCTGGAACGCTCGATGCATGCATCACATTGACGCGTTTAGAGTTCCGGTCGTGAACGGCGGTCAGGGTAGCGAACAAGAATGGCTGGCGTTTGTGGATGGTTGTGCCTGATCATTCGCCTTCGAAGTCGTATTTGGGCACTTGCCCCAAAACGGCGCCCATGTCTTCAAAAAAATGCGGATACGTCTTCTCGGTGCACTTTGGATCTAGGATGCGAACGTCCGGTATCTTTAACCCTATCAACGACAGACTCATGGCCATGCGATGATCGCGGTAGGTTTTCAAGTCCGCACCGATGAGCTGCTTGGGATGTATCGTCAAACCATCGTCGTGCTCGTCGACGCCAGCTCCTAATCGCCGCAACTCGCAAGCCAAATCGCCAATGCGGTCGGTCTCTTTGTGCCTATTGTGTGCGACGCCTCGAACACGTGTTGGGCCGTCTGCAAATAGCGCAACGGCTGCAAGTGTTTGCACGGTATCGCTAATCCAGTTCATATCGATATCGATCCCTCGCGAAGCACGTCCCGAAACTTCGATGAAATCAACTCCGCTCGAAACGTGGCATCCCATTTTTCCTAGCACTCTGGCAAACTGAACGTCACCTTGCAACGCGTCAAAACTGAGGCCGTCGATTCGCATCGATCCGCCCGTAATGGCCGCCGCACCGAGAAAATAGCTAGCGGCAGAGGCGTCCGGTTCGATGCTATAGTCACAGCCTACGTACGATTGAGGCGCTTCGACTGCGTATTCGAGTCCGTCGTCCCCTTGATGCATTCGCATCTCCACGCCAAAAGACTTCATGACAGCGACTGTCATATCGACGTAGGGTTTCGAAACCAGATCTCCGATTACACGTATAACGACTGTCGTCTTTGCGTACGGTGAAGCCATCATCATGCCGCTCAAGAACTGGCTCGAGACATCCCCCGCCACGTTGCCAATCCCACCGTTCAGTCCATTTGCTACAACGCGAACGGGCGGGCAGTTTGGATGAGAGTGGTTGAGGCTAAAGACGTTCGCACCCAGCCCTCGGAGGCCATCGATCAAGTCCCCGATAGGACGTTCTCGCATTCGTGGAACACCATCGAGGGTGTATTCGCCATGCGTGGCTGCTAACGCGGCGGTCAGGAATCGAATCGAGGTTCCGCTGTTGGCGATATGTAGGTCACCCATTGGATGCGGGGGTTGTCCATTGCATCCTACTAGGCTAATCGTCTTTGCGGACTTATCCCATTCCACCGAAAGACCGAGAGCAATCCAGGCATCGATCATTACGCGAGTGTCTTCACTATCGAGGACGCCAACAAGATTGGAAGGTCCTCTGGCCATAGCCGCGCAAATCAATGCTCGGTTGGTAATGCTCTTGGAACCCGGCACCGTAACGCGACCAACCACGGGCTGTCTAGCTCTCTGGAACGAGACGGCGTATGCACCTTCGTCCGACATGTCTTACTTTTCAGCGATCTTCCACAGGCTTGAGACGCCGCGAACATACATCGCGTTTCCAGAAATCGCAGGGGAGCCGAGAACTGCTTCGCCTAGTTCATTCGTTGCGACAACCTTGCCCTCGTCCTCCCCGAGTTCCACAACGAAACACTTGCCATCGTCACCAAAGATGTAGAGGATGTTGCCGGCTACGACAGGCGACGACCAAATGCTTTTTGCGTCTGCCAGGCGAGTTTGCCACTTGAGTTCGCCAGAAAATAGATCTCCGCTCGCCAATACGGTCCGGCTGATGGTGTAGACGCGTTTTCCAACTACCAGGGGAGAACAAGCATTGGCGCTGAGCTTGTTGTTGTCCCATAGTTTGCTTGGGCTAGCGCCAGCGCTGGATAGATCAAATGCTGTTAGCCCACCTGCAGGAACGAAGAGGCGTCCCTCCGCAGCTAGACAAGATGGAATAGTAGAGCATCGCACTTTCATTTCCCAGAGGATCTTACCGGTCTTTGGCGACACGGCTAGCAAATCTTCGCTCGACTGCATTACAACGACTTTTTCACCATTAGGCAACTTCACAACAGTGGGTGAGGACCAATTGGCTTGTTTGGGCCGATCCAGCTTCCATAAAATTTTTCCATCTTCGGTGTTCAAACCTGCAGCAAACGAATCCCCTTGGCATTCGATCTGAACAACGCAGACACCGTCCACTACGACTGGCGAGCTGCTCATACCGACATCGTTACCGGCTTTTGGAAAATCGGTCGAAAGCGATCGGTACCAAACCAAATTGCCATCAAGATCGACGCAGGCCAGATCGTTGGAACTAAAGAAAGCGAAAATATTCTTGCCGTCGGATGCGGGTGTGGGTGCCGCATTGGCGCTCGTGGGATGGCAATAAGGTCGGCCTCGAGCTACGAACTCCTGTTGCCATCGAGTTGATCCGTCTTTCGAATTGACGCTGATCAAATGGAGTCGTCGCTGGTCCATCCCGCTACTGCTGGTGGTGATCGCAGAATCGCCAACGACGATAACGCCGCCAACGCTTCGTCCGGGCAGTTCGGTGCGCCAGGCCACATTTTCCTTTTGTTCACCGCCGAATTTGGTCGGAATTTTCGCATCGATGGCGACGCTACCCGCGTTGGGTCCGCGGAACATGGGCCAATCAGCGTGTGAAGATGTCGCTTGCGCCAATATTGCGACGGTCAAACCGATTGCGCTAAGGGTCGAATTGGTATAGCGATGCATAATGATTGTCATGGTTATCGTCCTTTAGTCAAAATGGCTTTGCCAGTGGAATCACAAATTCGCAGTTGAAATTCAAACTTCTGAGCCCACGATTCCTTTTGCTCGTTTTGACACAGCTTGAGTAGGATCTGATTCTTTCCCGCTTTGAGCCGAATGGGTTCCACATACTGATCGATTTGAGACCCCGTATGATAGACTTCGTTCGACACGGCAAGCTGGCCATTTACCCAAATTTTGTTGCCATTGATGCAACCCAGTCGGACTTCGGCATCCTGGTCTTTTTCCGATTCGAATTCAGTCAACGCATAAATGATACATCCTTTTTCATTTGAAAAGGTTTTCGCAAGATCGACCATTCCGTCAGCGGCTTCGCTGGTTTCCTCTCTCCATATTACTGCTTCGGTTTTGCCTTCGTATTCCGCTTTGAAAAGACCTTTAACCCCGTCGTTTTCTATAGGAAATACTTTGTCAAAGTTGACTGTTCCGACGTTATCGAACGGACCGATCAATCGCCATTTCGGCAAGAATCCAAATTGCTTGGATTGATCGATGGTCTCACCAAGCACCTTCAGTTTTTCGATGATACTCACGACTTGGCTTGGATGGCGAGCGGCTTCCAATAGACTCGAAAGCTGCAGAATTTCCAATTTAGATTTCATCGCTTCGTCGATCGCCAAGTATCTCAATTCGGGGCTTGCGTCCTGTTTCATGTTGGCGAGCAACTCTTTGCGGAGTTTGTCGTTGTTCGCAGTTAGCCATTGGAAGACGGTGTAACGAGCCTCGCCATCTTGATTGGTGTCTGACAAAAAATGGGTCAGTTCGGATGCTTTCGATTTACCTGTTTTGCGATAGAGCGAATTGGCTAGCCCCAGGATCCAATTGCGGCCGATTGGCGTCGCACCCTTCATCGCGGTAAGCGACTGTACTAAGGTCACATCGTTGGCTTTGCCGAGCTGCTTGATTGCTCTCGCTGCGGCCAAAGAACCTTCATCGCCGGATGTGAGTGACTGCAGCATTTTTATTGACTCCAAGCTGCTTTCAGCTTGAGCCATTTCGAAGTCAACCAAAAAAGCGAAAGCGGCAAATGCGACTGCGCACAGGACAGTCCGTTGATTAAGCCTACGAATCATGCTAACCCTCTCGTTTGAAATCACTCTGGGTACGAATCTACAAAGAGATTATGCGGGCTATCCCTGCAAAGCGAAAGGGGCGGGCGGCAGGGGCAGCGATTACTTTAGAACACCAAAGTAGGTTTACGGGGGACAAGCCTCCACATAACCCAACGATTTCGTCGCCGAAAATCCTTCACGGCGTTGGGCACTGGGGGTTGAAACGTCAAAGGTCTAACGATTCTAGCTTGCGAAGCTTTTCTTGTACTTGCGATCGTTTGACCCTATCGCAGTCGATCAACATCTGCTCTGCATAAAATCGAGCCGAATCGATTAGCGAAAGTTCTTCGGCAAGTTCCATGGCTAATTCGATCGCGCGTAGTCTTATTTTGGGTTCCGGAGGTGGGGCACGAAACATGGAAGCTCTGCGAAAGGCCGAGAGAGCATCCAAAGGTCGATTTAGTGTCTGATAGCACATACCCAATTGGAGACTTGCACGAGCTCGCAGTTCAGGTTCGTCTGCCGCTTTGACCAGCAACTGGACTGCTTCCTCAAATCGTGCCAACTGCCTCAAGCCAATTGCCCAATTGATCAGAATCTCTTTTTGGTCAGGGTGTCGACCAAATCGATCTCGGCAAACGCGAATGCGTTCATTGGCATAATTGACCTCGGCTAGTTCGAGACCATACTTGTTTTCATCGGATGGATCCTGTGCCAGGCTTGTCTTGGCTTGTTGCAGCGATTGATTTGCCTGATGAAGCAGCAGTTCCTCTCGCATCAAGACGAGTGGCTCACATTCGGGACAAAGCTGAAAACCGGACTCTAGGACTCGTTTCGCATCGTTCCATCGTTCCTGGTTGAGGTAGATTTGGCCTAGTTCGATGTAGGGTTGACTGTTTGCCGGCGAATTGCGAATCTCCTGCTCGAGATGCTGAAACCGCTCGAGTGGAATTGGAGTTTGCTTTGAGGCAGTTTGCACGGTACTAGGTCGAGCGAACAACGCATCGATATCAACGAATCGCGACAAGAGTTTCGAACCTACTTGCGAGGGCGAAACCCCAGAGGATGGGTTTGTGGAATCGGGTGCTGTATTCATGGTGTCTGCATTGTACATTACAGATCCACCAAAAAAATACAGCCCGTTTGGCAGTTCGCCATCGAGGGCGACAGAGAGGCTGCCAAACGAGCTGTAAGGAACTTGGGCAAGGATTCTCTATCCCAAGCCGTACATCACGAATTAAATGACCAATTCTGGGTCACTTCCTGGTGTTGGAACCCAATATTTGCCGTTTTCTGGCTGGATCGGTGCTTCGTTGGCAAAGGAACTCATTGCGTCGGTGTTGGCAAGAGAAATCTTGCTATTGAGGCATTGGTCCCATTTGACCATCTTTCCCGAGTACGTCGCCATGCGGCCCATGATGGAGGTCATTGTGCTATAGGCGCCGTTATCACCTTCGTTTGGAACGACTCCTTTTCGAATTTCGGCAAACAAATCGAAATGTTCTTTGGCATGCCCGTTTTCATTTTTGGGCGCGTTCCAAATCATCTTGTTGTCGCGATCGAAAATCTTGCCCGCTCCAATGTCGCACCAACCTTTGCTTCCGTGTGCGTATTCATTTACCGAATTCCAGCATCCAGGAATGTGGCGGCATTGGCTGAGGAGCTTGACTCCATTTTTATAAGTGTATTCGATCATATGGTGATCAAAAATTTGGCCGCTGTCGGGACCCGTTCGAACTTGACGTCCACCTTGGCCTTGGGCCGTTTCAGGCGGACCATCCATCAGCCAATTGATTACGTCAAGGTTATGGATATGCTGCTCGGTAATATGATCGCCACTTAACCAATTGAAGTAGTACCAATTGTTCATTTGGTACTCGAGCTCGCTTTGATCAGGCGTTCTTGGACGTGTCCAGACACCATCGCCGTTCCAATAACATCGAGTGAGTATAATATCCCCGATTGCCCCGTCCTTTAGCTTGGCGATAGTCGCTTGGTAGCCGGATTCGTGGTGCCGTTGCAGACCGACGGCCACCACTAGCTTCTTTTCTTTTGCAAGTTTATTGGCAGCTAAAACACGCCGAACGCCTGGTGCATCTGTTGCAACCGGCTTTTCCATGAAGACGTGTTTGCCCGCTTTGACGGCGGTCTCAAAATGCAAAGGTCGAAATCCCGGTGGCGAAGTCAGAATGACCATGTCGACGTCGGACTCAATCAATCGCTTGAACGCATCAACGCCCACAAACGTTCGGTCCGTCACATCGACAAGTGATTCGTGCCCTTTTTTAATGCCTTTGAGAGCTTGGTCGATTCGAAACTGGAAGGGGTCAGCGACCGCCACGAGTTTGACACGATTCTCAGGACTATAGGTATCGAGCGCTTGTCCGGCAGCTCCTGTACCGCGACCACCACAGCCAACCAGGCCGATTTTAATTTCACCACTATCAAACGAATGTGCAGCGCGGGCGATCGGAAGACTGCCGACCAATGCACCGCCAGCGAGGACAGTTGATGTCGACTTAATGAAATCTCGCCGTGTATCGGCCGGCAATGGGTTGCGTGTGTTTTCCGCTGGGTTCATTAATGATGCTCCGAGTAATGGTCGTAAAAAAACTTCGTTGAAATCTAGGGTTGCACTTTATGGCCGGAAGGGACGAAAGTACTCCACGTTTGGCTCCGCGAGAATTGAGGCAAACTCGCGTTTTGGAGAAGAAGAGTAAATTTGAACAAAGCCAACGTGAAGCACCGGTGGGCTTAGCTGTCACGATCGGAAACGACGTTCCCCGAAAACAGCAGCTAAGGGGTTACTTTCTCGCAACCTGCCCCAACTATACATCGGCTGGAACAACTAATCAATCCGGTCAAATCAACATTCTATCGGACCTTTCAAAACGTGATCGCCGCGCGCGATTCAAATTTCCGCTACCCAGAACCTGCTTTTCCGTTAAAAAAGCGGCTAGAGGTTGCCTTTCGAAAATTCGGGGCATCCGTTTCACACCCAATTATTGAACAGACGCTGAGCAAAAATGGTAAAGAAGAGTATTTCCGACTTGGAGTGTCAGGGTAAAGTCGTACTCATGCGAGTGGATTTTAATGTTCCGCAGGACGACTCGGGCGCGATAACGGACGACCGGCGGATTCGCATGGCATTGCCGTCCATCGAGTCTGTAATCAAGCGAGGGGGGAAATTGGTTCTGATGAGCCACCTAGGTCGGCCGAAGGGTAAAGGGCCGGAGCCAGAGTTTACGCTTCGCCCCACCGCAGTAAGATTGGCGGAACTTTTGGGAATCCCTGTTGCTTTTGCGTCCGACACGGTGGGAGCTGATGCAGAGTCTAAGATCCAGGCGATTCAAAACGGCGGAGTGCTCGTTTTGGAAAACGTGCGATTCAATCCGGGCGAAAAAGATGGTGAGCCCGTCTACTCCAGCAAACTGGCAAGCTGGGCCGATATCTACTGTAACGACGCTTTCGGCACCTGCCATCGACTAGAAGCCTCGATGGTCGCCGTCCCAAGGGCTATGGGAAACAAACCGAAGGTCGTTGGCTTCCTGGTCGCCAAAGAGATCCAGTATCTAAGCGACACGATAGCCAATCCACAACGTCCTTTTGTAGCGATCCTGGGCGGTGCGAAAGTAAGTGACAAGATCAATGTCATTCAAAATCTTTTAGGAATTTGCGACCAAGTTTTGATCGGTGGCGCAATGGCTTATACGTTCTCGCTGGCGCAAGGCGGCGCCATTGGAAAGAGCCTTGTCGAAAAAGAAAAGGTCGAGCTTGCTAAAAAGCTGATTGCGATGGGTGGTGAGAAGCTAGTATTGCCCGTCGACACACATTGCGGAGACGATTTTAAGGGTAGCTGCAACAAGCAGATCGTTCCTGCCGGAAAGATACCCGAGGGATGGCAAGGACTGGACATCGGTCCTGAGACATCCAAAAAATTTGCCGCAATTGTCGAAAAGGCTAAGACGATTGTATGGAACGGTCCAATGGGGGTATTTGAGATGCCACCATTTGATCGAGGAACCATCGCGGTCGCAGAGGCAATTGCCAAATGCAACGGGATCAGTATTATCGGTGGCGGAGATAGTGCCGCTGCAATCGAACAGCTCGGATTCGCTGATTCTGTGACACACGTCAGCACTGGCGGTGGCGCCAGTCTTTCGATGTTAGAAGGGGAAAAATTTGTGGCGGTAGAATTGCTAGACAACTGCTAGTTTTTGCTAAAGCCCCTCGGTATATTGGTCTCTCTCGACAAGGGATTTTTGATGTAAAGACGGAAACAGTCTTTGCAAAGATCGAATTGCTTTCTCTGGTAAACTTCATCGTCGAAGACGGAACTGCACAAGTCATCTGCGGAATCCAACATGTCTTGAATGTCGTCGAGATGGTCTGGATCGTCTACGAGCTCATGATCGAGCCCGTCCAAGGCAGCTTCAATTTCCACCGTTACGGTGTATCGCAGGTCAGTTGAACCATCGATGTCCCGTTTGCATCTGTCACACGAATAGTGAATCACGATCGAGAACTCCTTGGAACCTGGAAAGGACTAAGAAATGGCAAGAGTTACTGTGGCGAGCAAATCGCATCACCTCAGTACACCTAATCCTACAACGCGAAACTAGCCGACTGCAAGTAAATTGTTTTTTGGTTGAGAAGCTTTAGGGTATCTGCGGGTAAAAGGTGCCCCAATCGTAGGGTTCGCAACTATTGTTCGGAATAGCCAAAATAACGACGCAATGGGCGAGAATTCCTGTCGGTCGAATCTTCGAATTCCCCAACGGAAAACCTATTTTAAAGCTTGTTTTTCCTGTTCTTCTACCCCTTCTCTCTTTGCACGTTGCTCCTCTAACAATTGTTGTATTTCTACCAATTTGTCGCGGTGCAATTGAGCTTGATCGTTTTGCGATAGTTCCTCATAGATTGCGATTAACTTTTCTCTGGTTCGAATTCGTTGCGTCGAGGTTTCCAACGCCAACTCGTAGCTCGCTATGGATTCCTCTTTTCTTTTGAGCGCCGCAAGAATGTCGCCTCGCGAGTCATGAAATTCCGATAACGATGGCGAAATTCCGATCGCGCGGTCAATCAACTTGAGTGACTCATCTAGTCTTGGCGGTACTACTTTCGTATACAACATTGCGAGATTGTTAAGTGCGATGGTCATTCGGGGCAATTCGGCCAGGATAACTTCATAGTCGTTGATGGCACCAGCAACATCTCCTCGCCGAAAAGAGGATTCGGCTAGTAGCAAGCGAGCAACGAACGAAGAGCCTTTTGTGGCTATTTGCACTCGAAGCGCGTTGATGGTCTCATCGCTTTTCATGATGCCCAATTGCGCCAGGGCGCTCAGATCCCCTTGTATCGCAATGTTGGTAGGATCGAGTGCGACGGCCGCATCCAAAAAGTCTAAATTAACTTGCACTTCGTTGTTGGACCGGACCCAGCTGGCCTGAAACTTGAGGCGAAAAGCGTCGGACAGCGCACGCGTAAGTTTGAGAGACTGCGGCACTTGCTTTACGCCCGCTTGAAGGACTTCTAATGCATTGTCAATCCTATTGGTGAGCACATACGCTTGGGCTGCAAGCACCATATTGTCCTCTGCTTTTTCACCTTTTTTGTCTTTCACTCTTTCGACCAGCAAATCGGCCGTCGCTCTCGCTTGCACTGGTTGCGAATGCTCGGTGTAGACCGCAATGGCAGACAATAGCAATTTTGGATCAAATTTCGCGGCGCGTTTCAAAAACTCTTGTGCTTCAGCAGTCTTGTTTTCTTGCTGTAGCAATTGAGAGTAAACGAGGAGCAATACTGGCGACGTATCCTCGGCGGCGGTCCCTCGCTTCAGATGGTGTTTGAGCGTTTCGAAATCGATTGCTTCCCCTTTTTGACCCCGCTCAATGAGGTCCGCTGCTAACCAGGCGTGTGCTTTCGGAAATCCACCACGCGGAGTTGGGGCCAAGCTTTCCATGATTTGTCGAGCGATGCCGAGGCTTCCATACCGAGTCATTTGATCGGCAACATAGAACCTTGCGAATGTGTTGTTTTGATTCAGTTGCAGCACACGTCTAAAAAGCATATCCACAACTTCCGGCAGTCGCTTTAAAGATTGATCGGATGCTGCCTGCTCTGCGGATTCAGTATCGGTTCTTTGGGAGGTCGCTAATGCCAATTCCTTACTTGCACGCTGCTCGTACCACATCGTCTTTACAATCGGGTCAGACAGCTTACCTAACGCGACTAACGAGCTTAGAGTAACGGCAAGCAAAATAACTGGCAGCAGCGCCGAGATATTTCGCCAATTTCGAGTTCTACGCCAAAATGCGCATAGATCCAAAAACTCGCCCGCTAAATCTACAGGCGAAATCCAAATCGAATGAAACCAGGTCGACACACGATTGGGTTCATGTGGGCCATCGTTGAGATCGATTGCGTTCCTTTTCTTAAATAACACAGGGTGACCTAATTGACTTTCTTTAGAGCAGTCTCACTCTGCTTTCGTATTCGTTCGAAGACACCAAAAAAGAACTTTCGATTGCGTTCGATTTCTAGTTCACTCAAATCCCGTCCTGATTCGAAAAATACTTGGACCTGATAACACCGTGAAACTTTCTCAGTTGGATCGTTCTGCAGTCTTTTAAAGATATTGGATCTACTAGACGACTCCGATGGTGTCGCTCGCAACATGGGAACTCCATTCTCATCGAAAAAAGCGTACAAAACAAATCCAAATAGACCGTATTGATTCTGCATTTTGAATTCCTCCACCGTCCACGAACCCAATTCGGCAGGTATTTCCACAGGCTTGGTTTCAATGATTTTCCAGCCAGAAGCCCAGTATCCTTCCCAAAGAGGGCTCCATCCCTGAAACGGAAAATCGAGTCTGGCGAAAACTTGATTTCCTCTGTCATCGAACTTCCATAAATGCGTATACCTGCCGAGTATGTTAGCTGCAGGCTGCGTTATTGGGCTAAAGCTGATTTTTCGAAGACTACCAAACTGCTCAGGAAATGCGTCCTGTGAAGGAAACGCAGCAGCTTGATCTTCACTGATGACCTTCAAAGAAACGTGGTTTCCTTCGAAAATAGAAAATACCAAAAACGCTGAAATCGAACCAAAAACGACACAACCCAGGCTCGGTAGTCCCAACAAAACAGGAATCGACCTCCAATTGCTTGGCTGGCTATTCATTTCGGCCCACGTTCTATCCAACGTCTCTTTCGATTCCGTCGCTTGCGGCCAGGTCGTGGCCCACTGAACCAACTTGATGAGGTTGTTTTGTTCTTCCTGAGCAGTCATTGGATCCAAGATCGCAACGATAGAAACATGCAATAACAACACGCATGTTAGTGTTATACCAAAGACCAGAATCAAGGTTGTGATATACCCCCAGCCCAGCGATAGATCGAAGCCAAAATAATCGAATCCAATTGCTATGGCCAATAATCGAATCACGTTACCCAGCACCGAACATAATGGAATTATTGCAAGAGTCGCAAGACTTACTAGCAACGAACATCGACGAAAAACAACAATAGAAAATCCAACTGCCATGAGTGCGTAGAAGCTGTCCACGCCATTACAAACGTCCGATACAGCCGTTTTCTTATCCTGGATTTGCAGAACATTTCCCTCAAGAATATTGGGGACGCCGATTGCATCTAAAATGCCGTTACAAGCCCAGCTGGAAATAGTCTGAAGCCCCGAGGTGATTTGCATGTCCAGTCCGCTTGGAAGTGGAACGGCAGCTGCAAACAAGGAGCATATTGCCAAGATGCGAGTCCATTTCGAGCCTCCAAATGCTCCTAAAGACCAAGCGAAAGTAACGACTACCGACGCAACTTGAACAACCCATGGTGAAACAATGTAGATGCCTAGGACAGCTAGCCCCATTCCGCCCCATTCCACGAAGACAGCAACTCTAGCTCGTAGAAGACTTGCGGGACGATAGTCGCAGGTTCGATAGAGAAGCCAAATTCCTGCGGCGATGGGCAACGGGAAAAAAAGGGAACGCGGCTGATCGATTAGCCGCCGAGCTTGCAAATACAGAAACGGAACCATACTCAGGAGCGGTAGAACTAGCCCGAGCAATAACCAAGTTTGAAGAATTTTTTTTTCGGCTCGATCCAGCATGTCGCGATTCATCGTTTCGCTCTCGAAGTTGCCCATTTGGAAATGTCGGATTCTAACAAATGGAGAGCGGAATCCACCAACGCTTGATCTGAGGCACTCAATTCGATTAAACCTCCAAATCGACGCTCGTAGAACAATCGCGACAGCAACTCGGCGTCCAAGGCGACAGACCGCTCGCTGAGCTTCATCGAGGCAACTTGAAAGAACTCTCGTTGCGTTTGAGAGCTACCGCGTTTAAATCCGATTCGATTCAATAGTCGGACGGCCCGATTGTAGAAGTCAACACTTGATTCCTGCGACTTGGTAAATGCAGATCGCAACCGAATCCCTGGTATCCAATTTGGAAAGCGATGTAACAACAACCGATACAATAATACGGCAAAAATCCCAGCTGCCGTCACGCCCAAAGCGACCTGCCAAGAGAACCAACGAGCGGGCGACAAAAAGAATCCGACAAGCTGCGTGTTTTGGATTCGATCTACTGCGCTTTTCAGATTGAGCCACGCTTCGGTATAATTGCCATCTGAACTCTCGCCGAGGACCGAAAAAATGGTGCTCTGTTTGGATTTGTCCATATTGAGAATCATCTCGGACCAAAATTCCTGCATCATTCCTATCGTCTGCCCATCTGTCTTTCGAAAAGCCCCGCCTGCATTCGAATTATCTCCCGGTGGTGTACCATCCAATCTCATCCATGCGCCCCGTTTTATGTAGCTTGGCACGGGGATCGAATGGGCAGCCAGTTCCTCGACCGTAAAGTATGCCTCGACCCAAACATGTGCATGGCTCTGCTGAACCAAAAAATACTCTCCCAAGTCGTTGTACTCACTGGGACGGAAACCAACCACAAGTCGCGTTGGAATGTCTAATGATCTCAAAAGCATCGCAAGTGCTGACGCAAAATACTGGCAATGGCCCTTTCGCTTGTTCAACAAAAAATCGACAATCGGATCGACGTTTCGATCGAGGGGAGCTGTTAACAAAAGCGTGTACCTGAAGTCGGGTCCGTTCGCCAAATATTCTTCGAGAAATATCGCCTTTGCAAATCTATCACCCTCCTTAAAAGTACTCTGAGCAAGTATTTTGTCGCGGAACGGGATGATCGGTCGAAGAGAATCGGGGAATTCAAGCAACTCCTCTTTTTGGTATATGCCAAATCGTGAACGCATGGTTGATCCGTTCTCTTCATCGTCGCGCAAACAGTCCCTCAGATCCGGCAGTAACGGACTTTGAATGCCGTCTTTAAAGGCATACGTAAAATACGAATAGCGACGCTTCTGATTATTGTTCAACTGAACTGACTCACGTGTATCGACCATGCGCCAATCTCGTCGGATTAAACTGAATCCGTCCGTGCCCAGGCTTTGAGCAAATGGAGCAATCGTCGGAACCACTTCCCCCAAATTCCCCTTCTCAATAATGCTCACAATTACCGAATCGGTTTCATTAGCCAGTGATTGGTTTATCTGTGCGGGCAACGGGGGGACTCGCATAATACTCTGGCTAAGCAGTAACCCTGGCTGGTCCGGTTGCCATTCCCCCATTCGCGGGCCATCAATATATTGGTGCGAGACCGAGGCACGAATGTACGGCGGCAACTCAGGTCGATAGTTCGTTTTCTTGCGAGCATCTCGCATACTCATACGAAAAAGTGGGGCTTCGTTCCTTAGCAATTTGCCAACAGAACGCAGCGAAATTTGCTCGCTAAATCCAACTCTGGTTGCTTCAAAACCACTTCCTTGGTAGGAGTTCATGCCAAGACGTGGAAGAGAATAAAAGTAGGCGATCGAAAAAACTAGAACAGAGCATGCCAACGGTATAATACCTCTGCCCCATCGCGACGGTGCAAAGAATTGCGATTTCCTGATTCCACTAAGCTCGGGGGATTCGATAGCCGTCAACCTTACCCCCGAGTTCAGATTGGTAACCAATTGTTCCTTTCCTAACCAATGCAACAGCCTCGCCCAAAGAGTCGTCGATTCCGAAATGGATTCACTATGTCGGAGGTGCGAGGCAAGCTGCGCAAGCGCCATCATGGCAGCGCATCCAATCGCAAGAACAGGAAGCATCAATAGGCCATAAAGTACATTGTTGTTTACCAACGCTCCGACGACCATCTCCAGCAGTAGGAAGACTCCCCATTGTTCGAAAACACGCTTCGATTTCTTTTGAAACATAAGCGGCAATTGGACGTAAACCAGAAGATTGCCGACCTCCATGATTTGATTCTTGGTCGCATCGCCAAAAAAATCGATGATCGCGATCCCGGCCCCTGCCATCATGGCCAAATAGACTACCCACCGATTCAATGAGAACCAACCTAGAATGTCGGTGTAAAAAATCGACAGAATCGCACAAAAGCCGACCAGCAATGGCAAGTTCCATGATTGTTTGCCAAGGCCAATCAAGCCCGCTGCAAAAGTGGCAAACAAGCCAAAGTAAATCGCCACTCGAATAAAACTAGGCTGTTGATTCATGGCTCTAACCCTACCCCGTTAGTGTCTACGCGGTCCCAACAACAGAAATTTTATTGTTTGAATCAGCCAGAGCATCACTCCAAGTGCAATCAGTAGTCCCAAAAAGATGGGGAACAGCAAATGGGGCGGCAAAAACCAAACGGAACACGTGCCCCACAAATTAACCCAGTCGAGCATGCAGTACAGAGTTGCTGCGCACAAGTAGGGACCAAATGGCGTTGCATTGTCACGCGTAATGACCCACACCATAACAACAAAGACAAGGCCAAAAAAAGGCGCTAGAAAAAATGCGATCCAAACGATTTGCCAACCAAAAAAAGAACCTATCATCGCCATGAGAGTAACGTCACCAAAACCAAGTGCCTCCTGCCCCATCGCCCAATGCGCCACAATACGAAACCCCCAAACCAACATCCCACCCAACCCAATTCCAAAGAGAGACGAAAGCAATGCTTCCCATCGCATTGGGGCAACCGCCATGTAAGCAACAATCAAACAAACCACGCCGACAAGCCACAGCCCAAACAGCATCCTGGTACTTGGACTCCTCCTCAATCCTTCGAAAAAATAATCAACCGCCTTTTTCAAGCCTCGACGGTTGATCCATCTTCGGTCCGCCATTCCAAAGCACCACAAGCTCCAAAATAGAAGCCCAAGAAAAAGCCCAGAACTACCGTTCCAAATTGCACTCCACCGATCCGGCGAATTGGCTTGTAACGGAACGGGATCTCCTACCAAAACCGGGAAAGCAGGAAAAGCCAATTCCTGCATTCGCCAGTCGGGTAGAAATACGGCTCCTAGAAGACCAAGAATCGTTCCCGGAATCGTGATCAAATCCGGAATCGTCCGCTCGTCAAAGTCAATGAACGACGCAACGGTCATGAGCGTGATTAGCAACGTAAACGCGACAAACTGTTGCCCAAGCGTACCTACGCCAACAACCGACCCGCCCGGCGTAAATGCGCCAGCCATGCAATTGCGATACAGAAACACAATCGCCATCGGTGTCGCTAACTCGATCAAAAAAGGCCTAAGCCAAAATAATCGACCCAAGTGAACGCTCTCTTCTCGTCGGAAAAGCCATCCAACAATTGGAAGCTTGGCACTCCATTTCCTTTTGTAAATTTCTGCCGGCTGCGACTGCCACGGACTAATAACGCGAGGAAAGTAAGCAAAGGAATAGATCGCGAAGTTAATGAAAGGACCAAGCATTAACCCGAATAGTAACAGTCCAATCTCAAAAAGGCCCATGCAATTTTCCGGTGAAGTTTAAGTGATACGGTGAAACCAATCCGCAATTGTCTCTGCGACGGATTCCATCGATTGATCGTCAGTGGAAACTGCAAGATCAGCAACCTCGTTATACCATGGGATTCGCATCTTTAGGATGGATCGAATTTCCTCCATATCTCCAAGCTTACTTAGTTTGGGACGACGCGTTTGAGTTGTCTTGTCCTTCGAGATTCGCTCCTCGATAGTCTCAGGCGTAGCTTGCAACCAAACCGTTTTCCCCAGGTTGCGAATGCACTTCCGATTTTCAGGACGCAATATAGCTCCACCTCCGAGTGAGATGATGGCTGATTCCTTTAACGCAGCCAAGTGAGAGATTTGGGCGGACTCCAGATCGCGAAAGCCTTCTTGACCTACTTCGGAAAAAAGTTCCGCGATGGACTTGCCAGCACTGGACTCAATTGCCGCGTCAATGTCGATAAGTTTGCGAGACAACGCCACCGACAGAAGCTGTCCGACAGCCGATTTGCCGCACCCACGATAACCGGTAAGAAGTAGGTGCGTTATGGCCATGATACACCAACCACATCGCTGGCCTATCGTCTGCAATCAAAAAACGCAGCCGACCATTCGATGCTCCTAAACAATAATCGCCGTTAGCTGTTTATCGACTCAATTTTAATACGGGTGTACTTTTGGCGGTGGCCAGTTCGTACTTCGTAATTCTTACGGCGGCGAAACTTTTGGATGTAAATCTTTTCGCCTTGCTCCAAACCAACTACCGACGCACTGACTTTGGCACCCGCAAGGGTCGGCTGCCCCAGTTTGAGGCCAGTCTCACCGCCAATTGCGAGCACGCGATCAAAATCGACTTTGTCGCCAGTTACAGCGGTATCTCGGTAGTCAATATCGAGCAATTGCCCTTCTTGAACTTTGAATTGACGACCACCGTCACAAATAATCGCGTACATAATGGATTCAGGAACAAACTGTTGCAAAAACGAAAATACTGGATCGAGCCCAGCTTACGAAGGATAGAGGATAACAGCCGAATTATCTATCGTCGAGTCCAAAGCGCTAATTTCCCATGGGCAAGATTTCATAAAAATCCCGAAAAAACGGGGAGGAGACGCTTCCGCCGAGCATTTCCCTGCTTTCTCGTGCATTACATTGGCGGGCATGGCAGAGCTAAACCCACCGCAACAAGACGCAGTCAACACTCTTTCCGGCCCGCTACTGGTTTTGGCGGGTGCGGGTACCGGCAAAACCCGCGTGGTCACCTTCCGCGTTGCTAATTTGATCCGGAACGGAATTCGGCCCGACCGCATCTTGGCGGTCACGTTTACCAATAAAGCCTCCATGGAAATGCAGGAGAGGATTGGGCACCGGCTCAAACTTCCTAAAAAAATTCGACGCGGCCAGCCTGTACCACTGCGGCCAGCCGTTGGCACTTTTCATTCGCATTGCGTTCAAATCCTGAAACGCCACGCAAAGGAGCTGGGTTACCCCAACAAATTTACCATCTACGATCGCGGAGATGCCGAGAGCGTTGCCCGGACTGTGCTCCGCGAAATTCGTGTCCACGACGACATGCTCAAGCCAAACGACTTCCTCAGCATCGTCAGCCGCTGGAAGAACCAAGGGATCCGGCCGGAACAAGCGGACGGGGCAGCAACTTCCGATAAGGAGCACCTCGCCGCTAGCGCCTTCAAACGCTATCAAAGATCGCTTAAACTTCAAGCTGCATTCGACTTCGATGATCTGCTCGTCTGCGCGGAACAGTTGCTTACAGAAAACGATCAAGTCCGACGCGAAGAAGCATCCCGATACGATCACGTCCTCGTAGACGAGTACCAAGACACCAACGGTACCCAGTATCGTATCATACGAGCCCTCGCGATCGACCATCGTAACCTTTGCGTCGTAGGTGATGATGATCAATCCATCTACGGCTGGCGAGGTGCAGAAGTACGTCACATTCTCAATTTCAAAAATGACTGGACGGAGGCAAAGGTTATTCGTCTCGAAGACAACTACCGATCGACGGACTCCATTTTACAAATGGCCAATCGGCTTATCGTCTTCAATGCCAATCGCCACGACAAGATCCTGCGGGCGGCCCGTCCCAACGGTGCGCAACCTCGAATCCTGCAGTTCCCCGATGAAGCCGAAGAGGCCAAAGGGGTCGTCGAAGAAATCGACTCGAGACTCAAAAAAGATCTTACTACGCAACCCAAAGACTTCGCGGTTCTCTTTCGAACGAACGAACAACCGCGCCCCTTTGAGATGGAGCTGCGACGTTGCAAAGTACCCTATGTTATCACGGGCAGCCAATCGTTCTTCGATCGCAAAGAAGTACGCGATATCCTTGCCTACTTCAAATGGATCGACTCACCTAACGATGAGCTCTCACTGCTGCGTGTGATCAACGTCCCTCCACGCGGGCTGGGGGCCTCAAGCGTCGGTAAGCTGCTCAAGCAAGCTGTAGCGACGGGCTCCAGCGTTTGGAAAATCATGCAAAATGATGCATTCGTCCAGACCCTGCCGTCCGCTGCTCAACAGGGAATAGGAAACCTTAAGTTTCTTTACACGGAATTCGCAAAGAAATTCAAGGGATCAACAACCGGGGAATCGGGTAATGCTACCATGGATTCAGTACCCATCGAGTTCCAGCCGGATGGTACCGATCAAGCGGCAGATCCCAACTCATTGGAAGACGAAGAAGCGGAGTTGCAAGTGGACTCAGGCCACATTACCCAAGCAGCTAGAGAATTGATCGAATCGATCCATTATCGACGCGAGATCAATCGATTGTACTCCAATGCCGAGGAAGCGACCGCGAGGATTGGATCGCTCGAGGAAGTGATCAACGCGATTGCCGAGTACGAAAGCGATTCAAACAAACCCGATTTGGGTGACTTCCTCTCGAAAGTAACCTTGGAGGGTCGCGAGTTTGGTTCCCCCAAAGAAAAGGAACTGCAACGCAACGCCGTCTCCCTGATGACCTATCACAGTGCCAAGGGTCTTGAGTTTCCATTCGTCTACATGGTGGGAATGGAGGAGGGTGTACTCCCGCACCGCCGCTCCCTGATCGATGGGGCGGACGGCGTGGACGAAGAACGTCGTTTGTGCTACGTGGGCGTAACGCGTGCTCAAGATGAGCTATCACTTTGCTTGCCTATGTCGCGATTCAAGTGGGGTAAAGCACGTCCGACCTTCCCAAGCCGATTTCTATACGAGGTAACCGGTCAGGCGGACAATCCCAATTGCGCAAAGGCAATCCAAGCGGCAACCAAGGATGCTATGAAGTCGATCCGATAGCCATTTTTCTGAACTTTCGCTTCATCGAATCCGTGTGAAATGTGAAATTTCGACAAATAAAGCGTCTAATGATGGACCATTGACCATGAAATCGCTCATACGCATCGAACCGAAGATTCTTTCTAAAGTAATCCACCCATTTGAAACGAAACTAGGAGCAGGACGGCTTTATCTGCGCTAGACAACTCGAAAGAGTCAAGTCCAGTATTTTGAAAAGCCAACCGAGGTTGATTAGGGGGGAAAGTGCTTGCAATCCAAGAATAATTGCTTGGATGCAACTGCCAGTCTGCGCATGCGTCAGCATGATCGGATCGGCAGTGCAGGCAGATTCTCTGTACCCAGTCTTCTCGGCTGGTTAGCCGGATTCGAATGTTTGGGCTTGGGCAAATGCGTTCCGTCGTAGGGGTGCGGTTGCTCGTCAAATGCTCAGGCTAAGGATTCGAGTCGGTTCAAAGCAGATGGGTTCGCCGCGAAATAAGCAGAGAAGGAGCTTTGCGTTTCGCACTGCGAACGAGTCGTACTAATGATGTTAATGCCCAGACCCAGTTGTCATTCAGCAGTGGATCGATTGCAATAACTCTTCGGAGGGATAGCAACCTGACCACCGCTAGGTTCAACAAGGGCAAATACCGTCATGGGGTAGGTACGCATCGTATCCATCCCGGACTCACTCACTATTGGAAGGTAACGGAGACCAAAAATATGAAGGTGTTCACCACAGGCCAGGTCGCGAAGATCTGCAAGGTGGCCCCGAGAACCGTCAGCAAATGGTTCGACTCCGGCCGACTCAAAGGGTACCGCATCCCCGGTTCACAAGACCGACGCATTCCCCGAGAGTATCTAATCAGGTTTCTCAAAGAGCATGGAATGCCACTTGGGGACTTGGAAGATGAGGCCATGGCCAAAGTTTTGATCGTTGCACAAGATCAGGTCTTGATCGAAAACTTGAAGCGCGAACTACCGCAAGAACGAAGCTTTAAAGTTTCGGTGGCGGCAAGCGGTTTCGAGGCTGGTATCCAAGCGGAAAGTTTCCACCCAGATTGCATGATTGTCGACTTCTCAATCGGCAAATTAGAAGCATTGCAAATCTGCCAAAACCTACGCAAGAACGCGGATTTTATCGAGATCATTCTGATTGCATTGCTGCCAGATGACGGCAATACAATGAGCTTCGATCGCTCAAGTATCAACGAGACTTTCAAAAAGCCATTTGACGCACGTCTTTTGGCCGAAAGACTTCGAACGCTGATCGGGGCTAAGAAGGAATTGGTCTAAACCACCAAAGATCCTTTATTCCGAAACGAAAAAAACCCTCGCTGGCAAAATCAGCGAGGGTTTTTTCGTTTTGAAAGTCCCGTGACTTGTTTAACCCGCGCAGCGGCGGACTAGCTAAGCAACCCTTTCCCTTTGTTTAACCCGCGCAGCGGCGGACTAGCTAAGCAACCCTTTCCCTGCCGTCCACGATCTCCGCTATCGCTTCGATCGGTTAAACATTTAGTATCGTTCCACTTTTTGCCGATAACACTCCCATCATGTTGTCGCTCAAAAAACACCACGTGGTGATCGCTGGCATCCTAGGAGGCTTTGCAATCGCCTACCACGATTCTACAGTCGCAGTTTGGCAACAACTGCAATCGACGCTTTCTGCGCTTTCTAGTGTCTCTCCTGGCCCGCAAACGAATGCGATCAATCCATCTCAAACTCTCGCCTCGGATCGTGACAACCCGTCAAGTCGACTCGTCTCAAATTCCTCGCTCGGCGAGCACTTCCGATCTGACTTTTTGACATCAGAGGCATCCTCCAAAGCTGGGGCGTCCTCAACGTCGTCGCCTGCGTGGCCAGCCGTATCGAGCAATATTCAGGCGACGCGATCCAACGGACCAAACCCATTGTCCACGGTCCGCATCGCCTCTTTTAGCCTTGAAGCCTTCGGAGAATCCAAACTCAAAAAGGCAGCGGTTGTTGAGACAATCGTTCGGATGATCCGGCAGTTTGACGTCATCGCACTGCAGCATATTCAATCCAAGCAACAAAATATAGTGCCTGAATTGCTCGACAAAGTCAATCAAAGCGATCGACGCTACGACTACTGCATCGGCCCGCGCGTCGGCTCCGAATCCAACCAGCAGCAGTTCGCATTTCTCTTCGATACCGATCGGATCGAAACGGACCGACTGCAACTCTATACGATCGATGACCCACAAGCGTTGATGGAATTCGATCCCTTGGTCGCTTGGTTTCGATGCAAAGCGGTTCCGATCGACAAAGCATTTACGTTCACCCTGGTAAACCTGCGGCTTGATCCTCTAACGAACGGAAAGGAGCTGAAAATGCTTCCCGACCTTATTCGAAGTGTTCGGCAGGACGGCAGATCCGAGGACGACATTATCCTGATAGGCAACTTTGGCTATTCCGATAGCGAGTTGAGGTCGCTTAAAAATGTCGGCATGCTCATGGCGCTCGAGGGAATACCGACCACGGTCACCGGCGAAGCCATGCTCGACAACATTGTATTCCCAGCCCGGGCAACCGATGAATTTACGGGCCGCGCAGGTGTGGTTGATTTCTTGAGGCAATTGAATCTGTCGATCGACCAAGCGTTTCAAATCAGCACCCACATGCCAATCTGGGCAGAATTCTTCGCCGCCGAAGGTGGTAGCCCAGGCTACACGAATTGAATGACTCGTGGCAAAGCCCGTCCGCCGCTGCGCGGGTTAAACATGTCACAAGGGATTTGCAGCGATGTTTAACCGATCGAAGCGATAGCGTAGATCGCGGGCATCAGGGAAACATCTTCCAGTTTGCTACCTTACTTATGTAGAGAGACTGAGAGGAACCCACCGTAGAGGCTGGACTTGAGTATGATTAAGGTTTAGGCAGCCCTGCTTCATTCCTCGTTTTATCGCCATACGGTCCCAACTATGACAACTCGATCCCCGTTTGCCAAAGTACTCTTGCGTTGGACTCTGTCCCTCGTTGCGATCGGACCATTCGCAATGGCAACCGACTCCCATGCTCAAGAAAAGATCCTACGGATCGGCATGATTGGCTTGGATACGTCCCATGCGCCTGCTTTTGCAAAACTCTGGAACAATCCAGAGGCGACCGGACTGCTTGCTAAACAGCAAGTGGTCGTCGCGTTTCCGGGAGGAAGCCCCGATATCGAAAGCAGCCATACGCGTGTACCACAGTACACCAAAGATCTCGAGGCACTTGGCGTGAAAATGGTCGATTCGATAGATGCATTGATCGCCCAAGTAGATGCGGTCGTGATATCGAGTCTCGACGGTCGCCGACATCTCGAACAAGCAATACCTGTTTTCCGTGCCGGTAAACCGCTCTACATCGACAAACCTCTCGCTGGCTCACTTGTTGATGCCATTGCCATTAAGAAGTTGGCCGAGCTTCATGGAGTTAAATGGCTCAGCAGTTCATCCCTACGGTTTAGCCCCAGCATTTGGAAATACCGAACGGATCCAAAACTGAAGGGCCAAATCCGCGGGGCAATTGCGTGGAGCCCCTGTTCGTTGGAAGTGACCCATCCCGATTTGTATTGGTACGGCGTACATGGTTGCGAAAGTCTCTATACGGCCATGGGTACTGGATGCACTCAAGTTACACGAGTCACCACCCCAGGCACCGATTCCGCGGTGGGAATTTGGGATACGGGAAGGATCGGGGAGTTTCGTGGCCTGCGAGATGGAGCCAAGGAGTACGGCTTGGTCGTCTTCGGCGAATCGAAAGTCGAGGTCGGTGGCAAGTACGAAGGGTACGCGCCCCTGGTCGACGAAATAACCAAGTTCTTCGCCGGCGGAGAAGTCCCGATTGCACCTGAAGAAACGATCGAATTGTTCGCGTTCATGGAGGCAGCGGACGAATCGAAACGACAAGGTGGCTCGCCAGTGAAAATTGCCGATGTCATGGCCAAGGCAACGAAAGAAGCCGAAAAACTTGTGGTCGGAAAACTCGTAGAGAGCAAAACGGAAACAAAGCATGCTGCAAAAAAAATCGTGTTGATTGCTGGCAAGCCTTCACACCCGGCTCGCATGCACGAGTTCAACGCGGGTGTGCAACTGCTCGCCAAATGCCTGAAAGACGTACCTGGAGTGAAGGCAGAATTCGTATTGAATGGCTGGCCAAAGGACGAGAGTATTTTGGAGGAAGCCGCCGCCGTCATTTTCTACATGGATGGAAGCAAAGGGCACGAAGCTGTTCAGGAGGACGGACGGCGTTTGAAGTTGATCGACAAGTGGGTTCAAAAAGGAGTCGGCATCGGTTGCATGCACTTTGGCGTCGAAATCATTCCCGATCAAGCGGGCGCGCAATTTAAGCGTTGGATCGGTGGCTATTACGAAAACATGTTTTCCTGTAATCCAATCTGGGAGCCGCAATTCACCCAGTTTCCTGATCACCCCATCACTCGCGGCGTCAAACCATTTCAGTCCAAGGACGAATGGTACTTTAACATGCGCTTCGTTGCCGATGTGCCAGGCAATGCGTCCGCCGATGTTGGCGGGACCAAATTTGTCCCCATCTTGGTAGCTTCACCATCCGATGATGTTCGCGATGGACCCTACGTGTATCCGAAGGGACCCTACGCGCACATCGAAGCTCAAAAAGGACGAGCAGAAGCCATGATGTGGTCGATCGAACGAGCCGATGGCGGTCGAGGATTTGGTTTCACAGGCGGCCATTTTCATGACAACTGGGCAGACGACAACTTTCGCAAAGTAGTTTTGAACGCATTGCTCTGGTCCGCGCATACCGAAGTACCCGAAAATGGAGTGCAGTCGAAAGTGACTTCCGATGAGCTAGAAGCGAATCTCGATCCGAAGAAGAAGTAATTGTCAAACGCAATCTCATGGCGACTGAAAACCGGGATGGAATGAGCTGCGATTCCATTCCAAAGCCTCGGAAGTCGCTTCGTGGATGCGACTGGCTTCGAATATCGGGCGCTTTTTCCATGAGGCCAGAGTCTCTAGGCCTCGTTCGTCATTTACCAATTTTGCATCCGTCCCAAGCCCAATTTGCTCCAAGCTGCCATTGCTCAATGCAACTGTCAAATAGTCCGAAAGTGTCGATGCGTCGTATACATTGTCGGTACCTCGCAGATCAATCCAGCGTGATAATTCATTCCCTGCGTCACTCTGTCCCCAGATCTCCCAATCGTCGCATTCGGATGCATTCCATTCAATATAGCTTTTGCTTCCAACAAAAATACTCTCCCTGGCAGTGCGAACAAACGGAATGGGAAACGGTTGCGAGTTGCTCAAGTTAGATCGCATCCATGGACGCTGAGTATAAGCTGTCACGTTTCGAAAATCGATTCTCAACGGCACGCCCGTTCGCACAGCGTTTCGACTAC
This sequence comes from Pirellula staleyi DSM 6068, assembly GCA_945900945.1. Taxonomy (GTDB): domain Bacteria; phylum Planctomycetota; class Planctomycetia; order Pirellulales; family Pirellulaceae; genus JBKCUI01. The sequence continues at coordinate 70,915 of CAMDKL010000003.1, forward strand.
CATTCAATTCGAACATCGAACCCGCAATTGCCAGCCAACTGTTTTCAATTTGTACTTCCGTACGAATGGGAATTGGCATTCGCAACCAATCGCATTGCCCGCGTACCGACATTTGGTAGCCACCAACGCTTGCTGGAAGTCTTGCAATGTTACTCGATAACGCGTCTCCAGAGCTATCCTGCAATCCCGAGTCAACCACAATAACAGATGGCAAAGCCACTCTGTTCAATGCGACGGAGGAGTCACCTGAATTGGAAGTGAATGAATTCGGATCATGCTGTATTGTGATGGAGCAGTTATTGAACTGGAGCAAACCATTAGAGCGAATCGAGAAAAGCGAGCGACGCCGAGACATGGAGCTTGCTCGCCAAAATATATCTAGATCTTGCAGTATGAGTTGGTTGCCAAAGCACTCAAACCAAGCAAGTGCGGAAACAGAATCCGAGGGCGACTCAAAGCCATCAATATTCCATTGGCATCGCTGCCCAAGTTCGCTTTGTATGGTTAGATTTGAATTGATGGATATGGTCGACTTTAAACTCGACAGCGAAGTCGAAATGAAAGTTGACTTGATAAGGATCCGATTTATTTTGGGCTGGTTGCTGGCCAGTTCGATTGCTTGCTCAAGCGATCTAACGATCAACGACTCTTTGTCTCTATCACTTGCGGAATTGGGATCGACGATTATCGTTTCGAGATCCTCAGTCTCTTCTGAAGGCGTTTTTGCAATCTTTAATGTGGGATTGACAGTTGTTGAAAGCACCCCATCACTGGCTACAGGATTTTTCTTGGATGGCTCGGATGGGCTTTCGGGTTTTCCTAATATTGCAGTCCTATTGCTGGTGGCTGTGTCCGAATCCGATTCGGATAAAGGCGTTGCGATTTGAGGGAAGTCCAGAAGTGGGCGAGGAATAGGAAACGTCGCACTCAAGTAGCTGCTGCTGTGCAACCAAAGAGTGGTTCCCAGGATGGCGGTGAGCGAAATGAAGAGAGGGAGTGTCGCTTCTAGCCAAGTGCGTTGTGCAGTGGCTGGGAGGATGACAGTATTTTCGGACGAGCTTGCCCACACCAACCCTTCTAGTTCCGCAAGCGTTCGCAGATCATGGATTAAATCCGTGGGCTCTTGGTAGCGATCCGCTGGCTTTTTGGCCATCATCTTGCGCAGGATCGCAATCATCGAATCGCTGATATCTGCTCGGAAAAGCCTCGGATCCTCTGGCATCTTGGTGCCGTGCATCAAAAGTTTTTGAAGAGCGGTTCCCTCTGGAAAGGGTGATTGCGCGGTCAACAAAAAATAAAGTGTACAACCAAGTGAGTAGATGTCGCTACGGACATCCGCTTTTCGTGGGTCGTGCGCTTGCTCAGGCGATATATAATCAAACGTTCCGAGCGTAACACCGCTGGCCGTAAGATCGTTTGTTGACTTGTCGAATTCAGTGGTACGGGCCAAACCCATGTCTACCAGTTTGGCTTGGCCGGCTTGTGTTACCAAAATGTTCGAAGGTTTGATATCGCGATGGACAACTTTTCGATCATAGGCATGTTGCAAAGCTTCGGCAACTTGGCGTGTCAAGCAAACCGCATCATCGATCGACAACAACCCTTTGTTAATTACTAGTTCGCGCAGATTGGTACCTTCCACAAACTCGAATACGATATAGCTCCAGTACTGCGTCTCACCGACATAGTAGACTCTCGCGATGTTGGGATGGTCTAATTTCGCAGCGCTCTGCGCTTCGACTCGAAATCGTCTCATCGCTTCGTCGTCTCGGTCGGCGTTCGGCACGACCTTGACAGCCACCTCACGATCTAATTTCAAGTCGCGACCGCGGAAGACAGCTCCCATTCCACCGGCGCCTACTAAGGACTCGATCAAGAAATGATCGAGTTGGTAACCGAGCAATTGCGAAGCGGTTTGTCGGAATCCCAGTGAAGAAAATGACTTATCTTGGCCGGGAGCATCTAAAAGCGCGTCCTGCCGTATAATAGTTTTCTCCGGGTCCTGGCGTGCAAACTCAGCCCTGGGGTTTGGCTCAGGCTTGCTTTCAAAAGTGGATTCAACGGAACTAGTCATAGGAATTCGTCAAGGTACTGGGTGACTCCATGGATGCGAATGCTCCCATTCTAGCCTAGACGCCAAAGAAGTGAGGTTCCAACTCTGCTAGCCCAAAGTCCGTCAGCTCGCCGCAAATCCACCGTCCAAATCGCTCCAATCGACTCAATCGATGGTTGGACAGGCTTGCAGGCAGTCATTCCATCATTTCAATGTACGCCTTTAATCCGTCCATAAATAACATTTTCCAACCTGCGCTCAACGAGTTCACTAGTCCGTTGGTTACTCGGCCGTAAAGCGAGTCGGATATCTTAAGCACGGTACGATTCGCAGACGCAACACTTAATGTTGCGTTTAACATCGTGGTTGCCGGGCCACCATATTTCGCATTGATATAGCCAACGATTACGATTGGAAATTCATATTACCCACAACGCACTTCAGACCATTTCGGGGATTAAAAAAGAGCTGCGCCCCTTTCTGCTGTCTGAGTCTTAGGCACTGAGATGCCCTCGCAACTTTGCTGGCAAGTCAGGTTGTTGCCAAGCGCTTATGCCGCCGTCGATGTAGATAGTTTGTCCATGTATGTGCTCCGCATCGTCGCTCAGCAAGAATGCTGCCATCGGGCCGCATACGGACGCTTCGGGGACTCTCCCGTTTGGAGTATGGAGCTGCATCCATCGAATGGCGTCCTCGTCTTGATTGAGAACTTGGTCGGTCAATGGGGTCCTTACCAGGCCGGGTGCAATAGCGTTGACGCGAATACCTCTTGGCGCCAATGCTACGCAAAGCGAACGGACCATGCTAGACACGGCTGCTTTGGAAGCATCGTAGGCAGTATGATCAGACTCCGCTAACAAGCCGTTGATAGAAGCGGTAAAGAGCACGCGACCTGCCACTTGGCGCTTTATCCAGAGCTTAGAAAAAAACTGCGTTAGGAAATAACCAACTTTAACATTCAAATCAAAGGTGCGATCAAATGTCGATTCGTCCATCTCCAAAAAAGGTTTGTCGATAAACACGCCTGCATTGTTTACTAGCAGACTGAGTTCCAGGTCCATGTCAGTCGAACGTTCTCCGATCGCTGTCAGTATCGATTCTATGGGTTGCCAAAAATCACAGTAGATCGGCGTGACCCTCACTCCGTAAGCTTGGCATTGCTGGATGGTGGCCAATGCGAGGTCATCCTCTTTGAGTCCATGCAGTACTAGGTTCGCGCCCGCCTTCGCAAGACTCAAGGCAATAGCAGCACCGACGCCTTGTGTGCCACCCGTAATGAGTGCTGAACGTCCAGTTAGATTCATCGCAATGCTTACCCTTGAAAATCAATTCCGTCACTCGGGAAAGTTTCCCATGGTAACGCTATTCGTCTCACAAGCCCAGGCGCGCGAGCCAATTACCTCGCGACCGAGTTTTGCCCATTTGCTTTTCAGCCTCGGTTTGGGGAGGATTATTGTCCTCGTAACGTTGCGTTTTTTCTTGTATTTCAACGCGTTCACGGGCAAGTTTAGCTCGTTCCATGGACATTTCGATCTCCGCCTGGCGCTGTTTTTGCTCCCATTCATCGCGAAGTTCTTTTAGCCGCAATCTTTCCGCGACAATGAGTGAATCGGACTCCATCATTTGTGCAACGGCTGCAACACCTATCGACATTCCGTCGTGGGCAATGGACTGATGTTCAATTAATACTTTTAGATCGGAAATTTCCTGATCTCGCCGTTCGATCTCACCGGTGGTTTGTTCAAGAATCCTTTCGATCTCTAAGACCTTGCGTGGATCGCACGGCGCGTCTGCGTGCGTCTCCGCTTCCAGTTGCTGCAGGAGCGCTTGCTTGCGTTGTTCCCAGCTCAAGGTTTCGGATTTTTGGCCTAACGCAGGCCCATGGAACTTTGCTAGCCGCGAGCCTAGATCGTTGCTCTGCATACGCAGTTCAACCGCCTCGCGCCTTGACTCTAGCAATTGGCTTCGCAACTGATCCACTTGAATCCGCAGCTCAGCCTCATTCAAACTGTTATTGCCGTGAACTGCCTTGGCGTCTTCTAGTTCGTTTTCAAGGAAAAGCCGTTGGTCGTTCAGCTGCGAAACCTCCAAACTGAGTTCCGTTTCACGAGCGTCCGTTTTTTCTAACACCCTTTGAGCGATCGTTTTAAGCTCGGCGTCCGAATGCCCTGACTTGACAGCTTCGGACTCCATGAATGCTAAGAGCGACTGGTATTCAGCTCTCGCGTGCAACAGCATTGTCGATACTTTTGTCGTTTCCTGCTGAGCTTTGATCAACTGGTTTTCTAGCTCCTCAATGCGTATTGTGCCTGCATCCGAGTCTGTAGATCCTAAGCGGAATTCTGCAGTGTCTATCGCTTGCTTGAGATGCTCGCGAAGGGATTCGATTTCAATCCGCTCTCGTTCAAAGGTTTTCGAACGCTCCATCAGCTCATTTATTTTGGCGTCAACGGCTCGAGACCAATCACCCCCGGATTCTGGATGGTTGCTGGATAGCGACGTTTTTGTTTCGTCTACGGGAGAAGCCTCGTTGCAAAGTGCAGCAACTAAAACATCCGCTGCGTCGATTGCATTCGACGCAGGTTCATCTCGAACCGGCAACGAACAAGGCAGACCGGTTTCCACCGGCGGCATTTGGCAAATGGCCCTAATGGCAGCCTCGCCATCCGGATCCACTGACGCACGGTTCTGAATCGTTTGCGCAGCCTTGGCCGCTCGGCTTTTTCGCCAATATCTCTTTTTGGATTGTTGAAGCCTCTCGTTGGCCATTGGAGCTAAGATTGATAAGATGAGGCAAGATCATGCGCTGCAAAAAACACAACGTTCAATTAAACTGATAGGTTAGGGGATAACGATGGGTCGCTATCCTGGGCGATTTATATGAATTTGCCAAGCAAGGACGCTTCTACTATGACGGTTTTAGGGGTTCTGTTGCTTACCGAATGAAAGTGGCACTATGGCTCGTGTGAAACCTGGCGAACCAGATGAAAACCAAACCTTTGAGTCCGCCATGACTCAATTGGAACAGATTGTCCGGAAATTGGAGGGCAACTCGCTAGGCTTGGAATCATCGCTTGCGGAGTATGCAAAGGCCGTAGACTACGTACGTTTCTGCCAACAGCAGCTGTCGGGAGCAAGGAGGAAAATCGAAAAACTGCGAAGCATAACCGGTCGAGGAGAAGCGATTACCGAAACCTGGGAGGACGACGACGCATAGCCAGCTGTTGCTCAACAAAAAAATGGGTGGCAGCGGCTCCCTCCGATAACAAAAATGCGGCACGGGCTTCCTTCAACTTGGCTACATTTATTGCAATTAAAGTTTATAATGCCCTAACGGGTAGGCCTGCGAGTTTTGGTTTAGCTGTTAAATAAAGTTCGCCGCGAACGCCATCAACCGAATGTTTTGAGACCAATTTAAAAACCGTGCAAATCTCGAACGACCCGTTGAACGAAACATCCGCGTTGCTAAGCCGATGGAAATCATTGGCCATGGAGATAGATGTCAAACTAGAGAATTGCATCGAAAAACTCTCTAAACGTTGCCCAGATGTGTTGCGAGAAGCCATGCGATACTCCCTACTTTCGCCTGGAAAAAGACTGCGCCCCGTTTTGTGTTTGTTAGGTGCTGAGGCTTTGGGTGGTTCGTCTTTCAATGCGATGGCGAACGCTGCTGCCGTTGAGATGATTCACAGTTATTCGCTCATTCATGACGATCTACCTGCGATGGACGATGACGACCTCCGACGTGGTCGACCAACTTGCCATATCCAGTTTGATGATGCGACTGCGATTCTAGCCGGCGATGCTCTGCAAGCATTGGCTTTTGAAACCATCCTATCGGATAACGCAGATCCGTTAATAGCGGTTCAAAGCGGTTTGGTTTTGGCAAAAGCCGCAGGTCCTGAGGGAATGGTGGGTGGTCAAAGCGATGATCTTCGAGCGGAAAAACAGGGAGGGAGTGTTGAAATGCTGCATGCGATTCACGCTCGAAAAACGGGGGCTATCATCCAAGCGTCGGTCGTTTTAGGAGGTTTGGCGGCCAACGCGACGCCAGAAGAATTGGGAAAACTGTCCATTTATGGAGATTGCATTGGAATTGCGTTCCAAATTGTGGATGACCTACTGGACGTGGAGAGTACGAGTGAAAACACTGGCAAACGGACTGGAAAAGACAGCGAGCGAGGCAAGCTGACCTTTCCAGGGATCTATGGTGCCAGGGCAAGCCGCGATCGAGCGACCGAATTTGTTGAACAGGCTATTTCGATTGTGGATTCCTTTGGACCTGCTTCTACTTTGTTAAAACAATTTGCACGTTACATCACGAATAGGAGCCGCTAAAACTCGATGCACGAAATTCTTGCCAAATTAGAGTCCGCTGAGCCACTTCAACACATGTCCACGCAGGAGCTAGAAAAGCTCGGCGTCGAGATCCGGGATGTGCTTTGCAATCTCTTAGCGACTCGAACGGCGCACTTTGCTTCTAATTTAGGGGTCGTCGAACTATGCTTGGCGTTGCACAGTGTCTTTGATTTTCGGAAGGACCGCCTGATCTGGGATACAGGACACCAGATCTATCCTCACAAATTGATCACTGGGCGGTACCACGAATTCAAAACGATCCGCGAACGCGGCGGCTTGATGGGGTACCCAAACCCATCTGAAAGTGAGTATGACTTGTTCATGACGGGCCACGCGGGATGCAGCGTTTCAACTGCACTCGGGCTCAAGAGCGGCGACGATTTAATTGGTCAGGCCGGACGAAAGAGTATCGCTGTCATAGGAGACGGTGCCTTTCCGTCTGGTATCGTTTTCGAGGCGATGAACAACGCGGGCGAGCTCAATGCCGACATGATCGTTGTATTGAACGACAATAAAATGTCTATTTGTCCGCGTGTTGGAGCCGTCGCAAGTTATCTAGATCGGCTTCGCACCAACCCTTTCTACACGGGGCTTAAGAGCGAGGTCGTCCGAGTGCTCAACAAACTGCCGTTGTTCGGCGACCCGACGGAACGACTGCTTGCGCAAATCAAAGAAGGAGTCAAGGCAGGGATGGTTGGTGGCATGCTCTTTGAGGAATTTGGATTCCGATACATTGGGCCGATCGATGGTCATGATATTCATTTGCTTCGAAAATATTTGGAGATGATCAAGGATCAAAAAGGTCCGACGCTTTTGCATGTGGTTACAGAAAAAGGGCGCGGTTACAAACCAGCTGAAAAAGATCCTGTGTATTTCCATACGCCACCAGCTTTTGAGGACGAAGACGGATGCCCAAAACCACTAAGTGCTGGCGAAAAGGCGGCCTTCACCAATTATGCTCGCGATGCTATCTTGAGCCAAATGAAGAGCAACGCTGCAGTGACGGTCATGACCGCAGCCATGTGCCAAGGGAACAAACTCGAGCCTGTTCGCGACGCTTTTAGCGATCGCTTTTTCGATGTTGGAATATGCGAATCCCATGCGGTTGCCTTTGCTGCGGGTCATGCCAAAGTCGGTTTACGACCGATCGTAGCGATCTACTCGACATTTCTACAACGGTCCTACGATCAGATTTTTCAAGAGGTCGCGTTGCAGAATTTGCCAGTGACATTCATGATCGATCGGGCTGGATTGGCCGGGGCGGACGGCCCAACACATCATGGGCTATTTGATATCGGTTACATGCGGGTCTTGCCAAATATTGTCATGATGGCACCGGGAGACGCCACGGAGGTCGAGCCAATGCTCCAATTCGCACTCTCGCATTCTGGACCGATATCGATTCGTTATCCAAAGGCCACTGCGCAGTCTTTTGAAAGGCCGGCTCAGCCTATCGAACTTGGTAAGTCCGAGGTTATTCACTGGGGCACCGACGGTGCGATTATCGCATGCGGTGCAATGCTGCAACAAGCCATGGCGGCGGCTGAATTGCTAAAGAAAGAGGGCATCGACATCGCCATTATTAACGCTCGCTTTATCAAGCCGCTTGACATGGCGATACTGACTCAAGTTTTCGAAGAATGTCGATTCGTTGTCACTGTTGAAGAGGGTGCTCTGATGGGCGGGTTTGGGTCAGCGGTTCTTGAAGCAGCTTGTGCAATCGGTTGGGACACACGCATGCTCAGGACGCTTGGAATCCCAGATCGATTTATCGAGCACGGCGACCGCAACGAGTTGTTAAGTGAACTTGGTCTAGATCCAGCAGGAATCGCCAAGACGTGTAAGGTGCTGAACGAAAAATATTCCAATGCAGAACCGGCGGGAGTTTAGTTGGTGAACAACCCTGCGTCTTGGGAATGGATACGAGATGGCAGATCACGACCCCGCGTGGTTGTATTGGCCGCCCCAAATCGACCGCGAGTGGAGCAGGAGCTCAAGGGGATTCTCCAAATCATCGAACGGCACGCAGAGATCGTAGCAGTCGATAAGAGTTTTTCCTACGAATTTGAATGTTGTGAATCAGACCTTGTCGTTGTACTAGGGGGGGATGGCTCGATTCTGCAGTCCGCTCGTCAAATGTGCCGCCAACAGCGTCCTGTTCTAGGCGTCAATCTCGGAAAACTCGGGTTTCTTGCCGCCATATCACCCCTTCGATTCGTCGATTTATGGCCAGATGTTTGCGAAGGCAGATTCTCAGTCACCAATCATCTGATGTTGCAGTGTCAAGTCTACCAAGGGGACACGGAACTTCATTCGCTCATCGGACTCAACGAGGCTTCTGTGCTTGGCGGCCCGCCCTATACGATGATGTATATTGACCTGTACATCGACGCGGTACTGGCCACTACCTATGCATGCGATGGCCTCATCATCAGCACGCCTATCGGTTCGACGGCCCATAATCTTTCGGCAGGTGGTCCTATTTTGCGTCGCAATCTTCAAGCCTTTGTGATCAGCCCGATCAGCCCTCACACACTAACGATGAGGCCGGTCGTTGACACGGCGGATCGAATATTCGATCTCATCATACGAGTGGACCATCCGACGGCAAGTGTTGTAGTAGATGGACGCGTTGTATGTCATTTTAGCCGCGATCTTCGGGTTCGCATTTCACGAGCCAGCGATACATTTCAATTGATCAGCGTTCCTGGACATGACGACTACCAGGCTCTCAGAGAGAAATTAGGCTGGAGCGGCAAGCCGCGATTAACCTGACGGACGTTTGCCAAATCGCTCTCACTTTGCGACTTTGTGAACCGGTGGGCGCTAACCGCGGGCCTAATTTGCCAAGCAATATCGCTTTTCGCTTCACTCTCTATGATTTTGTCTTGCCGCAACGGAATCTTGCAACCAAGGCTCATCGAGTCCATCGAACAGATGCTTCCGCTACTCTCTTCACCTACAATGCGCAGCAGAGTTACTTCCGTACCAGCGACGGACTTCGCACCGTCTGCGACTGCTTCTGCGACTTGCTGTGTGTGCCGGGTGGCCGAAAAATAAACGATTGCAATGGATGTCATACTTGCAAGTTTCCCGTTAAAAATGGAACGAAACGAATTGCGGAGAAGTTGTTTTCAAGTTAGAAATCGGGGCTGGCTTTTTCGCTGGCGGCTTCAAGGTCTTAGTTTCGGCGAAACAGGTTGCAATGCTCATAACGGTGATGATAACGGTGATGATAACGGTGAAACGCAAATCAAGCCTCACGGCCATCGAGTTTGCGTTTCGAAATATTCCTCCACCCGCTTCAATAGCGGATCGATGGTTTCGGCCTGAATCTGATGCGGAGGTAACCAGTCGATCCATTCAAAGCCCTCATGTTCTGTTACTAAGATAGGTTGGTCGCGTTCTAGAAGCCCCAAATAGATAGTTAGCTCTTTCAACTGGTTCTGGCCCCCGTTTTTTACGGTGGAGATCCAATAGCAGTTTTCAAAGACAAAATTTGGGTCAAGCCAAACATCGGAGGCCTGCAGTCCGGTTTCTTCGGTGAGCTCGCGCAAAGCCGCTTGGCGTTTCGTCTCACCCAGATCCAAATGCCCCTTAGGTAGATCCCATCGCGTACTGTGCTTCATTAGAAGAAATTGAAGCAGTTTTTGTTTTCGAAAAAGCAGAAAACCGCTTGAAAATATTTCGGGTTCCATGACTAATACTGTGCCAGAATAGGATTGAAATCAAAACTCCAAACTACTGAGTGATTATCGTAAATGAAGATATACACGAAAACGGGTGATGCGGGTACAACGGGATTGTTTGGCGGCCCACGCGTTGCAAAAGACGATCCACGTATCTGCGCCTATGGATCGGTAGATGAACTGAATGCAGTCATTGGGATTGCTCGCGCGACCTCCTTGGGAGAAAAACTGGACGCCATTCTCAGTTCAGTGCAGCATCATCTATTTTCGATGGGGGCCGAATTGGCCACACCGAATCCTGAAGAGCATGGACTCAAATGGGCTGGCGGTACACATGTTGAGCAAATGGAGAGATGGATCGACGAATTGGAGACTAGCCTCAAACCGCTCCGTAATTTTATTTTGCCAGGTGGTAGCACCCAAGCGGCACATTTGCATCTGGCACGCACCGTTTGCCGCCGAACCGAACGAGAAATAGTCAGTTTTTCTCGCGACCGAAGTGTTAGCGACGCATCGCATATCGTGGTTTTCTTAAACCGACTGAGTGACTTGTTGTTTGTGATGGCTCGATTTGCAAATCAACAAGTCGGCGTGGTCGACGTCAATTGGGAAAGCCCAAGGAAATAAAGGATACTTCACGGATGGCAACTCAAATCGCGGTGATCGACTTCGAGACGGCGAACAGCCGTTCAAGTTCTGCTTGCCAATTGGGAGTAGTACGGTTGGAGGATTGGCGGATCGTTGAGGAAAGAGAATGGTTGATTCGGCCTCAGCGATTGTATTTCTCTCCGCACTGCGTACGAGTGCATGGCATCACTGCGCGAGACTGTTTAACTAGCCCCGAGTGGGATCGCGTTTGGGATGAACTGCATCCGCTGATTGATGGCTGTGTCATTATCGCCCACAATGTGGGCTTCGACGCAGCGGTATTGCAGGGCACCTGTCAACTCTATGATATTGCCGTACCCCAGTTTGATTTGCAATGCACGCGACTGATCGCAAAACGAGCTTGGCCCGGCCAGTCTGGCTATGGCCTGGCTGCGATCTCCGAACGTCTTTCGATCCAGTTCAGCCACCACAACGCATTGGAAGATGCTCGCGCATGCGCGCAAATCGCAATTGCAGCTGCGGGTAAATCGAACGCGATGGATCTGGAAAGTCTTGAGGAAAAACTAGGCTTAACGCGTGGGCGTATTTGGGTGGACCAGATTCGTCAACCCAGAACGGTCCGACGAACTCGAATCGAGTCTGAGGCCGAACCTCAAGCACGTTACGAACCAAAACTGTTTCGCAACGATGGCACTCCATCGAGAGCAGACCAAATCCGGAGAACGCGATTGCGAGCCGACGCGATATTGGCAAGCTGCGACAGTGTCCGGCCCTTGGCGGGCAAACACGTTGTATTGATGCACACCCTATTGGGATTGGACCGAGATGATTCTGTTTCGTTTTTGTGCAAGCTTGGCGCCGTGGTGCAAACCAAACTAAATATGCAAACCCACTACGTCATCATGGGTACCATCGATCTATCCCATGACGAAAGCGTCGAAGAATCGCTGGCAGTGGAGCAGGTAGCACATCGGAATAAGGACGGACAGCCAATCCGGATACTAACGCAGAGACAACTGTTGGCTTGCATTCCATCCGGACTGGCGATAGCCCGTGGCGACTGGTAGCGTGGTCGGGTCGCTCCGCGATCGGCCACAATAAACTAAATCGCCAGCAGCAATCGGCTTGGTGCTTCGAGGTAGGCTATGATATCGTTGAGAAATCTGGCCGCAGTAGCACCATCGACCAATCGGTGGTCGTATGCCAAACTCAGCGGCATCATCAACCGCGGCTTGATCGAGTCGTCGGCCATCACAATGGGCATCTTTCGAGATCGGCCTACCAACAAGATCGCGACTTCAGGAACGTTCACAACCGGCGTTGAGTACGTTCCACCAATCGCACCTAGATTGCTGATCGTAAACGTGCCGCCTCGAAGGTCACTGACTGCATAGTTGTTATTGCGAACTCGCGACGATAGGTCTGACAAAGCATAGGCGATATCGGGAATCGACATCTTGTCAGCGTTTTTAAGGGTTGGCACGACCAGTCCTTTTTCGCCATCGACTGCGATCCCAATATTGACGTAGTCCTTGTAGATGATCTGTTCCTTTTCAATGTCGATGGTTGCATTGAGGGCGGGATGGTGCTTCAACGCAGTCGCAACGGCTTTGATTAGGAAAGGCATGGAGGTCAGCTTGATGCCGCGAGACGCATAGTCATCTTTGCTAGCTTGGCGAATGGCCTCGAGTTCAGTGATATCCGCATCATCAAAGTTTACGACGCGAGGAACGCTGGACCAAGACTTGTGCATTTGGGCTGCAATCGTCTTGCGGATCTTCGTCATAGGATCGACGCGGGTCGGTCCGTATGAGTCGGTCGAAGGAGTGCCTGGCAAATTGGAAGTTTTGTTTGCAGGAGCAGCATGGGTTAAAGCTGGCGACTCGGTCACTACTCCCAAGTTGCTAGGTGCCGGAATGGAGGTGGGTACGCTTCGAGCGGACTGATTTGCATGCCGTACAACGGACAAAACATCTTCGCGAGTGATTCGACCACCGTCACCCGTGCCGCTTAGCTCGGCAAGATCCACACCCACTTCGCGAGCAAAGCGTCGAATCGCAGGGCCTGCGGGAATGACGTCGTCGCCAAATGGCGTTCCTGCATCTGAAGGTGCAAGAGTAGGTTTAATCGCTTTAAGTGCAGCAGGCACCACTGTTGGAGCAACGACTTTCGTGGGCTCTGCGGAAGGTGCCTTTGGAGCTGGTGCAAGTTCGACAACTGCCGCTGGTGGCATAGGTGGAGGCGCGGGAGTCGGCGTTGGTGCAACAGGAGCGGTAACCGGCGCTGTTGCCGGCCCCGCAGGTGCGCCGACAGCTTCGAGGGTAGCAATCACATTTCCAACCGGGACCGTTTGCCCTTCGGTGACTGTAATGCTGAGGATCTTTCCAGCGAAAGGACTCGGAATGGATACCGTCGCTTTATCCGTTTCCATTTCCAACAGCGATTCGTCCTTTTTGACTACATCACCCACACTGACCAAAATCTCAAGGACATCGCCCGATTCGATTCCTTCACCAAGCGAAGGGAGTTTAATTTCTGTTAACATGGTTTTGACTACTAAAATTCTAAATGGATATTGGATAAGTCTGTCTGGTTGCGAATCGATGAAAGAACTATGCGAACAATGGATTCGTCTTCTCTGGGTCGTAGCCCAAGTCTTGGATAGCTTGTGCGACAACCTGGCCAGAAATGACACCTTGTTTACTCAATCGATACAGCGCAGCGATGGTGATCGAAGCCGCATCGACTTCGAAATGTCGACGGAGGGCCGTACGAGTTTCGCTACGTCCCATTCCATCGGTGCCGAGAACGTAGTAGTCTGACTTCATGTACGGTAGCAATTGTTCACCGACTGCACGCACATTGTCGCTAGCAGAAATAATTGGGCCTTTGACATCGGCTAATACGGTTTCGATGTAACTTCGTTTAGCTGGTTGGTCAGGGTGGAGCATGTTCCAACGTTCGCACGTTTGAGCGTCGCGTCGCAATTGGGTATAGCTCGTTACGCTCCAAGCATCGCTGGCCACGTTGTATTTTTCGGCCAAGATTTGTTGGGCTTCCAGAGCACATCGCAGGATGGATCCGCTTCCAAAGAGTTGAACACGCGCCTTAGCGCCAGCAACTTCTGAGGATGCGTATTTGTAGATGCCATTGATAATGCCTTCTTCGACTCCTGCGGGCATCGCGGGCATTTGGTAATCTTCGTTGTGAACCGTAATGTAGTAGATACCGGTTTCATGTTCTTGGAAAAGTCGTCGCATACCGTCAAGCACAATGACGACTGTTTCGTAAGCCCAGGCCGGATCGTAAGCTCGCACTGTTGGAAATGCCATCGCGTTGAGATGGCTATGACCATCCTGGTGCTGAAGTCCTTCGCCGTTGAGAGTGGTACGTCCAGCCGTTCCACCGATGAGGAAGCCTTTTGCTCGCATATCGGCGGCGGCCCAAATCGAATCACCAACGCGTTGGAATCCGAACATGGAGTAGTAGATATAGAACGGAATCATATTAATTCCGTGGGCGGAATAAGCCGTACCGGCAGCGTTGAAGCTGCTCATCGAACCTGCCTCCGTGATTCCTTCTTCTAGGATTTGGCCGTCACTGGCCTCTTTGTAGTAACCCGTTTTTTGCTCCGAGTCCTTTCGATCGATTGGTTCATAAAGTTGACCGGCATGAGCGTAGATGCCAATATCTGTGAACAACCCCTCCATACCAAATGTTCTTGATTCATCCGGAACGATTGGCACGATGTTCTTGCCTATGGTTTTGTCCTTGACCAATCGCGTCAGAAATCGCACAAACCCTTGGGTTGTACTAATTTCTTTGCCCTCAATTTGGGCTGACATAAACTTGCGATAGTCCGCCAATGTCGGGACTTCGGTGGACGGATGGACTGTCGGTCGGCTAGGGACGGAACCGCCCAATGTGGCACGTCGGTCATGCAGATACTTGATCTCCAGGCTGGTTTCGGGTGGCCTGTAAAAAGGAGCATTCGCAACTTCCTCGTCGGAAATCGGTATACCAAATCGGCTTCGGAACTCGAGTAGTTCCTTTTCGTTCATCTTCTTTTGGTTGTGAGCGATATTACGGCCTTCACCAGCTTCGCCAAGACCGTATCCTTTTATGGTCTTCGCGAGGATGACTGTCGGTTGACCTTTGTGTTCGATTGCCGCCTTATAAGCTGCATAGACTTTCTCTGGATCGTGCCCACCTCGCTTCATTTTTTCCAACTTCTCGTCAGAATAATTTTCGACCAGTTTGAGCAGCTCGGGGTGCTTGCCGAAGAAGTGTTCACGGATATAGGCTCCATTCATGCCTACATACTTTTGATATTGTCCATCGACAACTTCGGTCATACGTTTAGCAAGCAAGCCAGATTCGTCTTTTGCCAACAGCACATCCCAGTCGCCGCCCCAAATCACCTTGATGACATTCCAGCCAGCACCTCGGAATACGGCTTCGAGTTCTTGAATGATCTTGCCGTTGCCACGCACAGGGCCATCGAGCCGTTGCAAGTTGCAGTTTACGACGAAAACCAGGTTGTCGAGCTTTTCTCGCGAAGCTAGCGTGATTGCTCCAAGTGTTTCAGGCTCATCGCACTCACCGTCTCCTAGAAAAGCCCATACTTTTTGGCCTGAGGTATCTTTCAATCCGCGATCTTTGAGATACTCATTAAAGCGAGCTTGGTAGATGGCCATGATCGGCCCCAGGCCCATCGATACGGTTGGATATTCCCAGAAGTCTTTCATCAACCAAGGGTGTGGGTAGCTGCTTAGCCCGCCTCCGGGTTGTAGCTCTTGGCGAAAGTTTTCAAGTTGTTCGCCGGCTAATCGCCCTTCGAGAAAAGCCCGCGAATACATGCCTGGCGACGCGTGCCCTTGGAAGTAAATGTTATCGCCCGAATAGCCAGATTCACCTCGACCACGGAAGAAATGATTAAATGCTACTTCGTAAAGGGTGGCACTACTCGCAAATGTGCTAATATGGCCTCCGACCGACCCACCGACGAGACCTCCATGGCCATCGGTCCTTTTGTTGGCTCGGACCACCATGGCCATCGCGTTCCATCGCACGATGCTTTTGATTCGGCGTTCGGTTTCTCGGTTTCCTGGGTAAGCAGGCTGCTTGTCAGGCGGAATGGTGTTGATGTACGGAGTATTGGTTTCGATCGGGATATCGACACCGTCGCGTCGGGCACGATTTTCAAGTGCTTTGACCAGATAGCGGACTCGGTCAGCTCCTTTGCTCTTGTAGACATAATCAAGCGAACCAAGCCATTCGCTGGTTTCGGCTGGATCGACGTCGACCTGTGCTTCGACTTGGCCTGATGCAGCCATCACCGCTGGGTCTACTTCGCCTAAGAGTTTCGCATCTGCCATAGGAATACGTTTCTTTCTCAATCAATATTTACAGGTCCGTTAGCCAATCGCCCAGAATGCGCGAAAGGGTGGCATTACGATAGTCGCAAAACCCTGCATTGTCGCGAAATTGGGGGTCTGCGTAAAGGTGCAATCGGCATGAGGGGCAAAGCGAATTTCGAAACGTCAGACCTTTCTTTACTTTGGGTGGCCTGATGAAAATCGCAGCCAATAGTGGAACTAACGGCTTCAATACAAGCCCGACGCGCAAGCGAGGGGTCGGAATCATCCCTCGCTTACGCATCGGGTTAGTATTTTCATCAGCCCAGCCTTTGGACGCCTTAACCTAAGTCTAAAACAGGACTTAGGGTTTGATAACAGCCTCTCGACATGCCCTAGGGACGGATGCTCAAATAAGTTCACTGCCTGTGAGCAATAATCTGAGTGAATTGCCAAGAATTCTCGCGCAGCCGCGAAAGCTTTGCGTCAGGTATACTGCGGAAACGAATTTCCCCAGGAATTCGTCATTACCCTTTACTTTTTTCGACATTTTACCCCGCAAATTAACTTATGACCGAGGAAGCTCAAACCAAACCTTCTGATTTGCAGGTAATTCGCGAAACCATCGAAAGCCTCGCCGTAGCTTTCATTCTGGCGCTGTTATTCAAAGCCTTTATCGCTGAGGCCTTTGTCATTCCTACCGGTTCAATGGCTCCGACTTTGATGGGTGCCCACAAAGATATCCGTTGCGAAGAATGCGGTTTCCAATACCAATGCGGAGCAAGTAACGAGTTCAATGACGTTGGCGCCCGAAGTGACCTGATTGTGATCGGAACGACTTGCCCTCTTTGCCGCAAGCCACAAGTAGCCAATCCATACGTCAATTCCAATCAAGCAACCTTTTCCGGGGACAGGATCTTAGTCAGCAAGCTCGCTTACGCTTGGTCTCAACCGCGACGCTGGGATGTCATCGTTTTCAAATTTATCGAAGAAGCACGTTTGAATTACATTAAACGTTGTATTGGACGCCCAAACGAGACGATCCGCATCCGAGAAGGAAACATTTATGTCAAAAACAACTTAGATGGAGAACGGGCCGCAGGAGCTGCATTTGAGATTGCTAGAAAGCCACCGCATGTCATGAACGCCATGTTGCAGGTCATCTACGACTCCAAATATATTCCTAAAAAGTTGGTCCAAGCCGGAATGCCGAGCTCATGGCAGCCGTTCCCAGTTGGCGAGTCGAGCTGGCAAGTCGAGCAAACGGAAACCAAATGGTCCGCTTCCATAACGAAGGCTCCCACTGGAACCATCAGCTGGCTACGATATTACCACCGCGTGGTCGATCCATTGGCATGGGAGTCGGTTGAGGCGACCGGTAAATTGCCAGTACCTATTCAACCTCAATCCTCCAGGCTGATCACTGACTTCACAGCCTACAATGCGAGTTACTCGACGGACAAATCCCGAATTAACGTTGAGAATTTCCAAAGTATTGCAGAAGACCTGATTCGTTCTACCAATCGTTCCGGATTC
This sequence comes from Pirellula staleyi DSM 6068, assembly GCA_945900945.1. GTDB lineage: Bacteria > Planctomycetota > Planctomycetia > Pirellulales > Pirellulaceae > JBKCUI01. The sequence goes on from CAMDKL010000003.1 coordinate 88,518, forward strand.
AGTTCAAGCCGACCGCTTGAGAATGATGGAGTACACTGGACCAGTGATCTGGCCGCCGATTTTGAAATTAAAACAGAGCGAGAAACTCAGACCCTTTGCTTGATATTGGTCCGAGCTGGCGTGGAACACGAATGCCGTATCGATCTCAAAACGGGCCAAGCAACATTGACAGTTCTAGTTGATGGCAATCCAGTAGAAGCGTTCCAACACGAGGGGCAAACACTCGCCTCGAAAGCAATTGCAGCAACACGCATTCGGGCAGGTGGCAAACACCGTATTCGATTTGCTAACGTCGACGATACGATCGTGCTTTGGGCCGATGGCAAACCGGTGAAGTGGACGCCAAGCGGAAATCTCATTAGCGAATCCTATATAGCTATCGGCAATCGAATTCCAAAGAGTACTCCGACCAACCCGCTCGACGCCGCACCCATCGCAATTGGTGTCGAAGGGGGTGGAGCAGAAATCTTTCGGGCTCAGGCCTTTCGTGATATTTATTACAACACAGTACAAGGTACTTATCCAAACTCGATGTACGACTATACAGATATCAACAGCGTCTTACGGCAATCAAGCTCGGAAGAAAACAACCAGCGCTACGCACGTGAAGTGCATAATCTGACCGCCACCGAGCTGACAAAAAGCAAAAAAATGTCCCTCGAGGGTTTAAATCGAAACGCGATACTGACCAACCCTAACCTGTGGGCTGCGAGTATGATGGCCAAAGGGCGAAGGACAATTGATTTCACGATGGAAAAAGACTGGTATTTTCCAATGGGGGACAATTCGAGCGCAAGCTCGGATGCTCGTTCTTGGCGACAACACCATGCGCCCGAGCGTCTGTTTATTGGCCGGGCCGTTATGGTCTTTTGGCCCCACTATTGGAACGCACCTGTGCCGTTTATGCCGAACGTCCAACGTATGGGACTGATTCGCTAACCAGGTCCTTGAAAGGATTAGAACATGGATGTTCTCAATGTTGTTGGACTCGAAAAAACCTACGGCCGGCGCAAAGTCGTCAGCGGTGTAAGCATGCGGGTAGGCGAAGCCGAGATTGTCGGGTTGCTTGGTCCCAATGGCGCTGGAAAGTCCACGAGCTTCCGAATGACCTGCGGTCTGGTAATGCCTGATCGTGGGCAAGTGTTCTTGGGGGGCGAAGAAGTAACCTACTGGCCCATGTTTCGTCGCGCACGCGACGGCGGGATGGGGTACCTCGCGCAGGAGTCAAGCGTTTTTCGAAGACTGACGGTCGAGCAAAATATCTCTGCTATGCTCGAACTGTTAGGGGTCGGATGGTCAGATCGTCGAAAGCGAACGGATGAGCTTCTAGCGCAGTTCAAGATCACTCACATTCGGCGATCGCGCGCTGCAAAACTATCCGGTGGCGAAAGACGACGATTGGAAATTGCACGATGCCTAGTTTCCAATCCTCGCATTATCATGCTCGACGAACCCTTCGCCGGAATCGATCCCGTCACTGTCCAAAGCATTCAACAGACGATCTTCGATCTTAGGGATACCGGAATATCGATATTGATAACGGACCACGCGGCCTTGGAAATTCTAGCAGCAGTAGACCGTTGCTACGTCATCAACAAGGGTTCGGTGCTTTGTGAAGGAACCCCCGAGCAAGTGAAGCAGCATCCCGAAGTGAGAAAGCAATACCTGGGTAACATCCAAGGGGATAATTGACACGGTTTGATCAATAGGACCGTTGTTTTTGATTCACGTAGGTCCGGCTGTCCTCAGCCGGACTTGCACTCAGCCGGACTTGCAGTGTTTGGCCAGCGACGATTGACAGCTCGCCAGCGACGATTGTCAGCCTGAGGACAGGCGGACCTACGTGTTGCTGACCCTACCGTTACCGTGGCTTGCGCCACTCTCGGTTGTAGCCGATTTTCTCGAGTGCAAGATACACTTCTTCGAGTGTCTTTTCGCCGAAGTTCGCAATGCTTAGTAGAGTATCGGGCGAACTCTGCAAAAGATCGCGGACTGTGAAGATACCTTTCTCCTCCAAGCAGTTTGTCGTTCGAACTTGCAGCCCAATCTCGGCTGTGCTCAACTCCAAACGTTCTTTCATCCGACGGGCGTGTTCGTCAGCATGGCTAATGGGAATACGAGTCATTCGAATTTCACCCCTATGCAGCAAGTCATTTGCTATGATAAGCCCAGAGCAAGACTACATTCCTGCTCAAATCAGTAAGCTCCTTAGCATTATTCAAACCAGGTTGGGCAGTATAGCAAACTCCCAAAAAACAGCAGTATATTGTTGCCAGTTTCGCTAAAATATTTTCTGGTCATGCTAGCATTTGCTTTGGTTCCTTTGACAACCAAACAAAGTGTTGCACCTAAGTCTCACCCCAAAAAATCTTATAGGCTCCCCCCAATGCAGTTTTTATGGATCGTCGTCGGCACATGGTCACGGCTTTTGGCCCCCGTTTTTTTTTCGTGCTTAGCAAGCTGTTTTGCAAACTCTGCCGACCCCCGTGCGCCTTTGGCCAGCAATCAATCTAAACCTCAATCTCCAGTTAGCCCTCAGGAGAGTCTCAAATGGCTCGAGACCGAAGCCGGTTTCCAAGTGGAACTCGTCGCTGCGGAACCTCAAATCGTCGACCCAGTCTCCATGCAGATCGATGCACAGGGACGTTTATGGGTCGTTGAAATGGGAGACTACCCAACCGAAGGCAACGTACCGCTGAGCCGAATCGTTGTTTTGCAGGACAAGAATGACGATGGCTTCTTTGAGTCGTCGGCGGTATTCGCCGACAAGCTCCTTTTCGCAACCGGTGTTCAACCATGGCAGAACGGTGCACTCGTCACCGTGCAAGGTCAATTGTTAATGCTGCGCGATACCGATGGTGATTTGCATTCCGATTTAACTGAAGTTTGGCTCGAAGGCTTTTCTACCGGAAATCCGCAGTTGCGAGCCAACCATCCTGTCATCGCTGCCGACGGTTGGCTGTACATCGCCAGTGGGCTTCGCGGTGGCAAGATCAAAGCAAGCCTACCGTTTGGAAACGCATCATCGGAACCACTGGACTTAGCAGGTTGCGATCTTCGAGTCCACATGCTCACCGGACGTATCGAGAGCATCGCTGGTCCAACTCAGTTCGGTCTTTCGTTCGACCAATTCGGACATCGATACGGTTGCTCCAATCGGCAGCCTTGTTTTGAAATCGTGAGCGAACGAGCCGATTTGAGTTTGAGTCCACTCTCTGGGCTAGCCACTGCGATTCACGATGTATCGCCCAGCAACGCCGCTTCGATCGTCCACCCGCTCGTCAATGCATGGACAACGTCCAATCTCCACGCAGGTCAGTTTACGGCCGCCTGCGGTTTGCTCGTGACACATAGCCGCCACTTTCGGGACGCTCCCTTTGCGACAGCGCTCACTTGCGAGCCAACCGGTTCACTCGTGCAACGTCGATCTATTCTGCGCAAAGATGGACTTTCACAAATTACGGACGAATCGCCAGAACGAGAATGGCTGGCAAGCCACGATCCCTGGTTCCGACCAGTCGACCTCTGCGAAGGCCCCAACGGCGATATCTATGTTGTCGATATGTATCGGGCAGTCATCGAACATCCCGAGTGGGTTCCCGCAGAACTTAAGAAGCGTCCTGACGAAAGAATGGGCGACTTGCACGGTCGCATTTATCGCATGTCTCGCACTGACAAAAATCCGTCCGCAAAGCACAGCCACGAAGCGACTCAAGCCTTAAACGTTACCGATTGGCTCGCTCATTCGAACACATGGAATCGCAATCTAGCCTCTCGAATGGTCCTCGAAGCCGCAGCCAATGGAAAAAAAGAATCGTGGATCGCCCTACTGCGAGAGATGTGTACAACAACTAAGACGCAACCGATTGGTTCTATCGCCAGTGCTTGCTCTCTACTGGCCGCATGCGATGCGCTGGATGAACCGACCGTTGCATCGCTGTTCCAATCATCCAGCCCCGAACTGCGATCGATGGTTTGGACCGCCATGCGTCAAACATCGATGAAATGGGAACCAAACTGGATAGATCAGGCGGCGCTGACATTTGCTGATCCCAAAGCAACCCTCGACGAAATCAGAGCAGCCGCATGGTTCGTGGCCGCCCAAGACAACGCAAGTCCATCCAACACCAAGGCGATGGATCGATTTGTTGCATCAGCATCCAAGACACTCTTCCAACAGAGTGAGAACCCTCAGCTTTGGATGGCAGTAACAGCTGCATCGCGAAATAACCTTTCGTTTTTGCTGGCGAGCTACCTGAATGCGATTGCAGAGCCAGGGCCGGACCACGCTCGCAGTCTTGCGAGAGAACCTGTTGTTCGGATCGCATCCAAAATTGCACAGCATTGCACGGAAGCTGAAGCAAAAATTTGGATACAAAACAGTGCCCGTGATTTATCCGAAACGTCAAATCCCGCCACGCGAAAAATCAGCTTCGCCATCTTGGAGGGCTTCGTCCGCTCGGGCAAGCTGTCTATTTTTCCAGATAGCATTCTCGAAAACGTGATTCAACGATCGGCGACTTCGGACAAAGATGCCATCAATCAACGAGCCGCAATTTCAATTTTGGCTACCAGCAAATCAGACTCATCCAAAACTTTAGCGATCCAACTGCTTGAATCCACCGACAGCGTATTGCTTAAAGCCGCGATTGCGACCTGTGCGATACATGACACACCCGAGTTTGCAAACTGGCTCTTGGGGCGATTGCCCGCTGCGTTGCCTGAGATTCGACAGGACGTCTTCAATGCGATTCGCAACAATCCCAAGCGTTTGGCGATGCTCGTCGACCAACTGGAGTCGGGCAAACTGTCAACGAAGCTGCTGGATGCATCGCAAATCCAAAGCCTGAATACGGTTCGAGACAGTACCAATGCACCACGACTTTCGAAAATACTCTCTGCGTCGATCAACACCAACCGTCAAAAAGTTATCGACGACTATTCTCAACAACTTTCGGCACTTCAGGTTGACGCCAAGGACAATCGAGGCAAAGCGGTCTTCGTGAAAAACTGCTCAGCGTGTCACCGAATGGATGGAGTTGGAAGCATGGTTGGACCGGACATTTCGGACTCACGAGTGCATACATTCGAAAAACTGCTAATTTCGATTTTGGACCCCAATCGTTCGATCGATGCAAACTACTTCCGCTATTTGGCTCGCACGGAAGATGGAATCGTCGTGGAGGGGTTACTAAAGGATTCGAACTCACAGACGATCACTTTGCAAAGCCAGAACGGTACGATGACAACCTTGAGCCGCTCCGAAATCGAAGAGCTCAAGAGTTCTGGAACGTCGTTGATGCCAGAGGGAATCGAATCTCAAATATCGGCAAGAGACATGGCCGATTTGCTTTGGTACGTGAAAAACTGGCGGTACGCGGCCGACAGCGTACCAGCCAACGCGACGATCAAGTAAATAGTAAATGACCTCAGGGATTTCCGTTAGAATATTGTGACTTGACTTTTAGGAATCAGAGAATAGAAGTTACAACAATGAAATGGCAAGATCGGATTTCGGTAGATCCTTTGGTGTGTCATGGCAAGGCATGTGTCAAGGGAACTCGGATAATGGTTTCGGTGATTCTCGATAATCTCGCCGCTGGTCTTACTCATACGGCGATTCTGAAAAGTTACCCAACGCTGAAGAACGAAGACATCGATGGTTGCGTAGCCTACGCGGCGGAACTCGCCCGCGAACGGGTTTTACCGTTGACCCCGGGAGCAGCCTAAATGCTTTGGACTTCCTGGCTTCGCGAAAAGTAGCCGCAAGAGACGAATCTAGTGGATTCACTCGTCCACTTCATGGTGGCATAGACTACCTTGTCCGCCGCTATGGAGCTGAAGATGTTTATCAAATTGCAATGCCCATTCATCGGCGTGCGCTGTTTGGAAGATCGAGGAAGTTGGTCCGACTCGATTGCTATCTTTGCGGATGGCTCGTTTGAGTTCAAATCGGTTCCTGGGCCTTAGCAAGTACAAGTGATCGCAATCTTTCGTGGCTGGATAATACAATCTACTAATAACGATCGTGTGAATGGAAAGACTTTTGACTTGAACAATGAGTTGCCTGAACTTGCGGTCGCATTCGAAATGGAGCAGACGGGAGATATTCATATCGAGCTGATGAGTGTTGATGGCGAGAGTATTGCTTGCGCCAAGGTCGCAACATGGCCAAACAAAGTGAACTTAACCGGCGGGGCGACGACGTTGACATCGGAGTGGCGATCTGCCCTTCGAGATTGGATCCGTTGGAAACGAAGTCAAGTACCGAGTGAAGCCTGGAGAAACCGAGGAACGCCTGCTCATCCTACAAAAACGAGTGACAACGAAGTAAGGCCGATAACTCAAGAAAAAACTTTCAGCAAATAATCAAATGCGAGCTGGTAAATTTCCGGCTCTTTGCTTGCTCGGGGACCGGCGACATTGAGGGTTCGCACTTGGTGGTGAACCAGCCATTCTCGCACCCGTTCAACGCGGCCCGGATGAGTCAATCGAATCTTGAGACAGGGTTTGCCAAGAGTTTCTGCGTGTCGAAACGTCCTGAATGTTCCCCCCTCAAGACTCGAGCCGTAGAGTATCAACGTTGCATCCGAATCGATCACGTTGCGCTTCGTTCGATCTGAATACTTCGGCGATGGATGCTCCTGAAGATCGTAGAAATCAGGGATAGGACCATCCTCAGCAATTCTTCCCAGCGGGCACCAACCACCATGTGCAATCCCAAGTGTGATTGCCACGTCAAGGGCTGCTCGATCGACGCCCGTTTGACCACCCGACACAATTCGGTCGACCAGCCACGGATGCTCCGGCTCAGTTGCTAACGCGGCCTTTAGTTTGGTTCTTCGTTTAGGGGACAAGTCGCTGATGATTGTTTTGCTCGCAACAAAGCCAAATGGAAACCGGTTGAACCGAAAACGCTGGTTGTAATGATTTTTCCTCGCGATCCCTCTTCGTAGGAGGCAGCGATTATCTAATTCTCCACGCTTGAGTGCAAGTTGAGGTCTATGTTTCCGTGGATCGTATCAAGGCCAAACTCAATCATCCCATCCTCGCCGAAACGATCCAAATTGCCCAATCGGTCGCTCTCAAACTCAATAATCGAGAACAGCTCGAACAAGCAGCCCAGCAAGATCAACGAAATGGGCGTTCGCTTCGGCGCTACGGTCACTGGCGAAGAGTTGATGGCAATCGATTCCTTTGTCCCGCCGAAGAACAAATGGAAGTAGCCGCCACAAAACAGCAAGCATGGTATGATGCCGAGCAACGAGTTGCATTAGCAGCCGAACAACTCTTGTCACTGTGCGAGCATCATCAGCAACAATGGCTCCTTCCGAACCAGCAAATCCAAACGGCGTCGCCGACAAATCGATCGTAGAAGCGGCGTTTCCACCGATTCAACGCGTGTTAATTATCGGAGCCGGTTGGACCGGTCGGCAGATCGCCGGTCAAATGGTCGCCTATGGATTGGATGTATCGCTTGTAGACAACAACATGCAAGCACTGGAGGATTCAAGAGCTTGGATCCTGGACCAACGGGAATCTTTTTTTGAACAGGGTTACTGGCCTGACGTGAGTCACGAGCAACTGGCCAGCCGTATCCATACAGCTACTCTCATCGATGCGGTCGCGGGAGAATTCGATCTGGTCTTGGAGTCGGTGAGCGAACAGTTCTCGCTCAAACGGCGCATTATCAAGGCCTATTCAGAGCGTTTTACGTCCCCCACGATAATTGCATCGAATAGCTCTTATTTCACCCCTTCGATGATGCAACCGCACGTTGTTTTGCCCGAGCGGTTTGCAAACCTCCATTTCCATGTTCCAATCTGGCGAGCCACATTGGTTGACATTGCGTCTGGACCGATGACGGACGACACCACAGTTCAGCGCCTCGTGGTCTTGGCCATTCGAATTGGTCAAACACCTCTGGTACAGCGGACTGAGAATCCGGGCTATGTGTTCAATTGGATGTTGAAGGCATTGCTTCAATCGGCGTTGCAGTTGGTCGATCGCAAAGTCGCACAACCAGCCGATATCGACATGGCATGGAAAATAGTAACCGGGATGCCTATTGGACCATTTGGAATCATGGATCAAATCGGTGTCGATTTGATCCATCAAACCATGTCGCACGCGAGGTTCGTCGATGGCGACGAAGAGTGGCAGCCACTGGTAGACATTTTACAACCGTACGTCGACAGCAATCGTCTGGGTGTAAAAACGGGCCAAGGGTTCTTTGATTATTGATCACGTAGGTCAGCCTGTCCTCAGGCTGACAATCAATTGTCGGAACTCACGAATTAACGCTGTCTCGCCAAAATCGAACCGTCGTTGCAATACCCCGTCGATCGTGGCGGCTGAGAGTCCTTGCAACGCATGGCTCGAATCTATGGCTTCGTACACGCTGCCTTGCAAACGAAACATTTCCAAGTGTTCACCGTCGTGCCGCCAAACTTCTGGCACTCCCATCGCCGCAAACAGCTTAAACTTCTGGATCGCGGACGAAGTGATCTCAACTTCGATCACTAGATCGGGTGGCGGATCCACTTCTAAATCAAGCTCTTCTTTGGGTCGAATTTGCTCGGCATGCTGAACATAGTACGATTCGTCCGCCTCGAAGGCCTTCTTCAATTCCTTGCGTTTGAAAGTCGTCGAAGCGACACTTTGGATTTCAATTTCGAGCACTTCGGAATACGTTTCTACTATACGTCCGATCAGACGCCCAATGTTTTCATGTTGACGTCTTGGACTCATCATCTCGAGTACTCCATTGTCATACGTCATACGAGGTACACTACCACGCCGCTGCTCTGAGAGCTCCAGAAAAGTCTCCCATCTAACGTTTTCGAGAACTATCCGCGTTTCAGGTGATTCGATAACTTGCATAACGATGTAACCTGTTCATAGAATCTTTTCCCACCAATGTGCACCTCATTCTACTTAAGGACAGCCGTGAATTGCTATCGCGGATTCCATTTCATATAAAAACGAACAAAAATTGGCAATTAGTATTCATGCTTACCAATCGATTTGTATGATAGATATTCCCGGTCGATGCCCACTCGGTCCATCCCTCCTATGCATGCTTCCCGCGTACTGACAAATTCGATCATCCTTCGATCTGTTGCATTCAAGCGATCCCCGCTAATGATTTTCGCTTGGGTTCTCGTTGCTAGTTTTACGTGCGGCGATGAAGGCGTTCCCGGTCAGGCGATGTTTGTTCGAGGGCTCAACCTCAATGGGCCGTCGATTGAAATCGATGGCCACCAGTGGCAAGGCAACAACTCGTCAGATTTTAAATGCAATGGAAACTCATTCGAGAGCACGAACGTTATTCTAAAACCTAAAACCGATCGAAACCGTGAGTTCATGATTCGCAGCAGTCGATGGGGAAAGGCGGTCGATGTCGAGCTGACTAACATTGAGCAAGGAGACTATCGCGTCTTTTTGTACGTTTGGGAGGACAACTCCCCCGAACAGTTTCAAATTTCGGTGAACAATCAAGTTGTCATCGATCGGTTTTCGAGCGGCACCGCAGGTCAATGGAAACGGCTTGGACCATGGAAAGCGACAGCCTCCAATGAGACGATCAAGGTCTCTGCAAAGGGTGGTGCGGCCAACCTATCTGGCATCGAATTGTGGAATGCAGTTGGCGATATCCCAGATCCATTCCAAGTCGAATTCAATCGCTCGCCGACAGATGAGCAGCTCGCATTCTTCGAAGGCAAGATTCGCCCTGTATTGGTTCAACATTGCTACGAATGCCACAGTGCCGATGCGACTGAGATTGGTGGCGGCCTCCTACTCGACTCGCATCGAGGGATCGTCAAAGGGGGCGACACATCGCCATCGGTTGTGCCACGTGATCCCGATGCAAGCTTGCTCATGACCGCTGTGAAATACACCAAAGCGGATTTGCAAATGCCCCCATCGGAAAAACTAGCAGACCACGAGATCCAAGACATCAAAACTTGGATCGAAATGGGCGCACCGGATTCGAGAACCAACGACAGCGTCGCGGCATTGAAAGCAAGAAAATCAATTGATTGGGACAAGGCCAAAGACTTTTGGTCTCTGCGCGCTCTAACTCAACCTACCGTTCCGGAACTTGCCGATTCGGATTGGGCCAAGACCAGTATTGATCGGTTTCTTTTTGCTGGCATGAAACAACATGGCTTGGAGCCCAGCGCAGATGCAAGCCGCGAGATTTGGATACGACGCGCGACTTATGACTTGATTGGTCTACCGCCAACTCCAGAACAAATCGATGCCTTCCTTGGCGATCGTAGCGTAGAGGCTTATGCGAATGTTATTGATAGGTTGCTAGCATCCCAAGAGTATGGTGAGCGCTGGGGGCGGCATTGGCTCGACGTAGTCCGCTATTCGGATACCGCAGGTGACAACTCGGATTTTCCGATCCCGCAAATGATCAAGTACCGGGATTGGGTGATAGACGCTTTTCGCGATGACATGCCTTACGATCAATTCGTTCGCGAGCAGTTAGCAGGTGATCTGTTGCCAAGCCAATCTGTGGATCAGACTCACCGTCAGTTGATCGCAACGGGTTACGTTGCCGGAGCTAGGCGATTTGGTTCGCGCGTGGGAGATTACCCAACGCATTTGACAATCGAAGATACGCTGGACAATGTCGGCCGGGCTTTCTTGGCGACAACGATCAATTGTGCACGTTGCCATGACCACAAGTTTGATCCGGTCACCACTGAGGATTATTACGCACTTTATGGGATCTTCAACAGTACACGCTATCCGTGGCCGGGCATCGAATTGGAGCAGAAACAGCGCGATCTCGTACCTCTCGTGCCAATCGATGTAGCAGAACAAGTGAAACAATCGCGTGAGCACGAACAAAAGCTGCTAGACGACCTGGTTAAGTCGCTTGAAAAGCAAAAGAAGGAAGCCGCTGCGGGTTCCAGCGAAGAGAACAGGAAGAGTATCGACGACCTAATTAAAAGCGCTAAAGAAAACGCGGCAAGCCACGCAAAAAAACCCCTTCCATTTGAACAAGCCTACGCGATCGTAGATGCAAATACGATCGCAGACAGCCCCGTCCAGATCAAGGGAGACCCGAGCAAAGCCGGCGAAATTGCTCCACGCCATTTTTTAACCATGCTCGGTGGTCAACGAGTTCCTAAAATAGACGCGACGAGTGGGCGGCGGCAATTGGCGCAGTGGATTACCGATCGAAACAATCCGATGACCGCGCGTGTGATGGTGAATCGCATTTGGCTGCACCATTTCGGTCGCGGGATTGTCTCGACACCGAACGATTTCGGTCGGCAAGGCAAACAGCCTTCGCATCCTGAGCTACTTGATTGGTTGGCCTTACGATTCATAGAGTCTGGCTGGTCCATCAAAACCATGCACCGTGAGATTATGCTGTCTCGCGGTTACCGCATCTGTAGCACGCAATCACCGAAAGCCAACGAGGCAGATCCCACAAACACTTTACTAAGTAGTTTCCCTCGATTGCGGATGGACGCTGAATCTATTCGGGATACGTTGCTAACTCTCAGCGGTAGCCTTAATCCTAGACGGGGTCCGGCACATCCCTTCCCACCTCAGTCACAATGGAAATTCACTCAGCACAGTCCATTCAAAGCCGTCTACGAAACCAATCATCGGAGCGTCTACCTCATGACGCAGCGCATCCAACGCCATCCGTTTTTGGCCATCTTTGACGGTGCGGATCCAGCCGCGAGCACACCATCACGGCCTGTTAGCACAACGCCCGTGCAGGCGTTGTATTTTCTCAATGACCCATTCGTACACAAGCAGGCTGAAGGGTTTGCACGGCGAGTTATCTCGCACACAGAGGATCGCGACGAACGATTGCGATTTGCATATCGATTGGCCCTGGGTCGTTTCCCAACTCCGCTGGAGCTCGAATCGTCGACCAAGTTATTGGCTGTAATAGAGAGTGCCATGGTTAGCTCCGAAGTGAGCGAGCAAGAGGCAGAGAGCCAATCGTGGCAATCGTTGCTGCGATCGGTATTTCGACTGAATGAGTTTGTTTACCTTGATTGAGAATCTTATGGACAGACGCAGAGTCATTCAGAGCTTGGTCGGCGGTTCGATACTGATGCCAGGACTGATGTCGCAATTGCTAGGGGAAGACGGCGGGTCTGCGGGCACTTCATCCGATCCACTTGCACCCAAACCATCGCATTTTCCTGCGAAAGCCAAGCGAGTCATCTTCATCTTTTCAAATGGCGGCGTTTCCCACATGGATACGTTTGATCACAAGCCGGAGCTATTCCGAGCCGATGGAAAGAAAAAGGGAGTTGGAGGTGGGCTCTCGAATCAGGAGCGGGTGTTGCTTAAACCGCTTTGGGACTTCAAACCGGGTGGCAAATGCGGAACCCTGGTAAGCGATCTGTTTCCTCATTTGCGTCAGTGCATGGACGACATTTGCCTGATCAAGTCGATGAAATCGGATGACAACGAGCACTACCAAGCTACCCTTGCGATCCACACGGGCTCGTTTTTCTTTTCGAGGCCTAGCATTGGCTCTTGGATCAGTTTCGGACTTGGTACTGTCAATAACAACCTGCCGTCGTTCGTGGTGTTAGCCAAAGAACTACCCTATGCAGGCACTCAAGTCTTTGCGAATGACTTCTTGCCCGCGTACCATCAAGGAGTAAGGGTTGTCCCAGGTGCGGAGCCGATTCCAAACTTGGATCGTCGAACAAGTCGTCGAGATATCCAGCAGTTGGAGTTGGAGTTTGCGGCTTCGTTCAATCAACGCCACTTGGCAGACCGTTCCGGAGAGCAAGAACTTGCAGCGCGGATTCGAACCTTTGAAACCGCCTTCAAGATGCAGAGCGAGGCCAAAGAAGTCTTTGACCTGTCAGGCGAATCGCAGGACACGCTTGACTTGTATGGTCTCAAGCCCGGCGAGTCAACTGGCTTCGGATGGAAATGCCTCGTCGCTCGTAGGCTAGCCGAACGGGGCGTGCGATTCATTGAACTGATTGATGGCAGTTCAAGCAAGAACTGGGACCAACATGGCAACATGGCCGAACACGCGGACCATGCTAAAGTGATCGATCAGCCGATCGCGGGATTGCTCAAAGATCTCAAGCAACGGGGAATGCTGGACGACACGTTAGTCGTATGGGCGACCGAGTTTGGGCGCACTCCAGGTGTTGACGGTGACAAAGGCCGCGGGCATCATAGCGCCTGTTTCAGTTCATGGTTAGCAGGTGCTGGCGTGAAACCTGGAATATCCTACGGGGCGACAGACGAAACTGGCGCAACCGTGGCTGAAAACAAGGTCCATGTGCATGACTTCCACGCGACTATTTTGCATTTGCTCGGCATCGACCATACGAAATTGACGTACCGCCACGGCGGTCGAGACTACCGTCTAACGGATGTTCATGGAAATGTTGTCCGCGAGATACTTGGGTAATCGGAAGACCGACGCGACAATTGCACAAATGCCAGCCCATATTCGGCTTGTTGGACGATGCTGCCATGACGGTTCCATGAAAAGTTGAGCCCCCTTAATAAAGAACAGACATCCTCTCAATGATTTCATGAATGCATGCTGAGTAAATAGGGCCCTCCATCAAAAACGGAGGCGACTTGCATCCTTGGTAGGGCGCTAAAGCAATTCGCAAAACGCTAGCGATATGAAAATCCACGATTGGAAACGACAT
>CAMDKL010000004.1 GCA_945900945.1 Pirellula staleyi DSM 6068
GTCGACTACGACACGCAATGGTTCGCCGGGATTGTCAAATCTACGGCCTTGACTATCGAGAGTTTTCAGTCGGAATTGATATTCACCGTCGGCCTTGGCTTGAAAATGAAACTGCTTCGTTCTAACGTCGCCGCTTGAATAGAGAGTCCAGGACTTGCCACCATTCTCTGAGAACTCCAACTGAATCTCACGTGGTGCTTGGCCAGTAGCGTCCACGTTAAATGGAATAACAAAGTCCAATCGTGGCCAATGAACTACGTCGTCATCATTTGTGCCTACCGCTCGGACGGATTGCGCAACCGATGGAGTAGACGATGAAACGCTTAAGGCAATGGCTGCAACAACCGATTGAAGGAGCCAAAGTCGAGCGGTAACCTTGTAGGGTGACGCTTTCGTGCTGGGCTCATCGCATGCAGTCGGTATTTTTGGACAAATCATATATGGCTATCGTTTTAAGGTTCCATTCAGCTCATTTGCGACGCGTTCTGGACCAGCATTGTCGAGCAAGTGAGAGTAGTAAACAGTGTTTTTCGTAAACTCCTCATAGTTGACTTTGCTCTCAAAAAGGAAGACCCGATTCGTGCCTTCTTCAATGCATCCAAACTCGCAAATTCCATCATGAAGCTCGCCTACCTTGCATAAATGGACAATATCGAATCCGCTGAGGCATGGGGTGTAACGGTCCGGATTACTTAGCAAAGTTTGTCTAGCCCGTTCATTTGCGCAATGGTAGATTCGGCCGCGATGTCGCACTGCGCAGGAGTTCTTCCCCTTGATCCATCCATTAGCATTCGGTTGATCAAGTGCTTCGATGAGCGATACTGGGCAATACCCACCCAAACCAACTGTCTCCGCGTACACGGGATGTGGCGAAACATTGCTGTTGGGCTGAAGCGTGCTGTTGGGCAGAGGATCAGAATGGCGTTGCGTAATAATGGGCTGAGCAACAGCATGTTTGGCCGTTAGGTTGGACCCTGGCGCGAGGGAGGGCTGGTTTGAACGGGCGGTAGGTTGAACGTCGCGGACTCTGGGTGAGAGCGGGTTTGTGTTTTGGTCGGATGGGGACGGTGGCACGATGACCCCCTCCTCGGTGATGTACGGGTTATGGATCACTCGCGAGCCTGAAAGTAAAGCTGCGGCCTGCGAGTCGCTGTTTTGAGGCATACCTGATCTGTTTTTCCACGCCGCTGATTGTGTTTGTACCGAGTGCCCAGCGTTTCCGGCGTAGGATGGCGGAACGGATTGGATTTGAGGTGGTTGTGCGGCCAAAGCACGGTCTTGCCGCTTTTCTTTTGCTCGGGCAATCGAGTTGCGTTCAACGGTCCAATCTCGATGCCGCAATGCGATTCTTTCGATCGTCTTGCAATAGACCGATGGGTCGGCGTTGCTAACACCTCGATAGATCTCGTCGCCGTTGGGGAATAGGTAAATATCGGTGGGCCATCGGGTGACTTGGAATTTCTGTGCAAGGTCTCGGCGCCGATCGGCGTTTATTTTTATTGGAACCAGGCTATCGTTCATCTTGGAAACCAGGGCTGGGTCCTGAAACGTCTTCCTGTCTAGCAATTTGCAGGGCGGGCAGTAGTCGCCATAAAAATGGAGCAGAACAATACTATTCGTGGTGGCCGCGCGTTGAACGGCAGCCTCGTAGTCTTCAGTCCAGGCAATCTCTCGCTGGATGGCGTATCCTGAAGTAGGATTAACAATCGCTAGTGCTGTAAAAAATAACAAGGTCTCAATTGCTTGAAGCTTGAAACCAGCAATGAAAAAAAATTTCAGCATCGAGAGTCCCTCATCCGCGCAGCCCCACTCGGTCGAAAATGCCGAACGGATTTGATGCCAGGCGCATCGGTTGCAACGGATGGGCAAGTTTAGGGGAAATACAGAAAACAACAAAAAAGGACGATTGTCGGAGATATGCCGATTTCCCGCTTGACATGTACAGATGCCGATGCCAAACTTTAGAAAAAGCGGTGGATTCCTAAGGAACGACTTGATAGCTTTGTTCTTTGACCGGTGCCGTAAGGCGCCTAATGCATTCCTACCGCAGTCGCCAAGTGTCGTCCACGGAAAGTTTTTGGTTGCACACGTTTGTGTATCCTTCCTGCCGATCGCCTACTTGATTGAGCGGTAATAGTACCGATGTTTCATGTGGCGGATGACATAGCAGATTTCTGCTAGCAAAAAACCAATTTGCAGTTTTGCGATTTTCACTCGGGCCAGACTCCGCCTTCGTTGCGTTTTGCCGCCGTGAGTGGAATACATGGATTTGTTTCGGACAGGAATTTGATTGAGCGAGCACTGAAGTTCGTTCCGCAATACCCCTCGTCGATTTGTATTTTGTTTTAAACCCTCTAGTACTCTGCATCCACTTCTTGCGATTATCACCAATTGAAATTGGGGTCGAGAAGAGGTTGCGCACTTGTTTTTTGTCTGGATTTTCGATTTATGCCCAAGAAGAAGCGATTTCGTTCTCATTTCCAAGGTGATAATCAGGCTAGTCCGGCGGGTGCAGGCGGCTCTGCCTCTAGACCCCGCCTCAAAAAACCACGACGCCGTTATGGTCCGAACTATCAACAAGCGTTCGCGAAACCTGAGGATGAGCCAAGCGAAAATGCTGTAAATGAAGATGGGGAGGCGATAGCGACCGAAGACGGTGAAGCTCCCACGGAAGAGCCCGGTCAGGAGTTCTTCGGCATGTTGGAGATGCATCCCAATGGTTACGGTTTCCTAAGGTCTCCCGCGAATAATTACTCGCGAGAAAGGACCGATCCATTTGTGCCTGGAACGATGATCGAGAAGTTTCGATTGCGTCAAGGACTCAAAATCCTAGCCATTATGCAACAGACTCGCCGCTCACAAGGGCCTCGGGTCAAAGAAATTCTCGATGTCGAAGGCATGAAGCCCGAAGAGTATGTGAACGTCAAATCCTTCGACACCTTGACAGCTATCAACCCCGAACGCTGGCTGAAACTTGAAATCGGTGCACAGCCGATTACCAATCGAGTCATAGACCTGCTGACTCCGCTTGGACGAGGCCAGCGTGCGTTGATTGTGTCTCCGCCTCGCTCCGGCAAAACGATCATGCTCCAGTCGATCTCCAAGGGTATCGCTTTAAACTACCCAGAAGTGGAATTGATCGTCCTGTTGATCGACGAGCGCCCCGAAGAAGTGACCGACATGCGTCGAAACATTATTCGCGGCGAAGTGATTTCAAGTAGTCTGGATGAAGATGTTGATTCCCACGTCCGCCTTAGCCAATTGGTCGTGGACCGGTGCCGAAGACTTGCCGAAATGGGTAAGGACGTTTTCTTGCTCATGGATTCGATCACACGCTTGGCCAGAGCATTCAATAAATGGGTTGGCAATAGCGGGGCAACTATGTCTGGCGGTGTGAACATCAAAGCGATGGACATTCCAAAGAAGCTCTTTGCTACTGCGAGATGTTTTGCCGAAGGTGGGTCGCTTACGATCGTTGGCACTGCGTTGATTGATACAGGTTCGCGAATGGACGAGCTCATTTTCCAGGAGTTCAAGGGAACCGGAAATATGGAGTTGGTCCTGGATCGCAAGTTAGCCGAGCGACGTGTCTGGCCTGCTATCGATATTACGCAATCGGGAACTCGCCGCGAAGAACTGCTACATGATCCCGACACGTATCATGCGGTCACGATGATTCGGCGGACGCTCAACTCCATGCATCCCGTGGAAGCAATGGAGCAATTGACGAAGCAATTATCCCGATTTCAAAGCAACGCAGAGTTTCTCAAACTGATCGCTAACGCCAAGATCCTGGACTAACGCTGGTCGTTACATCTAAATAGCATGTCGACACAAAGCGACGAGCGGTTCCCAAAGTCAGTTCGTTTGGTGAGTCCATTGGACTTTGACCGTGTATTCCATGAAGGGGTCGTGGCCAGCGACTCCGTTTTGGTAATGCATGCTGCTCGAGGTAATCAGACTTGGACCCGCATCGGATTGAGCGTATCGAAACGCGTCGGCAATTCACCGATTCGAAATCGCTGGAAGCGACTGATTCGCGAGGCTTTCCGGCGTCAAAAATTGGAATTGCCGCTCGGTATCGACATAGTGGTTCGCCCAAAAAGAGGAGCTGTGCCAGACTACGAATTCGTTTTTGCGTCGCTTCTAAAACTGGCGATGCAACTAGATCGGAAACTCAAGTCGACGGATCGAAAGTAAGTGGCGAATCAGGACGACAAATTTCAGTTGGATAGGAATGGTTTGCGATATGTCGAACGCTTGGATACTCTCTGGGGCTCGAACTCCGATCGGTCGATTTATGGGTGATCTTTCACATTTGACCGCTCCGCAATTGGCAGGCCATGCGATTCAAGCTTCATTGGCCTCGGCAAAAGTCGACAGAGCACAAATCGACGAAGTGATCATAGGCGAGGTATTGACCTCAGGCGTCGGGCAGGCGCCAGCAAGGCAAGCGGCGCTTCATGCAGGAATTCCCGACTCCGTCGGATGCGCGACGGTCGGCAAAGTATGTGGTTCAGGCCTCTTTGCTATCATGCTCGCTGACCGATCGTTGCGCGCAGGAGACAGCTCGATTGTGGTCGCTGGCGGCATGGAGAGTATGAGTCAAGCGCCTCACTTGCTCCGAAACTCGCGAACCGGTTGGAAGTATGGACAGCAACCGCTCCTAGACTCTATCGAATTGGATGGGCTCCGTTGCCCCCATGGGTCTGCGTCGATGGGTGTCTATGCAGAGAATGTCGCTCGCGATTACGGCATCGACCGCACTACGCAAGATGAGTGGTCAATGCAAAGCCATCAACGTGCATTCGCGGCTCAACGTTCCGGAACGTTTGAATCGGAAATCGTACCGGTGCCAGCGGCGAATGGAGAGATGATAAAATGGGACGGCGGACCGCGAGCCGATGCTTCATTGGAAAAATTGCGGAAACTGAGACCGGCCTTCGATGCAAACGGCACGGTGACCGCCGGGAATTCGTCCACCCTCAGTGATGGGGCTGCAGCGGTCGTCGTCGTCAGTGAAGCGGTCCGCATGTCTATGCCCAAAGAATCGGCTTTTCGCATCGTCGCCTCAGCAAATCATGCAACGAGGCCTGAGGATCTTTTTTTAGCGCCCGTGGGCGCAATCGAAAAGCTGCTTCGTAAAACCAATCGCAAACTATCGGACGTCGACCTGTTCGAAATCAATGAAGCGTTTGCCTCACAGACAATTGCATGTATGCGTGGACTAGGAATCGCTCCTGAGCGACTCAATGTCAACGGAGGGGCCATTGCCTTGGGGCACCCGATTGGATGCAGTGGAACGCGGGTGCTAGTCACTTTGATGCATGCTTTACAAAGGCAAGGTCTGACTGTCGGAGTGGCTGCATTGTGCTTGGGTGGCGGTGAAGCTGTTGCGATAATGATCGAATACCAGCACGAGTACAAGTTTTTACAAGCAACCCGCCCGTTGAGCTTTTAGCAACGAACATTTGTAGTAAGCTAGTGCAACGCAATCGATCTTTTTTTCTGGGTTTAGTCCTCGCCGAGTATCGTTTTCATGAGTCCAATACTATCGGGTATCATTCCACCACTCGTTTCGCCACTTCGCGCTCGCGATGAACTCGATCAAAAAGGGCTTGAGCGGCTGATTGAACATGTTTTGGCTGGCGGTGTTCACGGCCTGTTCTTGCTCGGTACTACCGGCGAAGCCCCAAGCTTGAGCTACCGACTACGGCGCGAACTGATCGATCGCGTAGCATCACTCGTGGCCGGGAGAGTTCCAATTCTCGTTGGTATTACGGACACTTCATTTGTCGAGTCGGTCCGACTGGCTGAGCATGCGGCCAATGCTGGAGCGAAGGCCCTCGTGCTTTCGACGCCCTACTATTTTCCGGCAGGGCAAACGGAACTAACCGGTTATGTAGAGCACTTGGTCCCTGAGCTTCCGCTCCCTTTGGTGCTCTACAACATGCCGAGTTTGACCAAGGTTTGGTTCGAGGTGGAAACGCTTAAAAAGTTGTCGGCAATCCCTCAAATCATCGGCTTGAAAGATAGCAGCGGCGATTTAGGTTATTTTCAAAACGCGATTGGACTTAAAAAATTGAGACCGGACTGGTCTGTCATGATCGGTCCCGAAGCTAAGTTGCCGGAAGCGATGCGACTCGGAGGAGACGGTGGCGTGGCAGGCGGTGCAAATGTGTTTCCCCGGCTCTTTGTGGAGTGTTATGAAGCCTGTGTTGCGGGCAACCAGTTGCGTATCGATGAACTTCAGACGGCCATCAATGCATTGCAACAGATCTATGAGGTGGGAAAGTACGCTTCGAAGTACATCAAAGCGACCAAGTGCTGTTTGTCGTTGTTAGGTATTTGCGATGATTTTATGGCGGAGCCGTTTCATCGATTTAGAGCACCAGAACGGGAACGCGTTCGAGAAATTTTGGAGTCGTTGTCGTGAAAATTTTCGTGAGGGGCTGGTTATGCTTCCTGGCTTGCACTAGCATCGCTCAATCCGACGAGCTTGAGCCGCTTCGATACAATAATCCTGGTTTGGTTGTCGATTTGGGGGTGGGGCTGTGGGCTTGGCCCATTCCGTGCGATGCCGATGGGGACGGGGACTTTGATTTGATTGTGTCTTGCCCGGACAAACCATCGAATGGCGTGTGGTTTTTTGAGAATGCCACCGGTGATACTAAGATTGCTAAGATGCCCGTCTTCAAACCAGCGAAGCTGCTCAGTAAGACGGTGCACTACGTCATGCCAAGCTATGTCGATGGGACGATGCGAGTAATGTCTCCTGGTGTAGAGTACGTCAATTTTACTAAAACCGGCACGAACGAAAGACGGACGCTACCAATCGAGGCGAAATTTCATAAGCCGTTAGGCCGACAAACCAAGGGGCCTAAAGTAAGGCACAACCAGTGGCGATATACTGATTTCGATGGCGATGGATCGCTTGATTTGATCGTGGGTATCGAGGATTGGAGCGACTACGGTTGGGATGACGCCTGGGATAGCAATGGCAATTGGCAGAATGGTCCGTTGCATGGATGGATTTACATGTTTCGCAATCGTGGCTCGACGGACAAACCAAACTATGCGGAGCCCGTCTTTGTCGAAGCGGACGGCAAACGCATCGATGTCTTCGGTTGCCCATCACCTAACTTCGGTGACTTCGATGGCGATGGCGATCTCGATTTGATCTGCGGCGAATTTCTAGACTCGTTTACCTACTTTGAGAACATTGGCTCGCGATACTCGCCTCGTTACGCAGCTGGGCAAAGGCTCAAAACGGAACAAGGCAAGCCGTTGGCTATGGATTTGCAGATGATTGTACCAGTGGCCTTGGATTGGGATCGAGACGGCGATCTCGATCTGATTGTAGGCGATGAAGATGGAAGAGTGGCTTTCGTCGAAAACGTTAGCCGAAATAGCGCAGAGAACAAAGGCCCTACTTTTTCTTCCCCGCGTTACTTTCAACAAGAGGCGGAAACACTCAAGTGCGGTGCATTAGCTACGCCTGTTGGGTTTGACTGGGATGGCGACGGCGATATGGATATTTTGGGCGGAAACACCGCTGGCTTCATCGAGCTTTTCGAAAACCTAAGCGGGCCGAAAGTTGCGAGCCCGAGATGGAATCGACCTGTTGCGATTCAAGTCGATGGCAATAACTTTCGAATCATGGCTGGTCCAAATGGCAGCATCCAGGGGCCAGCCGAGGCCAAGTGGGGGTACACGACATTGAACATAGCTGACTGGGACAGCGACGGCCTGCCGGATCTTATTTTGAACTCGATACTGGGTCGGATTGTTTGGCTTCGGAATATCGGTACGCGCCAGTACCCACAGATGTCGCCACCACAGTTTATCGAAGTCGAATGGCCAGTCGAGCAGCCCAAATTAGCATGGGGATGGCTAAAACCGAATGGCAAAGGTCTCCTGACTCAGTGGAGAACAACTCCCGTAGTTTTCGACTTCAATGCGGACGGAATGCTCGACATTGCAATGTTGGATCAAGAAGGCTATTTGGCGTTTTTCGAGAGAGCGCGTCAAGAGGGCAAGCTGATTTTGCAACCCCCGCGCCGCGCGTTCGTCGATGAGACGGGACGGCCGGTTCAGCTAAACCCTGGAGCCGCAGGCAAAAGCGGTCGAAGAAAGCTTTGCGTTACCGATTGGGACGGCGATGGCAAGTTCGATTTTCTGTTGAATTCGGCCAATGCGGACTTCTTAAAGCAGGTCGATTTTCAAAATGGAAAATGGACTATGAAAAACGTCGGTACTCTGGCCAAAAAAAACATCGAAGGGCACGATGTAAGTCCGGCGGTAGTAGACTTCGGCGGTGACGGAGTACCGGACTTTCTGGGAGGCGCTGAGGACGGTCGGTTGTATTTTATGAAGAATCTGCGTGTTGGAAGCAACTAGAAAAGTAAGTTCAAAAAACTCTTGCCGCTAGGGTAGCGGTTGGCATTACCGAGCGGGACCTAGTTGCAACCTGTGCCATAGAAGATGCCACGCCCCAGACAGACCAGCGTCAGCGCAAAAAAAGTGGATAGACGATGTGCAGCATTACAAGAATCATATAGACCCTCACCGTCGAAGTCCGCCTGAGTCACACAACTCGTATGCCAAACTTGATGCGGTGAAACCAAATCGGTCGCGTTAAATTTTGCGGAGGAAAGAATTGGACTGGCTTGTGCATTGGCTGCGTTTACTGTGGGAGCAGACTGCAAAAACAGCAGCGGTGATAGGTAGCGTTTCACGGTCAAATGCGAAACCGGCTGCCAAGGCTCGGTACTCGCGGTCGCTCAAGTTATGAGGTTGGCTCAGCCAATAGGTCGTAACAATGATCACAATCGCAGTGCAACCTGAAAGAACGCTCACCTCAATTAAAACTTTCGGCTGGCGCTGAGAAACATCCAGTGGGCTGCGGTATGGAACCGACTGTTTGAGAAATCACCTCCGGCTAAATCACTAGTGTCCTCATGCAAGGTCGGTCGGAATGAGTACTGATACGCAGCGTCGTACTCCCACCCGCATTTTTTCAGACCAAATCCTGCCGTAAAGTAGTGTGAGAGAATTGTTGGGATGTAGGGAGTCATGGTGCTGTTTCGAACTGCGTCATTGTTGTAGCTGTATCCAGCTCGAATTGTCTTGTCGGTGCCGATATCCTGCTCAATTCCTGACTTGACAACGATGTTGTCATGCCAACGGAGTGGGAGTGACTCGTTGAGCAGCGGAGCCACTTGCTGGAAAACAGGGTTCGTTGGATTGCTAAACGCAAAGTCTACCTTGTTCATTGCTCGCGACCACTGTTGCCATTCCAAGTCGAGACCAAGGCGTCGTGAATCGGTAAATTTGTATTGCAAACCAACGCCGAGGGTTCGCGGCCAAACAATATCAAGGGTCATATCGTAAGCCGAAGTTCCTAGAGTTCCTAGGCCAGGGATCGTCACCTGTGCGTTCCCATTATTCTTAAAGCGATTTTGGCTTTGATACCTGGCACCCAGCGTAAGGCGTTCCGTTGCGTCGTACTGAAGACCAGAGGACCATGTAATGGCGGTTCCGGTCGCTTGTAAATCAATGAGTGTTGGAATTCCCGTGAGCGGAGCACTATTAATAAAGTAAGGGCCCTCGAGTTCGATATGATTTGCAGCGACGCCCAGTGTGCCGCCGACGCGCAATTGCTCGGTAGCTTGGTAGGAAAAGCCTGGCAAAAACCGAATGAGCATACCGACGGACTTGTAAAACTGAGGTCCGGCGAGCGGCCCAGGCGGTCCTTCCATATTCCATCTGGCACCAAATCCGGCAGGCGTATAAACACCGAGACCGACGGCCAAATCGTCATTCACTCGATGCGCAATCGTAAGTGCGCCCAGGCCGAATAGATCGTTGGTAGCGCTAACACCCGGGTTTTGAGGGTCAGAGTATTGCGCGCTCGGAAACAGCATCGCTCCGCTGACTTCAAGCAAATCTTTCGTTTCACCGCATTCACACTTCGTGGCACCAAGCAGCCCGGCGGGATTGTCGTGCAGGACGTAGCCATTGTCGCTGAACGCGAAGTTGGTGCCACCTCGCCCAGCAGCTCTCGCTCCTAAAGCGGGTAGGAGAGTTTCGGCGGTCGCGTTGTTTGAGCTCCAAACGCTTGCAAACACCGCAGTGGCTAAACCAAAAACGCGAAGAAACTTATGACGCATCGTGTTGCGCCTCCAAGCAAGAACTTTAGTCTATACCGGGCGAAACGCTCAACACCGATTTATTGGTTACATCGTCAAATGGATCACTCACCCATGAAAGCGATCACAAACATTGCGAGAAACTTTGCGTTGGACTCGCAAATCACCGCTGCGCCACATTTACAAGGCGAGCTTTCGGTTGGCCTGATGAAAATACAAACCCAACGCGCAAGCGAAGCATCGGAACCGAGGTTGATCAGAGTGGTTGTCGAGACGGGATTGCGGAAACCAATCAAGATTCTCAATGCCATGAAGAATTGTACTGAGAAACAACCATCGTCGCATTCAAGATTTCGCCCATTTCTGCACGGAGGCCTAACGGACAATCAGCAGCTCGGATTCGGTTCTCAATAGAATATGCTCATTATCAGCCGCAATGGTTGCACGTACGGCCTGGCCTGTTTCAACTGATCCGAGCTTTTGAAATTCGCGACTCGCTGCAAGGATATTCACAACCCCGTCTTGCGAAACGTTGATCAGCTTGTGACCCAACACAACCGGAGAACTCGAATAGTCTCCACCGATTCGATTGCTCCAAAGCGTACTGCCAGTCGCCAATTCTACGCAAGTGACCATCCCACCTTTATCGCTCCACAAAAATAACAAACCGTCGACGGATACTGGAGTTGGAACATAGGGTGACAAGCTTGGTTTGATGTCAACAGAAAGTTCTTTCTTTGAGTCGATATCAAAGGCGACGATACGATTATCACCGCCACCGCCATTACCCTGCGTTCCAATAAGAATGTTTCCGAGCAGGAGAGATGATGAGCAGACTCGCAGTTTAAAACAATCATGCGACCACATCACCGAACCATTGTTCAAGTCCAACGCAAACATGCCTTGGCCGGTCGTGCTACAAACCAATTCGGTTTGCGCTCCAACTCTTCGAACGCAGGGTACACCATAACAAACGGTCTTTGTTGGTAAGGCTGTTTGCCAAATAGTCTTGCCCGACTTGCAATCCATCGCGATCATACTATCTTCGCCTGGCTCGACTCCTGCTGGCAGTTCTAATGCATCCTGGGAGTTGAGCAAAATGAGTTTACCGTCCACCAAAATCGGGGACGTTCCAAACCCATGCGAGGAAACATAGCGTCCGAGATTTCGAGTCCAAACCTCGCCCCCGGATTGCGTCAGAGCTTTGACGACAACATTTTCCGGATCCGCCCAAGCGACGTAAACGTGTTCTCCATCGGTACAAGGAGTCGATGATGCGTAGGAACTGAACTTATGCAACTTATGCGTCACGGATGGATACGACTTAGTCCACGCTAACGCATTTTTTGCGACATCGACAGCCACGATGTGCCGCGTTGCGTTTTGGGGATCTGCGGACAGCAGAAATGCTAGCCCACCTGACAAGACAGGCGAACCGTGACCGCTACCGGGCAACGCAATCGACTTGACTTGAGACTCTTTCCATGGGATTTGAACTTGGCATTTCGGCAAGACCCCCATCCCATTCTCGCCTCGAAATCGGTCCCATTTTATTTCGGCAGATGCTGGATCAGCGGCGCTAATGTCGCAAGTCATCGCCGATGCGAAAAGGAACGAAGAACCTAAAAATAGTTTTCTACTGACGCGAAGAGTTCTGTTCATGAGGGCGCGAGGGTTGAGGGAACGGTAGTCAACGGACATTCTCCATTGTAACAACAACCGCATCCTGCGGGCCACAATCATTTACGAATAGCTGCTGGCCCTGTCTTTGAGGCCGAGTTGATCAGCGTGTTGGAACTCGGGCTGTTGAGGATTTCTTTAGTCCTGGTTTGGTAGAGTGCCACCGCTCGAGTCGCGTGCCCACGAGGCCCAATTGGCCATTTGTAGCTTCGTTGGTCATATATTTTGGAAAGTAGAAAGTCGATTGCCTTGCCTACTCGCGGGTTCGTGATTTCTTCGTCTGCGATCGTGTACATTAGCCATTCCAACATGTGACCGGAGGTCTGAACTTTGCGTTCATCCTTGGGTTCGTTGCCGCGCCCTTCGTACCAGTTCGTACTGAAGCTGCCGTCCGGGTTTTGCAACTGCCATGTGTATTCAACGTAGTCTCGCACAAACTTTGCGGCCCTAGCATATTGACCGTTGATTGGTTCTCCCTGAAGCTGCCGTTGCCTGACCGAAAAGGAAAATCCCATGAGGCGATGTACACCGCCGCAGGCCGATCCAATAATGGGTTGCGCCATTTCTTCCTGGATTATTTTTTGGATACTCCATTGTTTTCCGTCATTGGCTCGCCATTGTTTATTCGAATCCAAGTAGTAGGATAAGCCAATCAGCTTGAAAGTTAGCTCCGATTTTTCTTTGCAAGTAGCCATTTCGTATCGGACCAAGTCCTCGACAGTATATTTTGAAGAGCCGATTTGAATTGGGAAGTTCAGCGGCACATTGGATTGCGCTAAGATTGCTAAAAACTGACCTTCGTGCCCTTGTACTCCGCCGCCAACATTGGGTGTAAATCCTTTGCCATTGGGCGTGAACATACGCTGTGTTCGGCAAGTGCCGTTGTGGCACATCCAGCCGATAGCATTGACACGTCCCTGCGCGTGAATCATTTCATAGTCCGCTCCAAAAGCTAACACGGCATGCATCACTGCCCAAGGAGATCGAACAGACGTGGATTCTGGGTTGTCGAGGTAGTGTGTTAGGCATGCCTCTGTTCGCTGCAGTCGCTTTGCGAGAATAGGGTCCAAAGGTTTGCTTTGTAAAATCGGCGCTACTTTTATTCCTTCGTTGGAGGGGTCATTTATGGGGATTTCACGGCGATGTGTTCCAGGTCTGGATGCCTGAAGTGCATCAATGCCTTGTTGTTCTCGCCCACTGCCACCACTGCGTGGATCCAGTTGCGGCTCTTCTTGGTCTCGCTGTGAATCCGGATCGCGATTCATTAGCCGCTTGGAGCCCGCCTGATTTTTTGAAAGCGGCTCTCTAGCTTCTGGTTCTTTTTCGAACGGAATGCGAACCGGGCGGGGTGCTGGCTTTCGTGTTGCCGTTTCTGCGCTCTCTTCACCAGCCGCATCGACAGCTTCTATTGCCTCGCTCTCTTGAGCGACCAAGCTAGCAATCGGCGGTGTTTCATCAACGAATAAGTTGCTCGTTGGACCAGCCATCCACCAGAAAAAAGGGGTGACGTGTGACATACTTGCTGTAGCGATCCTCAGCCCGAGAGGCGAGAAAGACTCCCGTTCTTCTATGTTTTCCGCTGCAAGCCGAGGCGAGGTAGAATCCGCTGAAGTTGCCAGATACGGATTCGCAGGTTCAAGAACGAAAAGACGGTCCGTTTTAGGATCAGACTCGCTTGGGTCAAACTCTCGTCTATTCCAATCAATGGCAGGCGGTTGACCAATCTGTTCTTGTGGTGCTGAACGTTTTAATGAATCCTGTGGATCGCTTGGTCGAAGACGGTTAGGTTTGCTCTGTTGCTCCGCGGTTTGCTGGCCAAGTGCGCAATTGCCGCTGAAAGACAGCATTCCAAAGGCAAGCATAATGAAACGGGCACTACATTGTCGACGCAACCGCAACCACATAGTTCCTTGGCACCAATCTTACGCGAATCATTTTCAAAGTACGATCACCCTGACTCTTTATCGGCGTATCTACCTTGTCCGATATAGTCATAAAAACCGGAAATCTCACGTTCGACCTCTGTGGGATTAGTCATTTATCTTGTGAATGGCAAGTACGGTTGTACCGCTTCGTAGAAAGTGGTTGATTTTGGCTCCACATTTTCGCCGTTGAGATAGCGTTTCCACATGGCAACGTCCCCTTTAAAATCTTTGCCGGTGAATTCGCGCAGAGCCAGCGATGCGTGATACTGCACCGCAGGCGAACGGTCGCTTAGCTGTTTCGCCAGGAACTGCTTTACCTCGTCTGTTTTGTGTGGGCCAAGTGACTCCATGGCAGCCATGCGAACACTTTCGCTCTTGTCGGAAGTCGCCATTGCCAACAAGGTTTGCGTTGTATCGGGTGTGACTTGCTTGCGCAACGTTTGGGAAACGGCCAATCGGACCTTGTCATTTTTGTCCTGCGACAGCTTCAAAACGGCCTCGGTTGCGCCTGGCTGTTGCAAAACTTGGGACAGAGCCAGGATCGCTTCGCGGCGAATTTCTGGACTCGTTTCGGTTTGAATCACCGAGATTATCGTGCTAACCCATTTTGCCTGTTCCTCCGACGGCATCGATGGGAATTGACGCCCAACGAGTCGCATCTCATCAACACGTTGCGAAAAAACAGGGCCGCGTTCCCGGTCTTTTTTCCATTGGCTTTGAATGACAGGATTCAGTTTTTTCAGTTCATACAGCGGTCCGTCGACGCATCCAACGACTGACGAAATTGCAATTGGAATGAGGAAAATACCCATTCGAGTTGAGTGTGTGACTTTTTGATTGTCGTCCACGGAATTCATCCCTGGGCCATTGAATGCGACTAAACACGTCGTGGACGATACCAAACAGGTTGAATGTGCATCCAGATCAATTCCGAATGAATATCGGATAGCGCTTTGTCGCGGAGGGGGTTTGCGTCTAAAATCTATGAGCAAATTCGTTTTGATTGACAACGCTTGAAAAAGCCTATCCTGTGAGTAATTCAAGAATGATTTTCTCCATTAGCCGTAAACGCCGCCAATTGGTTTTGTTTCTGTTGATGTCCATTGGGATCGGACCGTGCTTTTGGAACAATCAAATTCCTTACGGTCATTGCGGCGATTGGACCGTTGGAAGAGGGAATTCAACCTCGACTGCGACCGCAGATAGTAAACTCCCAGCCAAGCCTGAAGTTCTTTGGGAATACAAAACGGACTCGGACAAATCCGGTTTTGAAGGAACCCCCATCATCTTTGATGGGAAAGTTTTTGTGGGTGACTTCGAGGGAACAGTCCATGCCATCGATATAACTACAGGAAAGGCTGTATGGACCGTCAAGAAAAAAGATGGCTTTGTGACTGCCGCTGCGGCCAATCAAGGCTGCATCGTCATTGGTGATTTCAGCGGAATGATCTATTGCTTGGACGCAATCACCGGCAAACAAGTTTGGGCCCGCGAAATCGAACAACAGATTGCTAACGGTCCCAATTTCTACGAAGACAACGTACTCCTCACGAGCGAGGGGGGCACGATGTTCGCTATGGATCTTAAAACGGGCGAGCTGAAATGGAATTATGCCACTGGCGATCAGTTACGTTCTTCGCCAACGATTTGGAAGACGTATTCGTTGTTAGCGGGATGCGATGGGAGATTGCACAAAATCGACTTGATCCAAGGGGAATCAACCGGCGAAGGCGTGCCGCTTGAATCCCCCACGTTGAGCACTCCAAGTGTCATTGGCAAGATAGCCATCGTTCCAACGCAACCTGGTGTAGTGCTTGCAATCGATGTAGAAACCGAAAAGATACTTTGGACCTTTTCGGAAGCATCCCAGTCCAACGACATACGATCTTCTCCGGCAGCACTAGGCAAATTCGAAAACGGACAGATTAGCGGTATTGCGGTCGTTACAACGAGAAACAGACGCGTTCTGGGCCTTGATTTGCAAAATGGAAAAATGCTTTGGGAGTCCGTTCTCAAGAAGCGAACTGACGGTTCACCGGTCATCTGTGACGGTCGAACTTGGGTGGGTGCTGCGGATGGAATGATTTATGCATTAGACTTGAAGTCCGGTTTAGAGACCTGGTCCTATCAAATGTCGGGCCAAATCCTCGCTTCGCCAGCGATCGCGGATGGCAGGCTTGTGATTGCAACGGAAAAAGGGAGTGTATTTTGCTTTGGCCAAAAGTAAAACGAGGCTAGCGAGCGTCTCACTGCACTAAAAAGTGGAGTTGCAACAAAGAGAATAGCTCGTCACTCCGTGCCGAGAAAAACGGCATGGAGTGCCGTTCTACACCGTGGCCATCCCCAAATTTCTCGTTTCCAAGCTCCAGCTTAGAAATGCCAGTCCGGGAAACTCTGCTTCGCCGTTCTGTGGAATTTTTGAATCAACCGAGCAAGTTTGGCCTTTCTTTGAAGTGGTTGGTTTTGTTATGCCCTACGTTGGTGTAGGAACAATCAAGTGTCTTGCGCATTTCATGGAATTGGATTTCTTTTATCTCTAAGCACATGGCAAGCCGCAAATCGAATACCAAAACGATCCGACGCATGCTAAAGGGTTTAACCCGATGTCTAACGTCAATCCTACTATTCGTTCTCGTCCCAAGCTGTATTGCATTCACCGGCTGCCAACGCTTTCCGGCTACCCAAGCGATGCGTCAGTATCAGTTGGAAAGTGACCGATTGCTCGCCGAGTTCCGTGCACAAAAGAAGCGTGCCGAGGAGCTAGAAGTCCGCAATGGCCAACTGGAACAAAGGCTTGCGGAGAGTGAAAAACTACTTGCGCGTAGTCTAGGGGGAACAACGGGTCGGAGCACGGCGGGCAATACAAATCGCAGTCGCAGCAATTCCGAATTGATGATTGGAGACGCCCCCAGTGATCGCAGCGCGATCAACAATTTGTCAGACGCAAACTCGTCGCGATCATCCGCACGCGGCCCTTCAAAAATCGTAAGGGGCGGATTACCTGATACTCTTCCCTCCACTAGCGGCCAATTGACATCAGGGAATCGAAATGATCCACTCTCGCTGGGTAGTGGCCCACGAGACTTGAGAGGCGATCCCAAAAGCGAATCCCAATGGCGCCCCGTCAATCGCGGACAATAAAGACGGTCCTCATCTTGTTCTTGCTCCCCTCTCCGTTGAGGCTATCGGTTCTTTGATCCGAAGCATCGCGTATACACTTATCCATTCGCTCGGCACGAAAATGAGTTCGCAACGGCCGATGAATAGTAGGAAATAGACCTGACCTTCGTCTATTTCTTGCCGAAGGCCTTTTCAAAGAGTTGTTGTTGCATGGCTGCATTGGCAAGTTCGGCCTCGCTCTGTTGTATCTGACCTCGGATCGCATCGACGGCTTTTTGTTTGGCGGTCATTTCGGATTGAAGTGTAGTTCGCTTTGTTTGCTCACTTGTGATTAACGCTTGAAGTGCCACCAACTGCTGCTCTAGTTTTGCTACCTCGCCGCTTGCTGCTTCGATCTCTGTTTTCGTCGCTGCGATAAGGGTTACAGCAGGCTCGACTTGCGCCGATGTTGTCGTGATAGTCTGCTCGATGGCAACTTTTTTTGCCGCTAGTTCGGTCGGGAAAGCAATAAACTTGGCTATATCTGTTTGAATCGTACTGACCTGTGATTGAGCCGCTAGCACAGAACTATTCGCAGAGTCGACTTTCAATTTTGCTGCAGCAACCGCGTCATTAACTGCTTTCAATGCAACATTAGCGGGTTCAACGCGTTGTTCCGAAGTTGTTTTAATCGCTGTCACTTCTTGGACTTTTGTGGCTACTGCAACAAACTCACCGTTTTTAGCATCGAACGCAACTTTCGTCTCTGTGTTCAGTTTTTCAATCGCCGTGAAGTCCGAAGAGATCGCTTGCAACTCGGTCTGAAATTTCGCTGTCGCTGCCGCTTGAGCTTGCGAAAGAACAGTTTGATTCGCAATTTGTGCGTCAATACTTGCTGCATCCGCATCTTGGGCGGTGCGTTTTGTTTGCAATACTGCAATTGCGTCGTCCGCTAGTTTTTTGGCTGCGACTGCTGCACTGAACTGATTGTTCTTCTCGGTTTTTAACGCATGGACTGTTACGAACTCAGCCGCTTTAGCTGCCAATTGAGCGACGATTGCGTCGGATTGGGATTTGAATTGGGCTGATTGCTCCGAAACAGTTTTAAACTCGGTTGTAGCGGATGCGATTTGCGATTGAAGATCCGAAAGCAGCTTCTGGGCTGCGGATTGTTGCGACTGCAAAGAAACGAATTCGGTTTGAGCTGTTTGGGCTAAAGTTTGAGCTTGGCTAAGTTGCAGCTGGGCAGCGGCCAAAGACTGTTCTAACGGAACCGGGTTTGCAACAAGGGATTTTTCATCCTTAGGATTAGCTCGTTGCCACATACGAACATTCCCCGCCCAGTCACCCGCGACTATTTGTTTGCTATCCACTGTTAGAGCGACCTCCTGACCCGCTTCAGCCATCGGGGGCATTTCACCAGCTGCATTTCCAGCTCCATCCCATACTTTGACTTTGTTATCACGTCCGGTAGAAACCATAGTCCCATCATTACAAATGGCAACCGCAGCCACACCGCCACCATGGGCATCCCAAGACTTGATGAGTTTCCCCTCATTCATGTCCCACATTTTTAGCGTTCCGTCGAATGAGCTGCTGATGAGTGCGAGGGAATCTGGACGCCATGCGATCGATCGAATTTCGCCTTTATGCCCAGGAAATTCTTGGAAAAGCCGTCCAGTCTGGGTTTCCCATACCACCAATCCGCTCGCCCGATCTGCCGTTGCCAACAGCAAGCCGTCAGGACTGAAACGAACACAATAAATCCAGTCCGTATGTTTCTTTTGTTCGTATTTCAAGTTGCCGGTTAGGGTTTCGAAGACGCGAACCATTTTTTGTGGCCCTGCTATCGCAATCAATTGATTGTCGTCACTGATATCCGCCGCAAAAACGATATCAAGTTCGTCGCCCACTCGAGCGATGCGGCTGCCGTTAGCAATCTCATAAAGAGCGGCACAACCCGATGCGCTATGCCGGCCTCCGGCGATCAATATCAAACGTCCATCGCGAGAAAAGGTAATAGTCTGGGGCTCTCCTTCTGGAAACGGAATGATGCCCTGCAATTGTCCGGTTTCACTATGATAAAGCGCTACCTGCATTTGTCCACCAACGGCTACCAGCGGCGACCATGGACTGGCAGCCAGTGCTGAGATTGTGGCTGCACGCTGAGTAAATAACGGCGTTTGCTTGATCATGGAGACCGGCATAGGTGGTGCACCTTCGGGTCTAGCCGAGGAGACCATCCCTAAGGCTGCCGCGTTGGCTTTCGGTTTTTGAATCGCCGAACCGCTATTCTCTGGCATCCCTTGCTCGATCCAAACTTTGAGCAAATCCACTTTCGCTTGTGGAATCATGTCTTGTTTCGGCGGCATGAACGGCTGCTCTTTGTGAGCAGTTAGTGCAAACAACCTTGAAGAATCGAGATCTCCCGCCGCGACTACTTCGCCCCCACTGCCGCCAA
Organism: Pirellula staleyi DSM 6068; assembly: GCA_945900945.1. GTDB lineage: Bacteria > Planctomycetota > Planctomycetia > Pirellulales > Pirellulaceae > JBKCUI01. The sequence continues at coordinate 19,317 of CAMDKL010000004.1, forward strand.
CCAACACCGCTTGGTAAGAATCTAACGCCAATCCACTCTTCTTGTCGTTTGCGTTATGGCACGATGTGCAATGCTCCCTGAATATAGGCTTAATGTGGTCTTCGTAGGTGATTTTCACCGGTTCCTCAGCCGCCATAACAATGCTACAGGTTGGCAAAATAATTCCAACGAAGGTCGATATCGCAAGGTATTTGCGAACAACAAGCTGCGCGCGAGGTGATTTTGAGTTACGGTGATTCATCAGCGTTGGCTTATGGAGTATTGGTTGCTGGAAGCCGGTGTAATTTTTAGTGATTGAATATGAATTCTCGGCTGTTCAAAATCGCCCAGAAGACGTCATGCAATCCCTGGTCCTCGTTAGGAGAGTCCGCAATCAACTTGATCAAGTTGGCACGTTCCGATTCCATTGGCTTTCTACTCAGACAGCGGGCGTATATCTTTTCGACGACCGCCTCCTTGTTTAGCCCCAATTCTTTCCACTTTTTAAGCAAATCGCCTTGAGCTATTTTGCCGCTCGTAGCACTGCCGTTTATCAAATGAAGCGCTTGCGACAGCGACGGGTCGGTGGTCGCCTCGTCGGCGCAAACAGTTGTTCTAGCACTTCTGCCAAACGAGGTCAGGAAATAATTGCTGGTTGCCCCATCAGCGATTTGAACGGCTCTCGCTCCGATTGGAAGACCACGAAATTTTTCTTTCGTTTCAGTCACTTGAGAGATGCAATCCAGCATGCTTTCGGATGGAATTCTTCGGACGCTAGCATGCGAATAGTTTCGTTCGTCCTGCTTGTTCTCTTCATTGGGAGTACAAGAGCGCTGGTAGGTCACGGAATTGCATATGTCTCGCACCAATCGTTTCGTGTCAAATTGATAATCAACCAATCGCTTGGCAAGCTCATCCAACAATTCTGGATTGCTCGGTGGGTTGCTAGCTCGAAAATCATCGACTGGGTTGACGATTCCAATTCCAGTAAAATGAGCCCAAATTCGGTTAGAAATGCTCTTGGCGAAATAGGGGTTGTCGGTGCTAGTGATCCAGTCTGCCAAAACAACTCTGCGGTCTTTGCCATTGACGTCAGGTGTCGGCCCACCGAGGAATTTGGGTTGCACGACCGCGCCGCCAATCGGATGCTTGACGTCGCCGCCACCGCCATTGAAAATCAACAACTGCCGGTAGTCTTCACTCTGCTTGCGACCCACTTGTGAAAAGAATGCGTTAAATCCGTAGTAGTCATTCATGGTCCAGCGATCGAAGGGATGGTTGTGGCACTGAGCGCATTGAGTTCGAATGCCCATAAAGGTCTGTGCGACATTTTCCGCCAGTTTCAATCGATCCAACTCGACCTGGTAGAAATTGGTAGCCGGATTTTGAAACGTCCCACCCGTCGCGGTCAATAACTCCCGAACAATTTGATCGATCGGAGTGTTGGATGCGATCTTGTTGGTGAGCCAATTGTTATAGAGGTAGGCAGCTTTGTAGCTGACGTCGTTCTTGCTCTTGATCATAAGCAAGTCAGCCCATTTCATCGCCCAGATCTCGCTGAACTCCTTGCGTTCAAGCAATGTATCTATCCATTTGCTGCGTTTGTCCGGTTCTGTGCTCGCAAGAAATGACGTCGTTTCCTCTTCCGACGGAAGTAGTCCCGTAATGTCGATGGTGGTTCTGCGTACAAACTCATCGTCAGAACAAATACCACTCGAAGGCAAACGAAGTTTTTGCAATTTATCATTCACCAAATTGTCAACGTAACTGTCACCTGAACTCGACTTTGCAAATCGAAGATTTGCCGGCAGGGCAAGCACCTGGGAGCCCACTGTGTATGTATCGAATCGAGCCATCACAAACGCTTCACCCCGAACGCCACTCGTGATTTTTCCATCAAAAGCAACGGCTGCCGTTCGCTCATTGTTGGTGGTGAACGAGGCGAGATCCCAAACGTCTCGTTGCGATCCATCTGCATAGGTTGCGACCGCAACGAGTCGTTGAATCGCAGCGTCCCCTTCGACGACCGCTTGATTAGGGTAAATATCGACTGCAGTGACTGCTGGCGGTTTCGTGGTGTCGATGGGCGCTCCTGCTTGCAACCAGGTCAGGAGCGTTTGGTAGTGCTTGCTGCCAAGTTCGATTCGCTTGCCACCTGTGTGTTGTACAGAGCCAGTTGCCTTCAAAAGAACTAGACTCTGATCCGGCACGGCTAAATTGATTCGACGTATTCCGATTTCGCGGGTGATGCGTTGGTAGTCGCCGGCCGGGTCGAAGCCGAAAAGACTCATCCGAAATCCATCTTTCCCACGTGCAGCACCATGGCATGAGCCTGTATTGCAGCCCACCTTGGTCAGGATAGGCATCACGTCGCGTTCGAAACTAACGGTGCGAACCAATTGAGAATTTGTTATTTGCAATTCCGCGTTCGCCGATAGTCCTTGCCATTGTGCCGTGATTTGCGAACTGCCATCGGCTTTGGGCGAAAGAACTGTGTTTTCGATCTGTGCCAAATCGGAGTTGGCAATCTTCCATTCTGTCTGTTCGGTTACGTCCTGTGTGATGCCATCGGATCGGGTCGCGACCGCGATCACATGTTGACTGTCCGCTTTAGCACTGAGCCTTATCGCCGGAGGGTAAATCGCCAACGACTGCCAGGTAGCTGACGCAGAATCGCTAGCTGAATCCAGTTTGACATTAGCAGTCGTTACTGGTTCGGACGCTGGAATATCGTCAATGCCATGTGCTATCGATCCTAGCAAAACGCAAGACGCGATCGAGAACGTTGCGACGTAAAATAGGGATCTCACTGTTTGCCTCTTTGTTGCTTTAGCTGTTCTATGCGTGTCAAAGGCTTGGCCGCTACCTCAGTCGGTACTGGGGCAACTGCGGGCGCTGCCGCTGCAACGGCTGTCGTTGCAGCTGGCGGTGGTATGGGAACATCGATTTGAATTTCGCCGTTTCCGTTTGTTTGCGTAATAACACCCTTTTCGCTGGTGACAGTCGCTCGGCATACGATTGTTTTATAGTTGCCAGCTCTTGTTTCCGCCGGGATTTGTAAGGCGAACGCAACTTGAGTACCGTCGGCAGCGAATGGAACTTTCGGAGTTGCAACTTGTGTCCCTGGGGGAATGCCCAGAATTTCAATTTCAACAATGCCTTCCACAGGACGTTTTTGCGATGTGTTGACAACAACATTGGCCGATTTCCCTTGTTCTCCCATCGTCTTCTGAAACTTGAATTCAAAGAGAGCTTCGGTCACGTCCACGATCACGAACTCTGACGCAATGTTGATAGGTCCATACCCGATGTCGGTGGTAGCCATTACTACCAAGGGCCATTTTCTAATAGCAGCACCGTTATTCGCAGTTAGCGGCAACCCAATCGTAGACTGGTCACCAGGAATGGTTACCGCCGAGAATCCCATGCCTGGCGGAGCGCTCAGCAATCGCAAATTAATGGGCTTGTCAAAACCAGCGTTCCGTTTGGCATTCACGATCAAAGTCATAGAGCCGTTTCGCACCAAGGGCACTTGAGGCTGGATCACTTCGATATCAAATGGCGATGGCTCTACGACCGCGACGGCCAGCTTATCCTCGGTTCGACCCCAAACATCGACGTTGTTTTGGCCACGAACGAGCTGAGTTCGTTGTTTGAGTGGACCGGAAACATTGGTTTGCGGCGAAGTTGCAATGGTCGCAAATAAGTCGACTAGTTTCCCTGAATGGGCAGCATTTGCATCGGCTCTGAAAATCATTGGAATAACTCCAAGATCCGCCGCACACACCGCATCGGAATGAGTCATACCAGAGGGTAAATCGGGCGCTGCAATACGGGCTTCCCCGCCGAGAAACTTGCGAACGACATTGGTCTCGATCGCCATACGGGAACCGCGAGGGACGCTGACTACTTGTGCGACGTATCTAGTCTGTTCGTTTACCGTCGTACCAACTTCGGGCGTTTGCAGAAGTACCTCAACTCGATAAACAAAGTGCTTACCAAATCGGCCCAAATGATCGGAAACGCAAAGACCATACTTTCCGTCCTCCGGCACTTTGAACTGTAGGTAGCTATCAGGCCCATTGCTATCGTCATTTCCGGCCAGAGCTCCACCACCCATCTTAAGGATTTGCAATACCGGATCTACATTGGATCGCATTGGCTTTCTGGCGTGGACATGGATCTCCAGTTGCTGGTCCTTTTTGGCTTCGAAAACCCAGCAGTCACGGTCCTTTTCCTTTTCGAGAATCCCGTTGAACGCAACCGGCACAGGACTCGAAATTGCAATCGTGTTGTGATCCTCGTTCGGTTCGGTTTCCATCACGTTCGGTACAGCGTTCACGGACAAATAATTTGGCGATGGTGACAATTGCCCATCCCTCTTAGACCAAATCCGATACGACTCCGATAATTGAGCGGGCATTTCAAAGGTCTCTTGCCACTGATTGCCTAGAAGATCAATACAGGTCGCAACAAGCGGTTGCCCCGGAGGCCCACCACTTGGGACGATAGCTACAGGCCGAGGAAAACCACCGACATGCAACCGGTAGCGAGCACGTTCGTTTCCACCAAAGCTGCTCTCACGCACCTCGATAATGTATCGCCCATCGGCAGGAGCCACCATTGAACAAAGGCAGTCTTGTTGCAGTATGACCGAATCGTCGCTCGCTGTGATTTCGAATCGTTTTGCGTCGTAAATTGCGACATAGGGATCGAAGAAGTCGTTCGCATAGGCATGACGGAGCCCTTCGAGTTCGACATTCATTTGCTGTCCTTCCTTGAGCTCGACAAAGTAGTAATCAACGTCTTCATTGAGTACAACTCCATCGACGGTCGAGTTGTAAGGAATCGCTTGGGCGGTTTGGAACTCGCTGTTGGGCTCTTTCTCCGGGACCGAGGGCAAAGCGGACACATTGAGCAATCGCATGTTGCTCAGGCCTGTATTCGTAACGACGCGAAAAGGATGGAGATCGCATGCCGCATCCTGAGTGGCCGTGATCGTCGCTTTGATGTTAGTGTCATCTACCTTGGTGATGCCGCTTGCTGAGAGTCCCGGCGTGTAGAACAGCAGAGAATGGGCGTCGCCTAGTCGTGCTCCCGAAATCGTTATTTCGATGGCGGTACCACGCTGCAAGCCAACCAACGACAACGAATTGGCTTCAGGTGATGAGGCCAGAACCGAGTTGACTGACAGCAAGGTCAGGAATGCGGCGAACCAATGGTTGCGCCGAAGAATACTGTTTGCAAACATGGTACGTTGTAAAAATCCTATTCAAGTGCAAATTGCGGACTTACGCCGGGCAGACCGCCAGCCTGCCATTCATTCATTGCTGGCAGTTTGGCGGTTTGGTATACGCTATTGCAAAAAACTGCTTTAGACCAAGATGTCTTTGATCAAATTGCCACCATCGCAGATCTCGATCGGTCGATCGCCCGGCGACATCAACTCCTTGTCCGCAACGATGCCGAGCAAGTGATACATGGTGGTAGCCAAGTCTGCTGGCGAAACAGCATCGAATTCGGGTTCACTCGCAGTCGCATCGGACGCACCATGGACCACACCACCCTTGACGCCTCCACCCGCCAACATCACTGAAAATACCTTGGGCCAGTGATCTCGACCTGCGTCGTTGTTAATCTTAGGGGTGCGACCAAACTCGCTGCTAACCATAACCAGCGTTTTCGACAACAATCCGCGGGACTCGAGATCTTCGATCAACGCAGCCAGTGCTTGGTCGAGTGGAGGCATAGACGATCTCATTGCCCCTGCAATACCCGTGTGCATGTCCCATCCGCCGTAGGAAACCGTAACGAATCGAACACCGGACTCCACGAGACGACGCGCCATGAGGAGACGTTGGCCGGCTGTGTTGCGGCCGTACTTGTCCCGAAGGCCGTTGTCTTCCGCATCGATATTGAACGCTTCTCTCGCTTTGTCGCTGCTGATCAGCGAATAAGCTCGCTGGTAAAACGTATCCATCGCAGCGATGTTGTCCGACTTTTGCTTGTCAGCGAAGTACGCATTGACCGCGTCCAAGGCCGACCGGCGTCGTTCAAAGCGAGCGGTGTCTACGCCACCGCCCAAGTTGAGATCCTGGACTTTGAAATCTTTGTTCGCTGGATCGGCTCCTAGGCTGAATGGTCCGAATGAAGAACTCAGGTAGCCGGTCCCTGCAAATTCATTCGGTGAACTGGGGACCGCAACGTACGGCGGTAAATTATTACGCGGACCATACTCGTGGCTAACGACCGAACCAAAACTTGGGAAGATCAGCGCTGGCGAGGGTTTATAGCCAGTGAACATATTATGCGTGCCGCGTTCATGCGCCGCTTCTCCGTGAGTCATGGCCCGAAGAATGGTCAACCGATCGGAAATGGCAGCTAGTTTTGGAACGGTTTCCGAAAATATGTCGCCGGTCTTCGTCTTGATCGGCTTGAGATCTCCTCGAAATTCGAGAGGGCTAAAAGGTTTCGGATCGAACGACTCCTGGTGCGCCATGCCGCCGGGTAGGAAGATGTGAATGACGCTCTCCGCCTTGGCCTCAATGAAGTCATATTTTTTTTGATCTGCCATCGCTTGCCGCGTGCGAAACAGATCTCCCATCGTAAGCCCCAAGCCGCCAAGGGCTCCTGCGGTCAAAAAACCACGACGACCAAGTGGGTTGCCAAGACATCTCATAGGGAGCCTCTCCGAGAGTGGGGGGAATTCTTAATGGTTTAGAAACGACAAAGCCTTCGCATCTGGAAAACTTCGTTTATCGGTGGGAAAGTTTTAGTCGGCTTGCCGAAGACAGGTGTGCCGGGGAAGAAACACAAGTATAGTGCACGTTCGAATCGAAAGGTATCCAGAACTATGTCTATCACCATTTTTTTCCTACCCAAAACCATTTTCTCTGCGTGAAAACGATACATATGTCTTCAATGAGAACCAACAGGGCGCCATCAGAACGACAACGCAGTTCTTTTAAGAACCGATTACTTGCTTTGCTCGGGTTGGGCTTGTCCACGAAATCCCATTTGAAAGCTTAGACGAAATGGACAAGAAAAAAGCTGCCGTTGCATTCATTTTGGTAACTGTCTTACTCGATGTCCTGTCGTTGGGATTTGCGATTCCTGTCGTAGCAAAGTTGATCAGAAAGCTAGTTGATGGCGACGAGGTACTGGCGGCCCGGTATATCGGATTGTTTGGAACGATTTGGGCATTTATGCAGTTTTTTTGTTCGCCGATCATGGGGGCATTGTCCGATCGGTTTGGACGACGCCCGGTGTTGCTAATATCCGCATTCGGACTCGGATTCGACTACATCTTGCTTGCTTGGGCGCCTGATATTGCATGGCTAATAGTCGGTAGGGTCATCACTGGAATCACCGCCTCTAGTTTTTCAACCGCGCAAGCCTATTTAGCAGACGTCACGGCACCGGAAGATCGATCTGCTGCCTATGGAATGTTTGGGGCCGCATTTGGACTTGGGTTCGTATTAGGGCCAATCACTGGCGGATTGCTTTATGACGTTTCAGAAAGGCTTCCTTTTTGGGTTTCTGCCGGACTGACACTCACCAATGCGATGTACGGTTTTTTTATCCTTCCAGAGTCGCTGCCGCCAGAGAAACGAAGGGCATTCAGTTGGTTGCGAGCCAATCCGATTGGCTCGCTCCGAATGCTCGCTTCCAAGACAGGACTGTTGCCGATGGCAATGATCCTTTTTTTGTACCAACTCTCACACCAAGTATTCCAAACTGTCTTTGTCATCTATACGGACACGCGGTTTGACTGGAACGGTAAAATGGTAGGTTCTGCCCTGGCAATCGTCGGCATTTTGAACTTCATCGTGCAGGGTGGACTCATCCGGCCAGCAGTCAAGCGATACGGCGAGCGAGTGCTTGTTTTCGTCGGACTGCTCAGTGGGATCATCGGTTTCGCATCGTATTCGATCGCGTGGACGGGTCCGATATTTTTCGGATGCACCATTTTTTTTGGTTTAATGGGATTCTTCAGCGCGTCCATCCAAGGGGTAATGTCCAAGTCGCTCGGGACAAATGAACAAGGTCAACTTTCGGGTACATTCAGTTCGCTCAACGGAATCGCTGGCATGATTGGCCCAACCTTATTTACGGAGGTGTTCCGTTGGACTATCGTACGCGATACGAGTACCTATTTCCCAGGAGCCCCCTTTGCATTAGCTGCTGCGGTATTGATGGTAGCACTTGTGCTTGCTACTCAATTCGTTCCGAAAACCATCACGCCACCGGAACAACCCCTAGCCGATTCCGCGACACGCGACGACCAGCCTTTGAAGTAATTGAGGCATCAAGATTTATGAACCTCATCACCATAATTCGCCGGCGCCAATTCCTGCGAGATAGCGGTATGAACTGGTTACCGCTGCTGTTGGCGATGATTCTCGGTGGAGTGTCTGGCGAATTGGTTTTAGTCCATTCTGCATCAGCCAACGCGACATCGGCATCGGACGTCTTTTTTAGGCAGTTCCTTGCACAACATTGTCACCGCTGTCATGCAGGTTCTAGGCCGAAAGGTGAGTTTCACCAGGAAAGCTTGTCGCAAGATTTCGCCGATGAACCTAACCGCAGGCATTGGTCGAAAGTACTTGAACAACTCAAGGAAGGAACCATGCCCCCGATGGAGGAACCGCGTCCACCTGCGGCCGAAGTTAAAAGGATGGTGGAGTGGATTGGCAAACATCTTGTCGAAGCGGAAAGGGAGCAAGATGCCACTCAAGGCCGCGTTGTCATGCGCCGCCTCAGTCGAGCCGAATACGAGAATACGGTACGCGACCTGCTAGGTGTTGAAGTGGATTTGAATGACTTGTTACCCCTTGAGTCCACTTCGGAAGGCTTCGACAACAGCGCCGAGGCATTGCACATCTCGTCGTATCTGATGGAGAATTATTTGGAAGCCGCCAACCGAGTCTTGGATGCAGCAATCGCCAGCGGTTCGCGGCCTAACACGATTAAGAAGCGTTTCGATATCAAGGATGAAAAAACAGTCAAACCGACCGGCAGTGTTTATCGGCATGTGGATGAGGGTGTGGCAATTTTCAGTTCCTGGGTTTCTGCAAACATCCAAGTTAACCTGTGGCAGTTTCAGACCCGTGGCCGTGGCAAGTATCGCTTCCGTATCTCAGGCTATGGCTTTCAAACCGACAAGCCTGTTACGTTTCACGTGATGGCCGGGCCGATGAATGCGGCTGCCCAGCAGTACTTGCTCGGCTATTTCACAGTACCACCAGGTGAACCTACAGTGGTCGAGTTTGTTGAGCAGATGGAATCGGCACTGACCATTCGAATCATAGCGGATGGGCTAGGTGCTATTCCGCCTCAAGTCGAAAAGGTTGGAGCCGAAAACTACAAGGGGCCAGGGCTACTCATTCAATGGGTTGACGTCGAGGGTCCGTTAGTAGACTCTTGGCCTCCCGAAAGCCATCGCAGAATCTTCGGTGATCTGAATCAGGTGTCGATACCCGGCCCTGACAATTCCAATGGCCGTGAAGTCGTTTCGAAGGACCCTTTGGTGGATGCAGAGCGCATCCTACTGGACTTCGCCCGCCGTGCATTTCGACGAGCCGTGACAAAAGACGACATTCAGCCGTTCCTTGCACGTGTAAGCACCAAGCTGGAACAAGGCTACTCGTTCGAGCAAGCCATGCGAGTTGCACTAAAGGGCGTGATGGTTTCACCCCATTTTCTGTATCTTCGCGAAAAGCCGGGTAAGTTAGACGATTCAGCCCTGGCCGCTAGACTTTCCTACTTCTTGTGGAGTTCGATGCCCGATGAAGAATTGATGGTGCTGGCTGAACAAGGTCAGTTGAACCATCCGGAACGGCTGCGAGAGCAGGTGGAGCGAATGCTTCGGGAGCCCAAGGCCACTGCGTTCACCAAGAATTTTGTCAGTCAATGGCTTGGATTGCAAGCCATAGATTCGACCTCGCCCGATGGAATGCTCTACCCCGAGTACGATGACGTGCTCAAGGTTTCGATGGTCAAAGAAGTGCAGTTGTTCTTCGATGAAATATTGAAGAATGATCTTAGTCTAACCAACTTTACGGTCTCCAATTTCAGCATGCTTAACGGCCGCCTAGCAAAACAGTATGGAATCCCAGGTGTGGAGGATGGACTGGAATTCCGCAAAGTCATGTTGCCCCCCGGCAGTCACCGAGGAGGTCTTTTGACCATGGGCGCAGTTTTGAAGGTCACTGCCAATGGTACTACGACGTCACCCATCATTCGAGGCGCCTGGGTTCTGGACCGTATCCTTGGAACTCCTCCGCCCAAGCCGACGGTCGATGTCGAAGCTGTCGAGCCTGATATTCGCGGTACAACAACGATCCGTAAACAACTTGCCAAGCATCGGGAGAACACGCAGTGTGCTGGCTGCCATGCGATCATCGATCCTCCCGGATTCGCTTTGGAGAATTTCGATGTTATTGGTGGTTGGCGAGACCGCTATCGGAGCATAGGCGAGGGAGAACCAGCCATGATTGATGGCCGCAAAATGGGCTATCGGAACGGTCCCGAGGTCGATTCCGGCGATATTTTGCCCGATGGCCGTCCGTTTACTAATATCGATGAATACAAAATGCTGCTGCTCAGCGACAAAGATCAGCTAGCTCGAGCTCTAGCTGGTAAACTGCTTAGCTATGCCACTGGCGCAGCGCCTACGATAGCCGATCAGGCGAATATCGAAAAACTGATACGCAATGTTCGCATCAAGGATTACGGATTCAGGTCACTGGTGCATGAAATCGTGCAGAGCGAAGCATTTCAAACCAAGTGATTCCGATACTAGGCAACGAACCATAGGAAATTGGTTATGAGAATTCCTCGCAGACGATTCCTTCGAGCCTCCGGTGTAGCATTGGCATTGCCCTGCCTCGATGCATTTACATCCGCTCGAGCCGCAACATGCACCACAGAGCCAATTCGACGAATGCTCTGTATCTGCGCACCCCTCGGATTGTATTCTCCCGATTTTTTTCCAGAGAAGGCAGGTAAGGATTACGATTTAACTCCCTACCTCGAATTGCTTCAGGATTACCGATCTGATTTCACGGTAATCTCCGGTCTATCGCATGTGGGAACCAATCCTGGATTTGCGCACCAAGCGACAGCCAGCTTTTTGACAGGAATGCCAGGGGCCGGTAGGCCTGGTTTTCAAAACGCCATTTCGTTGGATCAGTTCGCAGCGGAACACATCGGAGCTCAAACGCGTTTTCCTAGCCTGACATTATCGGGCGAAGGACTAGGCTTGTCGTGGACCCGTACCGGAGCGATTGTTCCAGCCGCAAGTTCACCCTCTCGCGTATTCTCGCAATTGTTTCTCGATGGGCGTTCGAACGAAGTCCAAGCCCAGATACGTCGTCTTGAAGATGGCCAAAGTATATTGGATGACGTTCGCAATCAGGCTACGGATCTACGCTCTTTCCTCGGTTCCAATGATCGCGACAAACTGGATGAGTATCTCACCAGTGTGCGGTCGCTCGAAACCAAACTGCTCAGGGATGAGGGCTGGGTTAATACTCCTAAGCCGAAAGTCAAAGTCGAGCCACCCAACGATATTTCCAATGCGGCCGATCTGATCGGTCGAACTCGATTGCTATTCGACCTTGCCCATCTCGCGTTCGAAACCGACTCGACCCGTTTGATTACGATCATGCTCGCTGGTTCTACGTTTGCTCCGCCAATACAAGGCGTCTCTCTAGGCCATCACGACCTTTCACACCATGGCAAAGATCCAGGAAAACTGGAGCAACTCAAAAGAGTCGAGCAAGAGACGATCATTACGGTGCGAGATCTTTTGGCTAAATTGAAAGGGACTCAAGAAGAGGAATCGAATTTGCTAGACAGTACTATGGTCTTCCTTGGAAGCAACCTGGGTGATGCCAGTAGCCACTCGGTCAAGAATCTACCCGCTCTGCTCTGCGGAGGTGGCTTCCGACATGGTCAACATCTTGTATTCGATCCGCAGAATCCTACTCCATTATGTAACCTCTATGTGAGCATGCTTCAGAGGCTGGGTATATCGGTCGACAAGTTTAGTTCCAGCACGGGGACACTTACCGGGTTGGAAGCAACTTAAAACCAATCAACATGTTTTCAACCTCATCAGCCATCAACGTGAGCAGCGTTGCTAATCTGCTTCTTGTCTGCAAGCAGTTCAGATAAGTCATCCATGGCGTCCTTGCGGATATCGTTCTCGGAAATACATCGAAAATGGTAACCGTTCACGGCCTTCGGCCATGCAAAATCATGTTCGCGCTACGAGGACGATAGATCATTCGTCGATGGCAACAACGATCACTTGGGTTATTGCAATCTCATGCGTGAGGCTTTTTTGGCTCTCAAAGACGCAAGGGCGCAAAGAATAATTTAAACCGTTTGAGCCACGCGCATGGGAACCACCTGGTATGCTCTCGACCGGAAAAGAAAATCAATCAAGTTCCCTTCGTGTGGCTGCAACCAATTCAAGCGACTCGTTGGCATCGGACCGATATTCAATCGGTCAATATGTGTCGCATTGGTTAGGTCGTCGATCCATGCTGCGTCTGCAGTTAGAGCAGTGCCAACCAGGGTTGGACCAATAGACTTGATCATGTCTTTTTGGCTGCATTGAACTACCGAAACGAACGGGAACATATATTCCTTCATTGCAACAGCGCGTTGCGGCGAGTCGGCGGTGACGACCATGGGTCGCAAATACGCAGCTCTTTCGCGTTCGACTAGCCGTTCGCCATACGAGGCAGTCATGTCGATAACGCCGGACTCGGCAATATCCTGCTGAACCATAGCGTATGTCCCTTTTGCCATTAGAGGATTGGTGAACGCCGCGAGCGCCGCTTTGGGATTATTCGGCGGCAGAATCTCGGTTGCTCCTATTTTTGCAGCAAGCGCCTCACCAATCGCTTTGGTATGGCGTGAGGCCCAAATGCCCGAACAATTGATGCAGCTACGACCTGAATTGCTCAACACGCTTTCGACCATCATGTCGAGATAGTCTTCCCATTGATCAACAACATCGTCACCGATGAGAATCTTGGAAAATCCTGGACCATGTGCTTGTACCTTTGAGTTGCCTGAATACTGTTCGACGGTTTGGGCGCTGCCGAAAATCATGCTTCGAGAACATTTGTTCAAAATGGTGGAACCAACATCGTGGCCGCCTGGATATAGACAAAAGGCTTCTGCCGGAATGCCTGCCTCAATAAAAGCGCTGATCATGCGGTAGGGTGTCCAAGGTTCTTGCGAACCAGGCTTGAGAACCAACCCAACTTGGAGCGGAACGGCAGGAAGCCACAGGGTGTGAACGCCAGGTGAGTTGTTAGGAAGCACCGCACCTAGTACAGGCGTCTGGCATTGAAAACTCACTGTCACGTTGCGCCCCTCTTCGCCATAGCCTCGAGAGAAAATCTCGAGATCGAGACCACGAGTCAATGAATCTAGAATGGTGTCGATATTGCTCAGGACGAAACAATTTTTCTGCATGTTGTTTCGACACATGTGCTCGGGTAGCCCCGTGCTTGCCGATTGCTGATGGATAAAATCGTCAACCGATTGATGTCCGTCGCCGAGCGGCAGTGTCTCATGTTCGAACATGTGTGCAGCTTTCTTGCACCGTGAAATCAAATCGGCTGTAGGAATCGACCTGAGTGCTTTCCTTGCATTGGAAGCCTTCCGCATGTCCATTTCGACCATGCCACCATTGACTTGGCCAATTTTCGCGATGGGCTCGCCTGTGTCAAAGTGAAAGACTTCTTGAAAATCAAGCGACTTGTATTGCTTGCCCCAGCGAATCGGATTGATGGTCAACACTGCAGATTAAACTCCCTAAAAACGGTTGGATACTATATTCGCCTAGGAAGGCGGGTTGATAACTAGTAAACGCCCACAGTCGTCGAGGACGCAAAGGCTCGATACGGTCTTACACCACTTACTCCATCCCAAGGATATTTCTTGTAGGGCATCTCGCGTTCCCCCTCGTCTCGTTCGAGGAACCCAGGTACAAAAAATTCTTTGGTCATCGTATATAGTTTAACACGCCCTGTTTCGCCGTATCCAACCACCTTGGTGTGGTCTTCGAAATCGACAACTTCAACGACGGCTCGCGGCTGCGGAGCATAGTAAGCAATCGTGTACCCGTCATCAATTGTCACAGGTCTTGAACAAGCTAACCCCATGAGTGTGTTGCCATAGGTGGGGGTCATATAAACGCCGCTTTCCTCGGCTGGGCCACCGAGTAGTTCTTCAACGCAGAAGCGGGTCCATTGCGGTGTGAACTCGGTCCCACCTGAGAAAATCCCTGTAATCCCGATTTCCTGAATACTCGTGTCTTTCTCAGCAAGTCCAACTGCGAGCGACTCGAGCAACTTTGGGGTCGTGAACATGCATTTGATATCGTGGTTCGCGGTCAAAACGGTGATCGCTTGGTCGATGCAGTGCCGTTTGTATTCTTCCAGATGCTCCATCCAACCCTTTTTAATCAGTTTGACTACCCAGCGAGGATCCAAATCGATGCAAAAACATATTCCACCTCGATATTGACAAAGGTGCTCAATGGCCAACCGAAGTCGCCGTGGACCCGATGGGCCGAGCATCAGCCAGTTGGATCCTTTTGGGAAATACTCATCGGGCAGCGTATGACTAAATAGCTCGTAATCGATTTTGAAATCATCGATCACCATTCGACTTTTCGGTATCCCGGTTGTTCCACCTGTTTCAAATACGTAAGCTGGCTTTCCGAGCAAACCCTTGGGAATCCATCGGTTAATCGGGCCGCCTCGAAGCCATTCGTCTTCAAACTCTGGGAACTTCTTCAAATCATCGAACACCTTGACATCTTTCAGCGGATCGAACTTGAACTCCGCTTTTTTAGCAAGCCAAAACGGGGAACCGGTCGAGTCGTGAAAGTGCCACTGCACGGTTTCAAACGTTTGTTGGTCAAGGGCTTGTTTTGCATTAGTGGTTTGCTCATTGGTGGCCAACCAAGCAGGTGTTGAAACGGTCATGGATTCGTTAATGCGGAAAGAGGCTTGGAGCTATCGCTCTACGGATGAAACTGTAAACGGATAAGACATTGTAACCGAATTTCAAAACATACAAAACGCATGCTTCTTAGGAAGGAGTGGCAAAATCGTCGCTCGGGTCCACAGCCGGAGAATTTCGAATACCCCTGGGCCAAGACGAGGTTTACGACAACCTACTGGACCACGTGCGTATACACTCGCCCAGCGGTGCAGTAGCATCGCGATAGGAATGGTCGGCATTGGAAACTACGCAAACGGTATGCTTTTCAGAGCCCTTGACTTGGTTTGCAAGTTGTTTTTTCAATTCGTTGTCAGCATCCTTGAAATTCGCAGATCCACCCTCAACTTCATATTGCCCAAACGTCCAGAGCGTCGGTACACAAATCCTTTTTGCCATTGCTAGGTAGTCGTACTTTTCACCGCTTCCGTACTTGTCTTTGTAGGTCTCTGCGCAAACCCACATGGGTAAAGGGAAACGAACCTTCATAACCAAATCCGGATGCCCGGAATCGCATTTTTGGTTGGAGTCTTGCAAATGCTTAAGGAAAACGGCTCCTCGGACAGGATCGCGTAGGAGCAAATCTGTGTTGAGCCTTGGGGGTGACACAGCTACCAGAGCCCTTAGATACTCGCTGTTCTTGAGGCTCCACAATACGCACTTGATTGCACCAAGGCTATGGCCCAGCAGCGAGACGCTTTGGAATCCCTTTCGAGTCAAGAACTGGAACCAAGCATCCAAATCGAGCTGGCTTGAAGAAACAATTTCGATTTGCGACCCGACACGCATTGGGGTTGGTCCGGAATTGAAACTCAATATGTCATGCCCTCGCGTATTGATGAGGAGCACGGCGGAATCTTCGTTCGCCAGCTGCCTGCTCAGTTCTAGAAGAAGGTTGGAACTGTAGAAATTACTGTTTACACCGTGTACCAAGATCCACGCATGACGTGACCGTATTGGCTCAGACAAAAAACCATGCAGTCGAACGCCGTCGCTCGTATTGGTTTGAACTAATGTTCCAAGCATTGCATTCCGTTTGTCAACACGCGGGAAGAAGTATTATCGTTTGACGCAGCAATTGCGCCACCAAATCCACCGCCACAACCGCAGGTTGGACCTGTGCCGCGCTTATCCACTGGAACTGCACACGGATCTTGTACGATCGTCTGGACTGGCTGTTCACAAACCACTACTTCAAAACATTGAACAACTTCGACATTCATTTGCCCGCATGGGTTGCCATGGATGGAGTCAAATCGACTTGCATCAGCACCGACTGAAGCCGTCTGGCCGCCAACTAACTGGAACGATGTTGCGGCAAATCCCGAGCCGCCAGATGCTACGAAGCCATAAACACCTGGACGAAGTCCATCGAAACTAAAATTTCCATTCCGACAACACGTACTTCGACGGAACTGTTACCAAGGCGACTGGAAGCCCGGCCAAAGGCATTTTGTCGTTCGACTGCCAACTGAACCAAACTACCGCTGATCGAGTTATTCGCGTCCAAACAGATCCACTGCTTGCTGAACAGCTGGTTCAAAGCAGAACTCGACGGCACTTTATTCGCATTGATAACCTCGAAAGTACGCTGGCACAAGCTTTTTCAGATAGGAAAATCAGAAAAAACCGCAAAAAGCTCGCATCTTAACTAGTGCTCACCATTATTTACTGTTGGGCTGGGCGGAGTTTTTATTCCCGGTTCCATCTCGGTTTTGAAAGATGGGCGAAACACGCCCTGCATTGTCGTTTATACGGGGGCCAGTCCTAAAATCCAAAACACCCGACCTCATCGAGTTGCCCAGTGGGGAAACTTCGTTGGCGCCCGACCCTCGAAGCCACCCCATAAGCTTGTCTAAATTGATCCGGCTGATTCCCATGGATTTTGCCTGAGCCTCAAGAATCCCACGCTCTTTCGCGGCGGCGGTTTCGACTGAATCTAATCCTCCCCCTCGCACCTTGAATTCTTCTCCCATCACCATCCAGCGGGTATCGACGCTCAACTGTCCCGAGACTTTACCTGCGGGTGCTAAATCGACTGTCACCCTCCCTCCATTTTGTTCAATCAAAGCCTTAACCGTTTCACGATCATCCTTACCGTCTCCATCAATATCCATTTTGCCAACCATCGCAAATTCGACTTTCCGTCCAGGTTGCCAAGCAGGTGAATAAATGGAGTCACCCCTCAGAATGGTAGTCGGAGCTCGATCCGACAATACCTTGCATCGCGATAAGTGTTCCGAGCCAGAGACCACTTCAACTACTTCGATTTTTGCCTTCGGCTTAGCGTCAGCCACCCGACTGACATCCGAATTCACGACTCCAAAGCTAACGCCAGGCCGCAATCCGTCTGCCCTACCAAGATTGATCCAAACGGTGTCGCCACCATTCGCAACTTCGACAATCTTGCCTTGAACATATTGAAAATCTTCACCCTGTATTTCATCCAATTTACGAACAACTGAATCCAAGCGTTTCTCTAGTTCTCCAATCGAGACCTGCGATTTGTCAAATTTAGCGGTTACATCTCTGTTCTTCTTTTCGAGCGATTTCACCAAGGTGGTTTTGTCGGTCTCGATTTTACTAATTAATTCCTGCTGCGCACGTGTGTTCTCGGCGTACTTTACCAGTGCCTGATTTAGCTGATTCGACAAATCGTCGGCGTTTTTCTTCTCCGCTTCGCGAGCTTTGGTTTCCTGAGAGAGCTTTGAATCAAACTCGTCCTTTTGTGCTTTTTCTGTCGTTCGTGACGAAACCACTTCCCGGTTTCGGTCCCGCAATTCCTGCATTAACGTTGTAACCAACTTCGTGTAATTCCGATCCGTCGCACCGGGTCCAAAGAGAGCCATATTGTTCGTATAGGTTTTGACTGCAGCGTTAAGTTGCTCATCGGCGGTAACCGAGGAAACCAATTGACTGAACTCTGCCTCACTGATCGGCTTGCCGACTCCAAGCATGCTTTCCAAAAGTTGCCGACGGGTAATTTCCGCACGTAATGCATCCTGGGCTGCCTGCTCTTTTTCATTAGCTGCCTCAACAGTCTTGGAGTTCGTTCCTGACTGGAAAATCACAAAAGCCATCGCTCCTAAACAAGCGAGGCTGACAATTGACATGACGGTAACATAGGCTTGCCATACATTAACGTTGCGATCGCGAGCCATAAAAACCTCAAAAACGCTGAAGAGATGGAACGATTGGATTCAGAAAAAAGCTTCAAACAGCCCAAAATGGTTGGGACCGACTTCTCCACCATCCTAAATCCTCGTAGTCTAGTCGTCAAACATTCTCCATCCGCTCGGTTCAAATTCTGCAAAACAAGTTCTTTACTAGGCGGTTTTTTTGGACCTGTGCGATTCAATTTGCGTTCTTTCGTGGCAATATTTTTGCCTCAATAGAACGCATAGATCGCAAAAAACCTTGCTAAACACTGAGTTGCTCGCGTACCATCGTGTTTCAGTCGTACAGGTCGATTTTTTTGGTCTTCTATTCCGCAAACAGCTTTCGCATCGCGAAATCAGATTTCTTGTTCGCAACTTTCTCGAACTTGAATTACCATTCATTGCAGGACTCTTTCTGTTTCAACGAGCACAATCCATGAAATTCCAACCGATTCCTTGCCGATTCCTCGTCCTTTTCCTGACGAGCGTTTCTGTCGCCGCTTTTTGCTCAACGAATCACGTTCGGGCCGAAGTCAACAATGCCGACCGCCAAAATGCAGATTTGGCGACTTTTGGATTGGTCATTCATTGGGAATCCAATATTGGTGGGGCACCCCTTGCAAATGGGCCTCAAAGCCTCGTTGTATGGCCACACACCACGGCAAAGCGTGAATACGTAACCGTGCGAAATGGTAGTCGTGTGATAGAGCGAATCCGCGGAGAAGAAGTGGACCAAAAGGCTTTGGAAGCCGCTATTTTCCGGGGTGAGAAACTTCTGAAGTCGCCACGACTTGGTCTGGAAGGGGCGAAAATGAAAGCCGAAAAGCTTGTCGCGACTTATAAAATTCTCGGACGAAAAGTTGAAGTCGAACCGTACAGCCAACGACTTGTCTATGCCGTCTCCCTCACTACTAACGGTATTATACAAGTGATTGATTCGGAAACCGGAGCCGTGATTTGGCGAACTGAAACCGGCAACTCCACTTTACCCATGTTTGGTCCCGGTGTCTCCGACGAATACATCGCAGTCACCAACGGTAACATGTTTTACGTCTACGAATTGGCGACGGGAAATATCGTCACTTCACGCAAGCTAGACTATACACCTACCGCATGCCCCTCTGTATTATTGGATAAAGTAATTGTACCTTCGATCGGTGGTCGACTCGTTGCGTACGACATCAAAAAGGAGGTAACTCCCCCAGGTATCATTCGAATAGGAACTGAAAACCGACTCGGAACGACACTCTCCGCGAACCAACGATTTTTGAGCTGGCCCACAGGAAACCGATTGGTCCAAGCTCGAATGGAAAAAACCCCTGCTCTATGGACCTATGCAAGTCTCAACGAACCTATTGTTGGATTACCAATTGCAACACAAAATGGTTTTTTAGCATCGACGTTTTACGGCACGGTTTTTCACTGTTCAACCACACGTGATGACACAGTGCTTTGGAAATCACGATTGGCTGTCCAAATATCTCAATCGCCAATTGCGAACAAGGAGTTAGCTTTTTTTGTCAGCGACGAAGGATTGCTCTTTGCTTTAAGCCTAACAGATGGTGCTGACGCTTGGGGACACCAACCTAAAAACGTCCGCAATTTGGTCTCGGTAGGAAAAGAGCATATCTATGTCAAGGATTCTCGAAACTCGCTCTCAGCGATCGAACTCTCTACAGGCTTGGTATCGGGACGTTCCGATTTGGTTCTGCCAGATGTCCTTCCTAATACCATCAACGACAGGCTCTTTTTTGTCACCAATCAGGGCCAGGTTACCTGCCTACGCGAAGCCAATGCAACCTTTCCAACTTTCTCCACTGAGTTTTCGGGAGTTGTTGCCACTGCTCCGACCAAACAAACGAAGCCAGAAGAAGGGCAATCGCCAACCCTGGAGGAGGAATCCAACATATTCGAGGGTGCGGGCGCGATGAACGAAGCGGCAGCAGCGGACCCGTTCGCTACCGATCCACCCTGAGCCTAAAGATATCGTCCCGTAACCGACGAACCGTTTGCTCGAATCGATTGCACATCCCCGGTCGCGATGATCTTGCCGCCATTCTGGCCAGCCCCAGGCCCCAATTCGATTAAGTGATCTGCGGAGCAAATAATCTGCTGGTTATGCTCAATCACCAGAACACTATTTCCGCAGTCTATCAATGCATCAATGCATTGCAACAGCTTTTCTACATCACTGAAATGCAATCCGGTCGTTGGTTCATCGAGCACAATCAACTTGCCTCGCGCGACATCCGTTCCCGCTCGGCGATGTCTTAGATCCAGTTGACTTGCAAGCTTGAGTCGCATCGACTCGCCAGAGGACAAAGTGGAGAGGCTTCGTCCTAACGGCAAGTATCCTAATCCAATTTCAATTAACGGTTTCAATCGTTCTTGAACCTTTGCGTTTCCACGAAAAAAGGAGTGGGCGCGTTCGACACTCATCGCCAAGACTTCTGAAATACTCAAGTCTCGAAACCTAACCTCCAACACCTCTGAACGAAATCGCTTTCCGTCACAATCCTGACACGGTAATTGAACGTCGGCCATAAACTGCATATCGATCGTTGTGAACCCGAGCCCTTCACAAGTCGGACACCTGCCAACGTCGCTATTGAAACTAAAATGCCCTGCACCGAATCGTCGCGTCTTGGCGTCGAGTGTCTCAGAAAACACCCGTCGAATTTCATCCATCGCTTTCGAATAGGTAACCGGACTGCTGCGCATCGATCGCTGAATCGGACTTTGATCGATCGCCAAACATCCTTCGATCTGCTCCATTCCAAACAAACTAGCAAATGGCAATCCGGTGTCGGCTTCGTCATCAAACACTCTGTGGATTGCTGGGCAAAGCGTTTCCAGGATCAACGTGCTCTTGCCAGATCCGCTCGGACCAATCATGACGGTCATGCAATTTAATGGAATGCGAAGCTCCTCCACTTGCAGATTACGTCCACTCGCACCTCGCATCTCAATCCATTCAAGCCCAATCGGCCTAGGACTTCGCTCTGCCCTGCGTCTCCCGCTCAAATACTCACCTGTCACGCATTTACCGATTAGCATCTCGCTTGGCGTTCCATGAAACGTTACGCATCCACCGAGTTCACCCGCTTGCGGCCCAATTTCAACGACTCGATCTGCGATTCGAATAAGGTGCGGCTCATGTTCGACCAAGATCACCGTGTTCCCTCGATCCCGGAGAGCCAAAATCGCATTGGCCATGCGTTCGGTGTCCTGCGGGTGCAAGCCCACCGTCGGTTCATCAAAAACGTAAAGCATGTCAACCAAGCTGGAGCCCAACAAAGTCGTCATCATGACCCGCTGCGACTCGCCGCTGCTCAATGTGTGCATCGGACGCTCCAGGCATAAGTATCCTAAACCCACGGACTGCAAATACTCCATCCTGGCTAGCACTTGACGCTGGGGCTCAGAAGCCACATACCGCGAGCGTTTCTCAGCCGCATGCATGTAGTTGGCGGGTTTTTCCGCGGCAAGCAATCCAAGCAGGTCATCGATCGTCAGCTCGCACAATTGTGCAAAGGTTCGGCCGCAAAGCTTGTAAGACAACGCACCACGGTTGAGCCGTTGTCCATTGCACTGCGTGCACAATGAATAGGAACGCCATCGTGCTAAAAATGCTCGCACATGCATTTTGTACTTCTTGCGTTCCAACCAAGCAAAAAAACCATCCAATCCGCCAAATTTTCGCTCGGGAACTCCTTCGTGGATCAGTCGCCAGTGCTTTGGCTTCAGTTTGGAGACCGGCACATCGAACGGAATATTAAATTCGGCCGATAGATCACGCAGTTCTTCTAACTCATGCGAATAGGCTGGTGTTCGCCATGCCGCAATGGCTCCCTCATTCAAACTAAGCGATCTATCTGGAACTACCTTGTTCCTATCGATTGCAACGACTTCGCCAAACCCCTCACAGGTTGCACAAGCGCCGATCGGGCTGTTGAAACTAAACAAACGCGGCTCGCTCGTTGGGTAGTCAATCTTGCAATGCTCGCAACGAAGCAACGTCGAAAAGCGATACACAGAGTAAACGACTCCATCGACCAAGTATTTTTCATCGGAAATGGCGTCGGATTCCAAAACTGCTTCAACCGTTGGCTGCACCATTACAATCGCACCGCCACCTCCCGAATCGTCTACATGATCGAAAGCGGTTCCGAGCGATTGAGCCAGACGGTCTTGATCTTGGCCTCGACCTACTTTCAATCGATCGACGACAACAAACGCATGTCCACTCGCTTCAAATTGACTTGCGACCTTTTGGCGGTCGTCATCTGCCAGATGAACGGTTTGCCCGTTGGAAATGAGGCGAATAAAGCCCGATTTTTGAAGATCAAAGAGTAACTCTGACAATTCGCCTTTGGTTTGCCAACCAATCTCAAAACAGAAAATCGCTCGGGGTTCTTCCAATTGGACCAGAAAGTCCATTACTGTTTTCGGATTGTGCGACTCGACTCGCCGGTTGCATTGATAGCAGTTGAGTTCGGCCAGATTGGCAAAAACCACTCGCAAATACTCGAGCATTTCACTGGCAGTGCCTACCGTGCTACGATTGTTGCGAGTGCGTAGCTCGCGGGTGATCGCGATGGATGGTGGCAAATTGGTCAGCGACTCAAAGGAGGGTCTATCGATTCGCTGCAAAAACTGGCGTGAATATGCGGAGAAACTTTCGATGTAGCGACGCTGTCCCTCCGCGTACAAAGTATTCAGGGCCAAAGAGGTCTTTCCACTGCCGCTGACCCCGCAAATAACCGTCAATTGCCCAATTGCGAAATCGAGATCCAGCCCCTTCAAATTGTGCTGCCGAGCCCCTCGCAGCGCGATGTATCTAACAGGCTCAGTCACCAGTCGTTATCCTTAACCATGGCTCTTCCAATTGCAAAAAACCTTATTTTATCTGCCAATCCTACCCAAGATTGCCTAAACGCCACCGAACTGAACTTCTCCCAAGTCTAGCAAACCAAGCTATTCTGAACAGGATAAACTGATTCGATTCTCCCATAGTATCTTATGCACGATGGAAATATTCCCCCTAACCTTGTTACAATATTTGCTCGATCCGGTCGCCTGGACCCGCAGATGACATTGGTTGCCCATATTCGCCAAGAAAGTTTCCCATGAGTAGTTCGTCCGTTACCCAGTCCGACTCCAACTTAGGCAAGAACGCCAACTCCGAATCCGGCAAGACGCGAGGTCCATCGAAGATTCGCATTTACAGCCATTCGGATCTTTTTTACTGGTGGCCCGTCTGGGTCGTCGGCTACATCATGGCCGCGATCACCTATTTCCAAGGAAAATTGATCCAGGTTGGCGAAAACTCAATGCACATTCATTCTAACAGCAACTTAGGATTGATATTCTTTGTCGTCCTGTTCCTGGTAATCCTCGTAACCAACTATTCTGTACGTGGTCTTGCATCTGGAATCGTAATCTTAGGATTGGTTCTCACTTTCGTATTGCTCCTCTATTTCGACATATGGGACAAGGTTTTCGGTTGGTTTGTTAGTCCCACGATCTTCCTTAGCCTCGACGCGTACCTTTGGATATCCACGGTAATGTTGGGAATGTGGCTCATTGTCGTTTTTGGTTTGGACCGATTTAGTTATTGGGAGATAGATCCTGGCCAACTGACTCGCGATTCACTTTTCTCCTCAGGCTCGAAAAGCTACAACACGCAAGGCATGACGTTGGAAAAACACCAAGACGACTTGTTTCGGCATTGGCTGTTAGGTCTGGGGTCAGGTGACTTACAGGTAATGACATCGGGCGCGACTCGCGAGCAAATCGACATCAAGAACGTGCTCTTTGCCGGCCATAAGATCGCGGCCATGCAAAAACTGATCGCAGAAGTGCCGGAAGAGTAACTGCGACTTGGGTCCGTCTAACGACACGCGAGGGGGCGTTCTTGAATTCCCTCTTCAGCAAGCCAGAAGCAACGGTCCGCAAGCGATTCTGATTCGGCAACACTGTGCGTTACATGCAAAGTAGTGACCCCAGTACTTTGCTTGACACGCCGCAGGAGCTCGTGCATTTCATGCCGGGTCGTTTCATCCAGCGCACTTAACGGTTCGTCCAACAGCAATACGGATGGGCGAAAAGACAACGCTCGACCCAATGCAACGCGTTGTGATTCACCACCGCTCAATCCAGTAATGGATCGCGTTAATAGATGCCCAATACCAAGTACTGACGATAGCTCTTGCGTCCTTGCGGCGATAACCGCTGCGGACATTTTTCGAATACGCATTGCGAATTCTAAGTGCTCCCGCACGGTGAGCGTTGGGAACAACGCCAGATCCTGCGGGACGTAACCGATCTCGCGATCACCTGGAGACCATCGAGTCACGTCCCGTCCATGGATCAGGATTTGTCCCTCCGCCACACGACGCAGTCCGCAAATGCTCTCCAGCAGAGTTGTTTTGCCTCGCCCTGTCGTCCCCATCAAAACAGCATACTCACCCGATTCGATCTGAAGCGAAATTCGCGGGAGCACGAACGACCCGCTCTTGACCGATACGTTTCGAAGTTCGATCACGAGGTCAATCCTGTCCCAAGAACACGCAAGACCAAAAGCACCACGACAGCCAGCATCACCATCAACAGCGACACGGCAACCGCTGCGTCGAGGTTCCCAATACTCAATTCGAGGTACACGGACGTCGAAAGGACCTCTGTACGCATGCGGGTCGTGCCTGCAAACACCAGTATCGGCCCAAATTCACCAAGTGCACGCGCCCATGCAATCGTGAACGCCGTGACAATTCCTCGTCTGGATTGCGGCAACGCGATTTGCCAAAACGCCTGCCCTCGTGTACACCCGAGTGTTCTTGCCACCTCTTCCGCACGCGGATTCATCTGGTCGAACGTCACACGCATCGTTCTAACGGAGAAGGCACAGGCAACCGAAAACTGAGCGAGTACAACCGCTGGCCATCGGAACGCAATCGGAAACCCAAGGCTATCCCGAAACCAACCTTCGATCTGCCAGCCAAAAAACGGCTGATGGAATAATATCAGCAAGCTCAATCCTAAAACCAATGGGGGTAATACGATTGGGATGTCTACCAATGTGTCGATAATCCATCGACCTGGAAAAGAATAGCGTGACAGCAAATACCCAAGGGGCGTTCCAACCCACACGGAGAGGATCGCCGCGACGGTACATGACAGAAGCGTTAATCGCAGTGCGGCCCGAATTTCAGGCTTGGCTAGGGCTCTATAAAACTCTCGCGGCGACGTGAACATCACGTCTGCAGCCAACAGCAAAACAATGAGCAAAATGAAGCAAGCGGAGAGCCCACCCATCAAGAGAAAAAACAATGCATCCGAACGACGTCGAGGATTCCATAATTTGCTTGCGTTTTGAGTAGCGATAGTCGAAGGTTGATTAAGCATATAGGAGAAAAGTTTGTGAGTCGGGTAGCCAAGCTACGGTTTGGGATTTTGCCAACGAAATCCTTCGGCTTGAAAAATCTCTTGCGACTCGGCCGAACAAATTTTTTGAAATAATCGTTCCGCCAATTGAGCGTTCGTGGACCCCTCCGCTACCGCATATGGTTGAACCGCTACCGAACAGGATAGCCCTTGAATTGGAATCGCATCCAGATAGTCGGCAGCCCCCGCCGCATTGCTCAAATACGCAACCGCCGCGTCCAGCGATCCGGCTCGCAATTGATTCACCAACATATCGCCGGTCGGTGACTGCACCGTTACGTTCTCCATGACTTCAAGTTGAACTCCCCCTTCGCGAAGCGTGTTTTGTGTGAGCCAACCCATAGCACACTGCTTTTCATGTCCGACTCCAACTCGCAGACCCGGCTTCGTAAGGTCACGGAGAACCTCAATTCCCAGAGGGTTCCCTTTCTGAACTAAGATAACCAATTCATTTATCGAGACATCGATAGGCTTGGGGAACAAGTCGGGCACTTGATTCATAAACTCACGATCGCATGCAAAATAGGCATCGGGATGTTGGCCGGCTTTCATCTGGGCGACCAAGATACCGCAACCATTGTAGACTCGAGTGACCCGTACACCCTCCCGTTGCTCAAATGCAACAATGGTCTCATCGATTGCAGGGCGGAGCATCGAACCCGCGAAAACCGTCAGCTCGGGGACATCGCTCCAAACATCGCCACTGGCGATGAGAAAGCCATGCTCGGCATAATGCTTCAAACCACGGTCTCTGGCTGCGATATAGCGTGCGAAGTGTATCGCTGCCTGCGGCTGTTTGGAGCCGGAAATCACAGCAAGAGATACCTGCGATACGATCCCTTTCAATTCTGGCAACTCAATCGGTTCAAGATCGGGATAGGTCCTCAGCACTGCATCGTATACAATGCCAGCATCCGCCGAGTCGACCACCAAATCATTTGCAACGTCGGTTACCGTCGTTCGGAAGGCAAGCGTAGCAGTCTCAAGGCCATCCCAAAGACTAAGTTCGGTCAATGTCTCTCGTGTTCGTTTTCCAATCGCGGACGCATCGGGACTGGCTTGCACCACTCGAACTTCAGCACGAGAAAGATCAAAAAAACTTTGAATGCCTTTAGGGTTTCCTCGTCGGACAGCAACGACGCCCCGCATGGTTGCCAATGGAAACACTTCGCTCAGCAATCCCTTCTCTCTTCCTAAATCGACGAAACTGTCGTCTGCGGGGAGAAACAGGTCGCCCGTTCCGCTAACTTCAATCGAGGAAAGTAAAGTCTGCGAAGCCCCATATTGGATTTGTATCGGACGGTGAAACTCCTTTTCGTACTTGGCTCGAATCGACTCCACCACAGCTCGATTGCTGGCGGCACAGAACAGAACCAGCGGTTCGACCTCACCAACTTCATAGTTGCTTGCCGGTCTTTTCGAGGTCGAAGTGCTCATCAAGTACAGCATGGCAACGAAAACTACCGCCGATCCTAACAGAACTATCGACTGACGATTCATTGCAGGTACTCCAAAAGAATCATCGCTATTTTTTCCTGCCTGGAGGGATGGTCAAAAGCGAGGGCGTCAACGGAGTCCGTTCCAGTGTTGTCACTGTGGGGGGCATCTCACCATCCTCGCCGAATAGTTCTCGATTCCAATGGGTGGACAGCAACAGATCGAAGCCGGGATTGCGTTCTTTAACTTGACAGGAACAGGCACCGCAAAGAAACATCGTCAGATCTTCGATGAGACCCGTGTTCAACTGTCTGGCCGGTATCACTTCTAACGCTCTACCTCGTCCGAACACCGGTGCAACTAATGGCTCGTCTTTTTCACCTGCTGCGAATCCCGTCATGAGCTTGATCAGCAACTGCTCCTCTGGATCTTTCGGATCCATTTCCAAAACAGTAAACTTAAGAAATAAGGGAACCTCCGAATAGAGTTCAGAGCCTGGTAAACCAATCCCATCCGGTAGTTCCAATTTCTTACTCAATCGATCGAGCTCCTCGGTCAATAGATCGCTGGCCGCTCGATTTTTGACGGGGTCCTTCGATTTGAGTAATAACCAAATGACCGAATCGCCACTCAGTAAGCGACGAGAAAGTTCGCGTCGAATCGGTGAATGAAAAAGGTTGGCTTTCGGAGAGTCCTCAAGGCGTCCGCTCCAGTGAATGATCATTTCACCGCTTCCAAGCGACGTACGAATCACCATGTAAGGCAACGTCACTTGGGGCTGCGTGCGAAGCGTCGCCCAGAGTTCTTTCCGTTTACGGTCTTTTTCCGTGCCGATTCGGCTTCGTGTTATTTCGGCATTGGCTGAGCCGCCTTTGTCAACTGCCTCCCTTTCCAACGTTTGTAGTTGTTGTTCTTGGACGTCGGAGAGGTTCCCGTCGTAAAAGACGATCACCTGGCATAAATCCGGACGCCACCGTTCCAATGCGTAGCGAAAAACTGGAACATTGCAGGCGATCGCAATGGTCGCACTGAGCACAACCAAGAATGCGATACTGGTCCGAATGCATGTTCGATAATAAAACATAGGTGTTCCTGTGATAGGTTCGTTTGTGTCGGCTGAATTATAGGTAGGATAGGCTACCTGTGAAACTAGGACTGCATGTCCGGCTGAGGACAGCCGGACCTACGCGAATCAGCGCGTTAACGAGCATTCATTCCTTACCGAAACACATCAATCTCCCGTCGATTGTCGAAAGGAACAGTTTGCCATTTGCGCCAGCCATTCCGTCCCAAGCAGGAAGCGTTCCCAACTCGATACGCTGCTCAACCAATCCGCTGTCGCAATTCACCGCCAAGAGCAGACCACTGAACTTGCCCTCCAAGGCTTGGTCTTGTGCTGCGAGCAACTCCTGAACTTCAGTGTCTTTTTCAGACAATTTTTTAAAAGTCTCTTCCTCGTCGATGATATCCAGAGGTCCTGCAATGAAGAGCTTGTTTCCGGCGAGTACCATCGCGCGAACGTAGATCGGGACATCGTTGGCCCATTTGGGCGTGACGAGACTATTCCCCACTTTCGCGCCAGCAGCTTGATTGTTAGCTCCTGCATTGGCTGCCGCTCCCTTCTTTGCGGCACCATTCTTGGCGACTGAATTCCTGGCCGTGAATTGCATCGCTTTGCCGATTTTCCCCTCGACAATTGCCCCACCCTCCATCGTACCGTTGTTTCGATAAGTGGAAAAATCACGTGCAGTACCGTCGTCGAATGTGACCACGAGTCTAGGATCATTCCCCAGCTCGGAACCATTCTTGAACCGCTCCGCAATGGCGGCATCGTCCGTGCCATTCAGGTAAAACCGCACTTCGTCAATGATTCCAGCAAATGAGTTGGGAGTTTCGTACTCTCCAACAGCCGAAGCAGCATCCGCCCCAACTTCCATTCCTTGGGCTGGATCCTTGGTGAGCAGCCCAGTCGCTACCGCTTCTCCCACCCGCTGGCCATCGACGAACAGACGCATCTGCTTATCTTCCGTAAGCACACCCACGACATGATGCCAGCCGCCGACAATGCGTTTCGGACCTTTAACACTCGTCAATTTGCTGTCGGACCGGATTAGAAACGACGGTCGCCCCTCTTCCAAGATGAGCGCAAAGCCTTCGGCAGGCCCTCCGCGGGCAGCGATGACGCCGCTGGGCCTAGTTGCCGTCACCCACGCTTCAATTGTGATGGGTTTGCCAGTTGGATTCAGGCTAGGGGCTTTTTGGAACTGAGCATACGAGCCAGCGGCAGCGGCAGCAGCAGCATTGTTAAAGTTTGCTGGTATCTCCGGCGGGTTAGGATCGGCCTTGAACAACTGATGCTCCATGGTAGTTGTCCAACGCAAATACTCTGGTTTACGTCCGTATCCGTAAACGTAACCGTTGCCGTTGACCATGATCCGGCCTGAAGGAGCAAAACGGCCAGCTTGGTAATAACCCCCGTGCCCCCCTGCAAAGCTCTGTCCGAGCACCCAATAGGATCGGTGAAACCAAGAATCGTCGAGGAACCCCATCGGTGCGAACAAGTGAGCGCTTTCGCCCCGCTGCACCGACGCTTGAGCAACAAAATCACCCGAGTTTGGCCCGATCTCAAGCCTCCTTCCTTCCAAATCAAATTTCTGCGACTTCATGTACATGAACTTGCCGTCAGAAGTAAGGATGTCTGGCAAACCGACCGGCATTTGAAGAACCTTGAGCTTCTCTTGAATGTTGTTCCCTGTTTCCGGATTGGTTTCATCCATGATGTTTTCAGACAACTTTTTGCCGGTTGCAAGCTCCAGCCGAATCAAACGAAGACCTCCATCAAGAAAATTCGATCGTCCCGAAACGGAATTCACAATATCGTCTTGAATCAACACACTTCCGTGCACAGGCCAAAGCGATTCCAATTGTTCGTAAGCCATTGTCCTACGATCTAGCGGCGCGGCTCTATAACGCCAAGCCAATTGCCCGTCCGACGCTTGCAAACAGTAGACCCAGCCATCCGTGCCACCGAACACAACTTTGCCCCGGTGGACTGAGGGAGGTGAGTCGATTCTCGCGCCGGCAGTGAAGGACCAAAGTTCTTTGCCACTCGTTTCATCCAACGCAAACAATGTGTGGGCATCCATTTTGGCGACATAGACCCTCCCGTTTGCGATCACTGGCGAAGTCAATCGTCCACCAAGATCGATACTCCACTTTCGTTCTACGGCAGGAGGAATCAATTCCGAAGCGGATCCGCTACGCGACGCATCGTGCCGGAAGGTTGGCCAATCTCCACGCTTTGCGTTCGCGAGTTCGTCTAGCGGCTGTGAGAAAGCTGGCCCTTTTTGCAATCGCCCCTCCTCCGGAACGTGAGCGGGAATTGGACGCGTCGGTGCGAGTGGCGCGAGTGCGTTGAACCCAAACAATTTCGCTTCCGGGTAACAAGCGCAGTTGTGAGGGGGTGCGTAGGTCAAGCCGTTGCAAGGCATGATTCCATACAGACAGCCACCTCGCACCCAATGGTTGATGTCCCAGTGTTTGCTGTCAGGGCTAACAAATTCAGTACCAGTGCGAGACGGAATCAAAAAATTGTCGGTGGCTTTGGCGATATAGCATCGATGATGAAACCAGTAGGTATCCACATCCGGTGGGAACTCTTTTTTGACCTCGCCCGTCTTGGGATCGCGTCCGGTGTAAACGCCAGTGTCTTTGCCTGATGTGGTGGGAGCACACCAAACGAGTCCATCCATAACCAACAAGTCTTGCGGTGACTGATAGCCTGAATTCGGATGGACCGCATCCCACAGCTTTTGGCCATTCTCTTTAGAGACACTGATCATTTTGCCGTCGCCGCCCGCATAGAGTACGACTTCATCGTGCACGACCAGCCGAGGCCCAAAATTAAACGTGAACTGATTGCGACGACTCACCGGCTCGGTTTCCCACGCCACCTTGCCTGATCGATGGTCGACACTGATGAGTCTCTCACCATCGTGGAAGTAGACTCGCGAATTGTCGGCAGCCAACGTGAGAGGCGATATTTTGGTTTGCTTGGCCCAAAGCGTACGTCCCGTTTCCGCGTCAACAGCCATGAGTATTCGTGGATCCTCGTTCCAAAACATTTTATTAGCCAAGGCTTGGTCTCCGACCGTTCCGTTGAGAGGTGCATAGTCTGCAAGTTCCGCTTTGCCTTTCCTAACGACGAGAAACAAGATGCCTTGGGTATTGATAACCTCTTCGGTGCCATCGGTTCCCTCGTAGGTCTGAAGCGTCTTGCCGGTCGCTGCATCGATAGCAGTCAACGGAGCGTCGAATCCTAAAGTGGCATAGACGGTTTTGTCTGTTGACACCAAGCGTCTTGATAGTTGCGTCGGCCCGCTCTTGAGTGGCCAGAGATGACTTTGCCAGCTCTCGATGTCGCGTTTCCACAAGACTGTTCCGTTGAATGCGTCACGCGCGATCAGTTTCCACTTCGACGGAAGCTGAATCGAAATTCGACTCCCTTCGTCCATGATATAGAACATGCGCCCTGCCGTCGAAACCAATGCACTCATGCTAGCCATACGATCGTGGTGGCGAGCGTATCGGGGGCTTCCTACCCATTGCAGATGCCGAGGTGGAGCGACAACATCATCATGCGCCACTGAGTTCCCACTAGCATCGTGTAGATAGTGCGACCATTCGTCAATATTGGTCGGCCTAGGCTTCACCGTCTTTGTCCATTTTCCTCCCCCCTCCTTGCGATACGCGACTCCGTTTGGCACGAGCACTCGGAGCACCTCGTCAGCAGGAATGTTGCTTTCGTTTTCGATGACGAGCAGATTGACCAAGTTATCGATATACGGGAGTTGCGTGCCATCTAGTACGTCGACAGCCACATCACCGTAGATCCCCATGGCTCGAATGCGCTCTCGGGCTTTTTGTACAACCACTGCATCGCGATCCAACCCTTGTACCTGGATCCCATCTCCTTGACGGAGGGCTGCAGTCAACTCCCCGGTCCCGACACCAAGATGAACAATAAAACCGCCCGTAATGCCGGTCTGCACCAAAATTTCGGTCGCATCCTGCTTCGTGTCTGCGAGGAGTCGTTGCGATGGCTCTATCAAAAAAACAAACCATAGAATGGGTACCATTGCAAAGAAAGGACGACGCAACATGATTGGGCCTCAACATCGAAATGAGCAAGGAATGGTGGTGATCGCGGAGCATTGTCGCATTGTCGCACATTTCTTGACTAGCCGCTTGGGGAATCGCAAATCGCGTTTGCTATTTACTAAGCCCGACGGCTTCGAATAAGTCTAATGTTGCCAGTGGACGTGTGCAGGCGAAGACTTCGCCAGCTGCACAGTTGGCAGCTGCACCGGCAGCGATCGCTAAACCACGGACTCGATCGAAAACATGCGCCTTGGCAGGTGGAAACTGTGTGGCATAGCACGCGATGCTAGCGATTTTTTTCTCAAGGGTCTTACTGATGTCAACGGTAATTTGACTGTCAGAGCCAACCGTGGCTAAAGGTTCGAATTGCAACCGAAAGTACAACTGACGCTCGATAGTATGGACTGGGAGCCCATCAAATACATCATCCCACTTCGTCAGACGTGCATAGAAAACAGCAGCATCGGTAATCTGCATCGCTTGATAGTGGTCAGGTGACGCCATGGGCGTCTTGTTGCCAAAACCGATTACCATCTTTGGACGATAGCGACGAAATTCCTTCGCAAGTGCAACGCGTTCTTCAAATCCATCCATTAATCGTCGATTGGTGAAGTCCAAAATCTTGCGAACGTGTACACCCAACGTCCAGGCAGCAGCCATCGCTTCGGCTCGTCGCACGTCTGGTGATGGACTCAACGGAGTTGGTTCACCGTCCGTCAGGTCGATGATTCCAACGCGGTAGCCTTGTTCGACTAGCAGCGCAATCGTTCCACCACATGCTATCTCGACGTCGTCAGGATGGGCCCCCACGACGATCACATCCAAACGATCTCTATCTCCCGTCATTTCAATACTCCTGAACGTGATCTAATGTAGGTTGTCAGCCTGAGGGCAGATTGGCCTACGTGGGTTTGACTGCCTTGAGCAAGAAGCTTGGATTGCATGATTCAAGTCGCAATTTATCCATTTGGTAGTTTCCTCGCGAGATTTGAACCATCCAAAGAATTGGTTCAATTCCAATCTTGGCGACGAACAACTGCTGCAAGGCGACGACGTAATCCATGCTCATCATGTTTGCTATCAGACATCCGCCTGGCTGCAAACGAGGCCAAGCGTTCGATACGAGTTCGGTCACGGCCCTGCCTGTACCACCCACGAAGATGGCCTCTGGGTCAGGCAGCGACTCCCAGGCCTTGGGAGCTTCACCCAAGACAGGAACGAGATTTGTTACCCCAAACTGCAGAGCATTTTCAACTAGCAAGTTATAGTCTTCGGCATCCATTTCGATCGCATATGCTCTGCCATTGCGAGCGATCTGTGCAGCTTCGATAGCGACCGAACCGCTACCTGCACCGATGTCCCATACGATAGAGGTCGATCGCAAATTCATTTCGCCCAAGGCGATAGAACGCACCTCGCAAGGAGTTAAGAGGCCTCGCTTCGGTTTGCTCTGCCGAAAGAGTTCGTCCGGATTTCCAAACAAGCGTCGGTTATCTGATTCTGACTGTTTATCAGGTACGCCACTTTGCCTGACCATGACCATGACATTCAATGGAGCGAAGCGTTGATTGATGATATCGGCCAAAGTGCTTCGAGTCACGCGTTCGTCGGGTGAACCCAAGTTCTCGCAAACATATACGGTAAAATAAGAGATGCCCTTGGAAAGCAACTCTTCGGCCAATCTTGACGGCGGTACATCTTCCGACGTAAAGACACCCACTTTTTCGGCGGACCGAATTCGATCGATGACCCGATCAAGAGGTTGCGAAGCCAGATTGGTCAAATAAGCTTCATCCCAACTTTCTTTGACACGCGCGAATGCCAATTGCATGCTACTGACGTGGGGCAAGACATCAAATCGGTCTTTCCCAAGTCGATCGCAAAGAAATCTGGCGGTTCCGTAAAACAACGGATCGCCACTTGCCAAGACAACCGTCGGGCTGTCGGAGTGATCCAGCGAATTTGCAAGTCGATCTAAATCCGCCCCAATTATTTCCCTACGACCCGCAAAATCAGGAAACTTGGCAAGAAGCCCGGGTGAGCCTACGAGAACGCTTGCCGCTTGGATGCAATCGCCCGCATGTTTCGTCAAACCCTCTGCCCCGTCGTCGCCGACACCGATGATCATTATTTTAGTTGTATTTGCCATTCGAAAGTTATACCCCTATCTCAGTCCCGATACAAACGCCAATTCTCGCATCATTCGATCAAAGAATTGGTATAAAACTGAGACGCAGGCGCTATGAAATGCGACTAAAAAAACGCGGCTAGCGCCCAATGGCACTCACTTTCGATTGTGTTCTTGTAGCGGCAGGGCGCGAGCCCTCCGGTTTGGCAGGATTTATTAGACACGCACCGGACGGTTTGCGCCGTTCCGCTAACAAAGTGAGTGCCATTGGGCTAGCGTCTGCGGCTCAACCCAAAAACGATGGCTATGTGCCCGTCCCAAATGCCGCGTGATGCGTTATGATACCAACCACCGAACTATTGTTTGACCGCCCCAATTGGACCTATCGAGAGCTGATAACGCATGAAACTGCACTGCTTAGGAACGGCTGGTTACCATCCCAGTGCAACCCGACAAACAAGCTGTTATTTTATTCCTGAAGCTAGCCTCATGCTCGATGCTGGCAGCGGGCTATTTCGAGTGGAATCGCTGATCCATCACGACGAAATCTCGGTTCTCCTGAGCCACGCACACCTGGATCATGTTTTCGGCTTGACTTTCTTTCTGGATTTTTTGGCCGTTACTCCGCTGCGAAAAATCCATGTCTACGGCGAGCGTGCCAAGATCGAGGCTATCCAAAAGCACCTGTTTAACGAGCTTATGTTTCCGGTTTTGGTACCCATTCAATGGCATGCGATCGAGGACTTGGGGCCAGAGTTTGTGTTGAATAGCGCGCGCTGTCGATGGTTTCCTCTGGATCACCCTGGCGGCAGTGTGGGTTATCGCATCGACTGGCCTGATCTGTCGATTGCCTATATTACCGATACTACCACGTCGCCGCAGTCGGCATACTGGCGCGAGATACAAGGTGTCGACTGGCTGATCCACGAATGCAATTTTTCTGATGAGGAGATCGATTTTGCCATCAAAACCGGACATAGTTGGACAAGTGCGGTTTTGGAAAGTGCGGCAAAAGCAGGTATTCCACGCCTGATACTAACGCATATCAACCCTTTGGCGTGCGAGCCAGACCCATTAGGGTTAGCTCAGGCGACTGCAAAAATGCCGCGACTAACACCAAGTCAAATTTTGGTCGCGAGCGATTCTTTGGTCATTGATCTGTCAAGCCTTTGAAACATTTGGGCATCACCCTATACTTGACCCCGAACAGCGTGGCTGAGAATGGACTGATTAACCCCCTAGGTTCCGAGGAAACAACAACGTGATGAATCCCTACAGTTCATTGAGCGATGACTTCTACATCAATATGCACCTGCATACGGAAATGGATCTTCCGAACCAGCGAGAAACCGTCCTGCATTTTTTCGAACTAATGCAACGCAGGTATCCGAAACTCCGTCACTTCTATCAACGCGAGCGTGGGGAGTTTATCCTAGAAGAGGACAAGGAACACGGGGCTTACCGATGGATCGCCGCAGAACCGCGACGCATGTGCAGCGGAATCGTCAATCCGAATTCGCTAGAGGAAGCGATGGACCAGCATTGCGAAGTTCTCGATGTCGTGCCTCACACCATGGCCATCAGCAAACTGGATTGCGAGTCGATCGGATTGATGTATGGGTTTGATTACTCGTGCCGAGGAAATCACAATCAGATCCTGGCCGACGCGATTGGCATGCCGACCGGTTTTGACGCGATGGCTCAACGTACAGGTTCGCAACTGATGAGCTACGAACCGGTGATTCAAATGTCACTCGACGATGTCTTTCGCACGCATGCTCGCATTCATTTCGAAACCCGATCGACGGTGTTTCAAGCGAAGTCGGGCGAATACTCCGAAGATTTGCTCAGCGCGTATATCACCGTGCGTCGCTTTGATTCGCTCGAACCCGACGAGGACTTTAAAACCGAGGTCCTTCGATTGGAACGATTGCTACGAGAACTGATGGACAACTACATTGTAGAGAGCATCCTCAAGCCGCTGCAAAACTGTATCGCAACGCGGTAAACGTAAGACACGCTTCTAGCCTGTCTTTTCGAAATCCGGCGTCCACGTAGGTCCGGCTGTCCTCAGCCGGACATCGTGCCAAATGCCTGCTTTGCATTGTAAGCCTGAGGACAGGCTGACCTACGTGCGATCAATACGACTTGGCAAAAATCGCTTGCGTCTTGGTCGGCTGTCCCGTGACGAAGCAATTCCCATCCCCGGGCGGCAACCCGAGTGGGATACAGCGGATGGTCACTTTGAGTTCGTCCAGAAGCGGCTTAACCGCTTCCTCGCTGGCGAACCAACACTTGGCAAATCCTCCACCTGTCGATCGCCCTTGCTCGTCGTCCAGTTGAAAGAAATCGCGAAACTCAGCTTCGGATTTCAGTTCAACCGTGTTGGCCCTTTGCATTGCAAGTGCACGTTGAAAGAGATTGTCTTGCATTTCTTGTAGCAAGGTTGATATTCCGCTGACCAATTCAGCACGTGGCATGGACTGGCTTTGGTTGGTATCGCGCCGACCGACAAACGCGGCACCGTTGGCAATATCCTTTGGGCCAACGTCGACTCGAATGGGTACTCCCCGTTTGATGTGGTACCATTTTTTGTCACCACCACGCATATCCCTATCGTCGATATCGACTCGAATCTTTTGATCGGAATACAGCTGCGACGCTAGCTCTTTTTTTAGCGACTTGCAGTAGGCGATGACTTCATCTTTTTGAGTTTCGTCGCGATAGATTGGAATGAGTACTACTTGAGTTGGAGCCAAACGCGGCGGCAACACGAGTCCATCATCGTCCGAATGGGTCATGATCAGTGCGCCAACCAAACGCGTCGAGACTCCCCACGAGGTTGTCCATGCGTAAGCCACTTCACCATTCTTGTCCTGGAATTTAATCTCTTGGGCCTTAGAAAAATTCTGGCCTAGGAAATGTGAGGTGCCCGCTTGCAGAGCCTTGCGGTCCTGCATCATGGCTTCGATGGAAAGGGTTGTCACCGCGCCTGGAAATCGCTCACCTGATGTCTTCTCCCCTTTGATGACTGGAACTGCCATGTAGTTTTCGACAAAGTCAGCGTAGACCTCAAGCATCTTGCTGGTCTCCTCCATTGCCTCTTCGGCTGTCGCATGCACGGTGTGGCCTTCTTGCCAAAGGAACTCAGTGGTTCTCAAAAACAATCGCGTTCTCATTTCCCATCGAACGACGTTGGCCCATTGATTGATCAGGATCGGTAGGTCGCGATAGGACTGAACCCACTTGGCATAGGTGGCGCCAATAATCGTTTCGCTCGTTGGACGAACGATAAGAGGCTCCTCGAGCAGGCCGGCTGGCCGCAACCCACCTTTGCCGTCCGGTTCAAGCCGATGGTGCGTGACGACGGCACATTCCTTGGCGAATCCCTCTACGTGTTTAGCTTCCTTTTCGAGAAAGCTCATTGGAATGAAAAGGGGGAAATATGCGTTTTGGTGGCCAGTGTCCTTGAACATCTGGTCCAAAACTCGCTGCATATTTTCCCAAATAGCATAGCCCCAAGGCTTAATCACCATGCAACCGCGGACGGCTGAATTTTCGGCGAGGTCGGCTCCCTTGATAACCTGCTGGTACCACTCTGGGTAGTCTTCAGCGCGAGTTGGGGAAATGGCTGTTTTTACAGGGCCCATGAGTCAGCTTAGAAAGGGAAATCGGAGGAAAAGGGTGCGTTTCATCTGAATCGACAGCCTTGCTTGCACAGTCGATTTATCGTTTACACAGTTTATCCCATTCGCCAGATAGGGCCAGCCCGCAGGGCCTTTGGCTTCATGATAGGTCCGGCTGTCCTCAGCCGGACATCGTGCAGAAAGCGATCAACGCGTTGCAGCAGTGTCAGCCTGAGGACAGGCTGACCTACGTGTTGGTACAGCACGACATCGGTTTCGCTTGCCGCCCCCCTTCCGGTTCGAATTCACTGTCAGCTTTCCCTAATCGATTTCTGTACTTCTTCAACAATTCCCTGTTCATTATGACGACGCGACCTCGCAATGAGTCTGCGGTAAATGCTCTACGCATGATACCTACGAAATGGGCCGTCGTTATTTTAGGCTTCGTAATCGCCTATGTGGTCCTGCAACCACGCCTAAATCAATGGTTTGATTGGAGCCTACCAACCGTCGCAAGCATGGTGGGTGACGAAAAACCGAGCGTCAAAATAACACCCAAAAAGAACGGGACCAGCCGATCGTCCACAAAAAGCGAATCACCAACCAAACCACTAACTAAACCAGCCCCTAAACCCCAAGTCAATTTAGAGGAAGACGATTCCGATCCGCTCTACGGCTTACTAACCGAAGTCGATCGCAATATTTACAAATCGCCGGCGGGACTCGTTTATGGTCCAGGCTCCGAACAAGGCCATCGACTCAAACACATTGCCAAGCACTTGGTAGATAAACCGGACCGACCTGGTTCGCACGGAGTTTTCCGTGGCAGCATGAAGGCCTTCCTAATCGCAATCGACGATGCTTACACTCGCGCCAAGAAAGGAGCCAAAGGAACCACGAAAAAGGAAGATGATGGCTCCGTGGTTTACGAGGTAACTTTTGAAAAAGCGCTTGGATTCATAGGGGGTGAAACCGGCGGCAGAAAGAACCATCCGGCAACAAAAAAGTTCCGATGGGTAATGCGTGGCAATAACGTGATTACGGGAGAGTGCACGATTTCAGTACAGGGCAAGCAGCGACGATGCATTGTTGTGCATAATTTGCGCACGATTTGCTTCACATATTGTGAGAGCTTCTGCCAGAAAGCGGTCCATGTCTTGCATAGTTGATGCAGAGCCGGCAAGGTATCCGTGATCGCGGTGGCGTGTTCGACGCGACGGTTCTACGAGAATGGTTTGACCGCCAATTTTATACTCGCCAGGGGGCATTCCAGCCGCGCTCATCGAGTCGCTAATGATGATACTTCGTTCGTCTGGAATCATTCCCAACCAAGATTGAAGTAGCCACGCGGGCAGATGGATCCCATCCGCGATCAACGTGATAACCAGACGATGTCTTAGGGCTAGTACGCGTTGGATGATGTTGTCATGACGGTCTACTTGTTGGATGCATCCGTTGCCAAGGTGGGTAAAGCCCACCAAACCGCTATCGATCGCTCGGTCTAAAGCTTGAAAACTTGCATTGGTATGGCCCGCAAAGACCAGCACTTTTTCTTTGCAAAGCCTGCTAATGATTTTGCAGTCCGGATCCTGTTCGGGTGCGAGGGTCACTAAACGAACGAATCCCTGCCCAGCGTCGAGCAATCGCATTGCATCCCTCTCATTTGCTCTCTGAATATGTTGAGGGGGATGCGTACCGTAGTAACCTGATTGGTCGGAAAGGAAAGGGCCCTCGACATGGATGCCTCTTACCATCGGCACTAATTCGGGCTTAGCATCAACCATACGAACGATCCTTTGGATTCGCCCGCACATCGTATCGATGGAGTCCGTAATGATGGTCGGTAAAAATCCGATGACACCCGATTCATGTAGTTTAGCACAAGCAAACTCGAAGCCCTCGATAGACAGAGCATCATCGTTAAAATCGATGCCAAAGGCACCGTTAACTTGTAGATCCAAATACGTCATAGCAATATTCTCGTTAGACACGTTCGGCATGTCTAAGGGTATTTAGACTCAATTTGCCCGCACTCGAATCGTCCAAGACCAATGTAACATCACCGTGTTTCTGAAGGATCGACGCTGGTACCATTGAGGAAATCGGCCCATCCACGGTCAAAGCAACAGCATCGGCTTTTCGTCCGTCTGGCACACTGCAAATGATTTTTCGGGACTGGAGAATCGCGTGGATTGTCATGCTAATCGCTTGGCGAGGGCAGTAATCCAAATGAGGGAACCAGCCTTCGCCAACTTGCTGACGCCGGCACGCTTCGTCGAGGGTGACGACGTGGTAGACCTCGGTGGTTTGGAAATCGGCGGGTGGGTCATTGAATGCCAGATGGCCATTTTCTCCGATTCCAATAAGTGCTAAGTCGATTGGCGCCTGGGACCAGAGTCTGGTTGCCTCGGCGACCACCTTGTCAGAATCGGAGTTGCCGTTCAAAAAGTGGAACGAACCGATCGGGACTAAGTCAACGAATCTTTTGGCGAGGTAGCCATAGAAACTAGCCGGGTGGGCCCGATCTAGTCCTAAGTATTCGTCCAAGTGATAACCGTCGACGCGTGGCCAATCGATGTCTTCTGCACAGGTCAAATGTTCTAAGACCTCGAACTGACTCGAGCCGGTGGCGACCACAAGTCGGGCTCGCGGTTGTTTATGCAGCAATTCGCGGAGATGCATTGCTGCAAGAGCACCTGAGAAATTTCCCACACCTTGGCTATTTTGCGCGATCTTTACAAACACAGTTCGGCTCCATAGGGGCACGGTTTTTGCGTTAAGTCCATTCACAACCACTCAGCATAAGGTTTTTGCCGAATTTCGGAGCAAGGCGCATTGAAAAAACACCAAGCAAAAACCGAGCAGAACTTGTTTTTGGCGTCAAAAGATCCTTTGTTAATTGACACAGAGGTTTTAAACGCAATAATAGCGTCTTGACGATTCCTCGCATGGAGAAAAACAACAATGTCAAGTTCGGTGCGTTTCGCCAAAGTTTGCCCAACCTGTGGGCGAACCTTGCAAATCCCGGTCGAGTTATTGGGAAGGGATGTTTGCTGTCACGGATGTGGTGCTGGATTCAAAGCGAACGCTTCGGATGGCGTCGCACCAAGAATCGCTGAGGACATCGATCAGCGTGTCGATAGACTCATTCAAGAAGCGGACAGGCAGTTATTACATTTTTCGCCAGCCCGATTTTAGAATTTTCATTTGTGGCTGAGTATCAGGTAAAGTAGCTCCTGCGGTGCCATAGCTTGTTCGTCGGTATATACTGTCATGCCAAAACAAGCTTGCATAACAGATCGCAAAAGAATCGATGACCACCGAAAGCTCCATCCCGCCTGAACCACTCGAAGCCGTTGTGGTATCGATGACTCCCTTGCAACGATTCGACGAGTATTTACAAAGTAAAAGCCTCCGAAACACGGAGCAACGCAAGTTTTTGATCGAACAGGTTTTTAATCGGCATGAGCATTTCGATGCTGACCAGTTAATGGAACAGCTCCCGCCCAAGGGGGATGAAAACTACGTTTCCCGACCGACGGTGTATCGAACTTTGCGAGAGTTTGTCGATGCCGGCCTGCTGAATCGTTTTGAACTAGATGGGCGAAGTGTTTATGAGCACGACTATGGGTATCCTCAACACGACCATTTCTATTGCACAAAATGCCGAAAACTGATTGAGTTTACAAGTCCGGAAATAATTCTTATTAGAGAAACTGTTGCAAAGCAGCACCGATTTCGAGCTCGCAATCATCGCTT
The DNA here is from genome assembly GCA_945900945.1 of Pirellula staleyi DSM 6068. Classification (GTDB taxonomy): domain Bacteria; phylum Planctomycetota; class Planctomycetia; order Pirellulales; family Pirellulaceae; genus JBKCUI01. The sequence goes on from CAMDKL010000004.1 coordinate 61,043, forward strand.
TATCATAGAAGGTACCTGCGATGCATGTGCAAAAAAGCGTTCGAAAGGCCGCCGCCAAGATCGGGTATAAAGTGCCCTCGCGGTCCCTCCGAGAAATCACGATGGAGTCTGTTCTGTCACTAATTCCCCTTCCTTGCTCCACTTGGGGATTGGGCTAGTTACACTTTGCGTCTAAAATCTTCGCGCTGCGGTCTAGCCGGAAGTGGTCAAGCGAGTTTGAAGGCTGAGTATTTTTTTGCGAAAGTGAATTTTGGAATGTCGGATCGAAAGGGAAGCGCCTTCGCAGGCGTTGGCGTAGCGATTGTTACTCCGTTTACAGATGGCAAACTGGATGTTGCGAGGCTCAAAACGCAGATAGAATTTCAAATTGCAGCCGGCACTCACTTTTTGGTTCCTGTTGGGACAACAGGTGAATCGCCGACACTGACCCATGATGAGCATGAACGCGTGATCAGCGAAGTGATTCAGCTCGCATCTGGGCGCTGTAAAGTGATGGCTGGGACCGGTTCGAATTGCACTGCGGAAGCATTGCGATTGACTCGTTGGGCTGAAAAAGAGGGTGCCGACGCGTCCTTGCAAGTCGCTCCGTATTACAACAAACCAACGCAGAATGGTTTCTATCAACACTTCAAGGCGATTGCCGAAGAAATTGGGATTCCGCATTGTGTGTACAACATTCCTGGTCGATCGGCAAAAAACATCGAGCCTGAAACAATCGCGAAGTTATCCGACCTGCCAAACATTACGATGGTCAAAGAAGCGACGGGCTCGCTAGATCAATGTTCGCAAATTCTGAATTCAACCAATTTGACCGTCCTCAGCGGTGACGATTCACTCACGTTGCCAATGATGAGTATCGGGGCACAGGGGGTCATATCCGTGGCTGCTAACATTGTTCCCAAGGAATTGATCGCCATGGTTTCTGCTGCCACCCGAGGCGATTTTGCAACTGCATCGAAGCTGCACCATCAATTGTTCCCTCTATGCCGTGACATGCTTTCGCTTGCAACGAACCCTATTCCGCTCAAAGGAGCGATGAAGTTGCTTGGACGCGATACGGGCGAGCTGCGTTTGCCAATGACAGAGCTAGAGGAGTTTGAGTTTGCGAAACTTCGAAAAACACTAATAAACTATGGGCTTCTGTAATTCCAACCAACGTTACAACCAGCGACGGCGTCGAAAATAGATTAGTAAACCGAACGCAACCAGTCCCATTAATGACAACGAGAACGGATATCCGAAATACCAATTCAATTCTGGCATATTCCAGGGTGACGAAGTTTCGAAATTCATTCCGTACACGCCGGCAATAAACGAAAGCGGTATAAAGATCGTCGAAATAATCGTTAGTACTTTCATGACTTCGTTCATGCTATTGCTGACACTGGAGAGATAAAAGTCTCGCATGTCGGACGTCAATTCACGATAGGTATCCACTGCATCAACGACTTGGACCACGTGATCGTAACAATCCCTCAAATGAATTCGAGTGTCTGGGCTAATATGCGGTAACGTATCGCGAATCAATTCATTGACCATTTCTCGGTGGGGACGAATCGCTCTTCGCAACGCGAGTAGTTGCCCTCGCAAATGATGGATTTTGTGCATTTGCGATGGGTGCAATCCGTCGATAATTTCGGCCTCGATTGTCTCTACTTGTTCCGCCAAGCGTTCCATAACTGGGAAATAGCTGTCGATTACGGCGTCGAGCAACGCATACAAAAGGTAGTCGACGCCGGAATCGCAAATTCTGCCGCGATGGGTTCGAATGCGTTGTCTCAGAGGCTCCCAGCAATCGCCCGGCCGTTCTTGAAAGGACAGCAACACTTGTTTCGTGAGGAAAAACGACAACTGTTCTGTTTGCAGCGCGTCCTCGCCATCCACCATGCGCGACACAATAAAAATAGAATCGCTGAACTCATCTACTTTGGCACGCTGATGGACATTGACCACGTCCTCCATCGCTAGCGGATGCAGTTGCAAAAGTTGAGCAATCGCTGCGAGATTTTCCTGGCTGCCAAGTCCGATGACGTCGATCCATACGCTTCGGTAAGCGACCAACATTGCTCGAATTTCAGCGATGTCCTTAACCTCTCGTTCATGGAACTCGGACCCACCAAACGCCATGACACGAATGCTCGTGGGATTTGCATTCGGATCCACAATCATTGACCCCGGAGCGGTACCAGGCCGAAAACGACGACGTAGATTTTGAGACCTGGAAGTCTTGGTTTGCTTTCGTGCCATCATGCCTTTTCGGGGTGAAGCCTGACTTTGCTTTTGAATCAAAAAACTATCTTCCATAGTCGCGAAGCACGAAGGAACATGTGTTCGCATTCAATGTGAGGACTTTTTCAAGTTGGAAATCCCCCGTCAATGCTTTTTACCAGAAAGTAAGCCTCTTCCCCAGGCGTCCTAGCGCGGCAATTCATGCCCTATCGCAATCCGCCGCTTCAAGCGGTAAATCGACAAATAGGTGAGGTGTTTGGCATGTAAAAAGGTGGAGTCGTTCCAGTTGCAACGGTGGTTCCGGTGGTTCCGGTGGTTCCGGTGGTTCCGGTGGTTCCGGTGGTTCACGACTCTTGGGTGGGCTGGCCGAGCGATCTGACATATCGCGATGCCTCCAATTTGCCCAAGGTCCCTTTTCGAACTAGCTTTCCCGATGTACCGACTCTTATCAGCACCATCGAGGTTTTGCACCTATGCATTTTCGATCCGAACGCGCGCTCAAAAAGCAGAACTCCAACCGCAAGACCACCCAACTCGGGATCGAACAACTCGAATCTCGATTAATGAACTCGATCGATAGCCTGACGTCCAATCTACAACTGCTCAGTTCGCCCGGGTTGTTTGGAACAACTCAGATTGTTTCGAATACACCGCCATCCGTCGCGAGCCCTTTGAGACTGAGCGGCGGAACGCAAGTTTCTGGTCGAACCGCTTCTCTGACGCTATTGGGGGCGGATAATGCTGGCGAGTCATCTCTCAAATACCATTGGCAATTGGTTGGCATGCCTGCGGGAGGAACCGTATCTTTCGCCGAAAATCGAACGAATGCCACCAAGAAAAACTCACTCACATTCAATAAGACCGGTGAGTATCAAGTTCGTGTAACGATCGTGGATGCTCAGGGACTCACGTCCACATCTTCTCTGCAGTTCAATGTAGTGCAAACGTTGACAAGATTCGTAGTCAAAACACCCGATGGAAAAACGGTTATTCCAGGGGCTGCGATTAGCACAGGTCAAACTAGTCGAAGCCTGGCGATTCAAGGAATCGATCAATTCGGCGTCGCGATGACCACGCAACCGAGCGTGAACTGGCAGTCCGTTAGCGCTCCGACACGTGGGACAGCAATCTTGACACAAGACGGGAATTCAGTCTCTGCGGGCTTTAATCGTGCTGGCACCTATACTCTACGAGCTCAGTCCGGCTCTGTCAGCACCACAGTGTCGATCAATGTACTACAAACGGTAACTAGCCTGACCGTGACACCGGGCACTGCCAGCGTACAAACCAGCGTGAATCAACAATACCGCTACCAAACCTCGGATCAGTTTGGGCAAGTCATCACGAATCAGCCAACCGCAACCTGGACGACAACTGGCGGCACAATTACAAGCAGCGGAGTTTTAAGTTCCGGAACACGAGCAGGAACCTTCACCGTGACGGCAAAGGTCAGGGCAGTCTCCGGTACTGCCAGCGTAAGCGTGATCGCTCCAACGCCTCAGAGTACACTTCGCAATGCCGCACTTGAGAGTCTCGTAAGCAGCCTATACTCCGATAGCCAACTTACGCGAACTGAAATGATTCAGGTGTTGCGAAGCGCTGGCGGTGATGGAGTTGTGGACGCAACGGAATTGGAAGATTTGCGATTCATTGCGTCAAGTAGTTCGGTTTTTGCGATGCCTGCCTATGTGCGAGAATTGGCAAAGGATGTAGTCAATAGCAATTCAGCCAACCGCTTTTTCAAGGGTCAAACGGCTGGAAATTTAGCCGCAGGTAGTTCGTCGACTCTGCTAAACAACTTAGTCGACAAATGGTTCCTCGGAGTAGATGAGCCGGTCCTTTCGGGCTCAGGTTTAAGCTACCAAACCGTCGTCGGCAATCTTTTCAATGGAGCACCAACTAGAAATGATGCAAAACAAGGACAGCTCGGAGACTGCTACTTCATCGCATCGCTAGTGTCACTTGCGGACCACAATCCCGATGCCGTTCAGAACTTGTTTATCGACAACAGCGACGGCACCTATACGGTTCGCTTCTACGCTGGAGCACTTGGCAGTTTCAGCAATAATGGTTTGGTTAGTTCCGGATTTATCTCCGGAGCAGGAACCGCAGACTACGTCACTGTCAATCGTCGATTGCCAACCAATGCGAATGGTCGACTCGAATACTCGGGATATGGATTGAGTATTGCGAGTTCAGCGACAACACTATGGATCGCATTAGCCGAGAAGGCCTATGCACAATGGAACGAAACCGGCAACGAAGGACGTGACGGTACCAATCGGTACTCATCCATCGAAGGAGGCTGGATGTCGAACGTGAATGCCCAGGTGCTCGGATACAACTCTACCAATTATGCTTTTTCAAGTACGCCAAAGCAGTCGCTAGTCAATGCCGTGTCCTCAGGTAAATCCGTCACCCTCGGAACTCTACAAAACGCCTCCGCTGGTGGGCTTGTTGGCGGGCATGCTTACACGGTAGCTGGCTACAGCTTTTCGACGGAAACATTCACGCTACACAATCCCTGGGGCACGTCGCATCCATCTCAGCTGACCTGGTCACAACTGCAATCCAGTTGCTCGATGTTTACGGTAGCAGACCCAACCGGTTCGGTGGCAAACAATTTAGCGAGCGTTCGGTCTTCGGCGAGTGAGACACTTGCCGGAAACTGGACCTCAGTAGCCGCAGTGCAGGTGGAAGAGTTTTCATCGAATATTCGTGAATTCGAAGAAACGACAGCACAAGAGCCATTGTTCGAAATACTCGGTAGTTCACTCGCAGGGGAATCGGGTTCAGCCAGTCTTGAGATAACTGAATTTGCACCAGCTAGCGATAGCGAAATCAACGAAACAGCAGACGTGCGACTTGAAAATCCGCTGACTGCGAATTTGGTCGACTTGGCGATGATCCAACTCAGTTTAAACGCCGTCCATCTTGTCTAAAATTCGCTTTCAAGAAGTGATTCCGGCAAAGCCGCGCAGTTGATTATCACAAGGCGTCTATTGGCCAGCGAGCTCTGTTCGTGAATTGCACGTGCGACCAGCTCCTTGCCTGTACCGCTTTCACCAAGAATGAGGACCGGCTTGTCGCTCGGAGCGATGCGCTCGCTAAATCGCACACTTGCACACGTGCGACTTGCGACCTATGAACCACGATTTTAGTGCGGTAAATTATTCTGCGTCTCCGAGGCAGCACATCCGAGTTGGCTCATTCGCGAGCCTAGAAATGGGGGTAAACTGAACCGCCGGTGCATGCTGCGAAGCTCTGTATTGCGGCTAAAAACTGGGCTAGCCCGTCTTCAATCCTTAATATTGGGGTTTGAAGGTCGTGGATCTTGTTAAGGATCTCTGCGTGATGGGAGGTTTAAAAATCTCTCCTATCCCCAATTGTTAGCTTTTAAGACGCACTAGCCCGGATTATTCGCTAGCCGTAGGGCGGTGGTCCACGATTGGCATCGCGACCATAAACGCAGGCAAGAGCCAAGTGGCACGCTCTTAAATCCTTTGTCGCTTTTCACGTGCTCGGATTAAGCGAATTCGCCAGCGAATTTAGGCCCTGGGCTAACGCCCGCCGGTTCACGAAAACACAAAGTGAGTGCATTTTGGCTCGCGCCGTACCGCTACCAAAGTCTGCGGCATTAGGGTGCTCCCGGGGCTCAATCTAAAAATCGAGCGAGGTGAATGGATACGTGCCATAGTGATATACTCTCCCAGGGTCCGAAACGACAAATCTTGATTTTCGACGACTGCGACAAGTTGTCTCTCTGGCTTGGCACGAACGTTGTTTCGAGGATATTAGCTATCGGAATTTGGCGGGTGTACAGGCCCTGAAGCACTGCAGACTAAGCTGACGTAGCTGACAACGTTAACGACAAACACAAACAAACGGCAAAAAGATGAGTGACGCATCCGTAGCTTCCTCGAATGAAAACGAGGCTCGGCAGGCTACCACGGCAGGGCAAAGCGCAACGATGGAATCGTTCAGCTACAACGATGGAATTGTTCGAATGTTTGTGACGGCCACTATTGTTTGGGGGTTAGTGGCCACGCTTGCTGGCGTTTTGGTTGCGTTGCTTCTCGTTCTACCCGCTTTGTTTGGTGGCTTGGAGAATAGCGTGAGCGCCCTGCTTTCGTTCGGAAGACTAAGGCCGGTTCATACGAACGCGGCCATTTTTGCTTTCGCTGGCAATTCTATTTTTGCCGCAATCTACTACAGCACTCAACGCCTATGTAAATGCAGGATGTGGAGCGATTGGCTTGGGCAGCTTCATTTCTGGGGCTGGCAGGCGATCATCGTTGCGGCTGCCGTGACGTTCCCTTTGGGGATGACTCAAGGCAAGGAGTACGCGGAATTGGAATGGCCGATTGACTTAGCGATTGCAGTCGTTTGGCTTGGGTTTTTCGGCGGCAATTTTTTCATGACATTGTGGACCCGTCGAGAACGTCACATGTATGTGGCATTATGGTTTTACATTGCGACGATTGTAACCGTTACCGTTTTGCACGTGTTTAATAATCTTGTCGTACCGGTTGGTCTTGGAAAAAGCTATTCGGTATACGCTGGGGTTCAAGATGCTTTGATGCAATGGTGGTACGGTCACAACGCAGTGGCTTTCTTTTTAACGACTCCATTTCTCGGATTGATGTACTACTTTCTACCCAAAGCGGCAGAGCGTCCAGTATTTAGTTACAAGCTCAGTATTATTCACTTTTGGTCACTGGTCTTTCTCTATATTTGGGCGGGACCGCACCATCTTCACTACACAGCTTTGCCTGAGTGGGCGAGCACGTTTGGGATGCTGTTCAGCGTCATGTTGTGGATGCCTTCGTGGGGCGGGATGATCAATGGATTACTCACATTGCGGGGTGCTTGGAGCAAGGTTACGTCCGATCCGGTGCTCAAGTTCTTTGTGGTTGGAATCACGTTCTATGGTATGGCAACATTCGAGGGGCCTCTGTTGTCTGTCAAAAGCGTCAATGCTCTTTCGCATTATACCGACTGGACGATCGCGCACGTGCACTCGGGTGCACTCGGATGGAACGGCTTCATGACCTTTGGAATGATTTACTGGTTATTGCCTCGCTTGTATCAAACCAAGCTGTGGAGTAAGTCGATGGCGGAGTGGCATTTTTGGCTTGGAACCATTGGGATTCTGCTTTACATCGTACCTATCTATGCGGCAGGCATCACTCAAGGCCTGATGTGGCGGGCGATGGACGACCTTGGAAGACTGCAATACCCTAACTTTGTTGAAACCGTACAGTCGATTGTTCCGTTTTGGTGGTTCCGCATTTTAGGAGGTGGGATCTACGTTACAGGAGTGCTTATGTTGGCGCTCAACGCAACCATGACTTGGCTAAACCGACCTAGCAAATACGAAGTGCAAGTTTTCACGGCACCTAGATTGCTGGGAGGCTATCAGGATGCTCCGATTCCCAAGAGTAAACTGGAAGGAGTTCCGGTTATTGAAGCTGCGCTGACGATCGATCGAGTGGTCAAGATGGATTGGCACCGGCGTTGGGAAAGGCTTCCGCTGCAATTCACAATACTGACCACCTTGGCGGTGATTGTCGCGAGCTTATTTGAGATCATCCCAACGTTTTTAATACGAAGCAATGTGCCAACGATTGCAAGTGTGAAACCTTATACACCTTTGGAACTGGCTGGTCGCGACATCTATGTTAGCGAAGGCTGCTACAACTGCCATTCGCAAATGATTCGTCCAATGATTGCGGAAACGCAGCGTTATGGTGAGTATAGCAAAGCGGGCGAATTTATTTACGATCGACCGTTCCAATGGGGCTCACGTCGCATCGGACCGGACTTGGCTCGCGAGGGTGGTCGGCAGAGTAGCTTCTGGCATTGGGAGCATCTCAACCATCCTGAACAAAGCTCACCTGGATCGGTGATGCCAAGCTATCGCCATTTGCTCACGGAACGATTGAATTTCGGCGAAATCCAAAAGCGCATTCAAGCCGTGCACTTCCTCGGTGCACCGTACGAGCAAGAGCTGACCGACGCAGAGGCGATGGCTCATAAACAAGCCGAAGCTGTCGCAGCCGAGATCATTGCACAAGGCGGAAAGGTCGCCTACGAGGGGAAATTGATCAAGGACTCAACCGCAATCGCATTGATTGCGTACTTACAGCGACTCGGCAAAGATTTATTCCGCGTAGAAACTCCAGCACTTGCAGTCGAGAAGCCAATACCTTTTGTCGAAGCGCAAGTACCAACTGCAGTGCCGTAACCAATATAAACGATCGTTCCACGATCGGTCCGCCACACTAGAAAGACCTAGCATGCTAAAAGACGTTTTTTCCAAATTGGACTACTCTAGCTTCGAAGAGATCGCGTTGGTCATCTTCGGACTTAGCTTCCTAGCAATCGTTTGGGGTGCACTCCGTTTGAAGCCGGATGCAACCAAGCGATTCGGTAGTATTCCGATCGAGGACGCAGTGGTTGATCCGTGGGAAGGAGCTAAGAAGTGAACACACATTCGACAACCAGTGAGCCATCGCTCGGCCATAGCTACGATGGTATCCAACAATACGACAACCCACTACCGCGCTGGTGGAAGTGGCTTTTTTTGGCCAGCATCGCTTATTGCCCTTTCTACCTGATGTACTTTCACGCCGGTGCGCCAGGTCGTTCGGTCGATGAACAGTATCAAGCGAATGCAACCGAAAACACCCGCAAGCAGTACGCTGAAATTGGTAACTTGAGTGGCGACCAGCAGACTATGGTTAAATTCCTAAAGGATCCAAAATGGGTTGGAGTCGGTCAGTCGATCTTCAAAGCCAATTGCGTCTCGTGCCACGCTGCCGATGGAGGAGGCAATGTCGGCCCCAATTTATGCGACGAAAACTTTAAGCATATTAAAGCCTTGCCCGACATTCTCAAGGTGATTAACGAGGGGGTAGCAGGTGGCGCTATGCCAGCCTGGGCGACTCGTTTTTCACATAAAAATGATGTGATTTTAGTGTCCGTTTACGTCGCGAGTTTACGTGGTTCTAAACCTGCAATCGCGAAAGCACCCGATGGTAGTCCAATTCCTGCTTGGCCGATCGAATAATGTCCAGATTGCCCAATCCATTGCCTCTACTGTCCGCTGGCGATAGTAAGAACTCGCCTTGCGTTATCAAATGCGGTAAGTGCTCAGGATATGGTATCTTTGAGAGCAATGACGATCGCTCCGAGTCTCTTTTATCGCCAGCCGAAAACGTCCTTCCGACTTTGCACAGCGATGGAAACCGCGGTGAACCTAGAAAAAGGGGCAAGCGAACCATCAGAACCGATTCTACGGACGCAAAGTCGAGTGCAGACGTTCTGACTCTTGATTCGCTGGCAGTTCAAAGCGTCGGGGATTGTGTGGATTACGGCCGATGCACGGCGGTGTGTCCGACAGGAATCGATATCCGCGATGGACTACAACTAGAATGCATTCACTGTGCCCAAGGCATTGACGCATGCAATCAAGTCATGCAAACCATTGGTAAACCACATGGGCTGATCCGTTATTCAACGCAAGATGAATTGGCTGGTAAACCTGTTCGCATCCTACGGCCGCGAACCATAATATACCCAGCGATTATCTTGATTGCGGCCGGACTGTTTTTCGCTGTCCTCTCTTCGAAATTCTCATTCGATACTAGAGTTATGGGAGCGCCGGGGGCACCGTTTACAACCGGGTCGGACGGCCAAGTACAAAACAATTTTCAAGTGAGGTTGGTCAATCGCAGCCAATTGGAACAAAGATACTCGGTAAACGTTGTAGACGACGAGATCGTTGCCAAGTGGAGTAGCGGCGACAATATCCGACTCATGCCAGGGCAGCACGTGTTGGTTCCGCTCGATGTGCGTTTTCCGTTGCAAAACACCGCTGTCAACGGCTATGTAGACACCAAGTTGAAGATCGACGACACCAGCGGAGCAAGCCGAGAAATCAAACTGCGACTATCGGGGCCGAGGTGATATCACCATGCCGGCGCTAGGCAAATGGTACGCGCTTTTGCGATTGCGTGAACCGGCGGGCGCTAGCCCCGGGCCTGGATGCGATAGATCATTTGCTTGATGCGAAGCCCGATGCTCAAATAAAACCTTAATGAACTATGAATGATCAGCTAGAAACACCAATCCAATCTATTGCCCAACTCGCGATGCGTGAACGCAACTCAAAATGGTTTTGGGTTTGCGTGATTTGCGGATTCTTTGTAATGGATTTTTCCATAGCGGCGATCGCGATTTCTATGGCGGCGGGCGACCCATCCTTTCGATCGATTCCTGGTTATGGCGAACGGGCTGTGGCTTGGGATGTGCGGCAAAAGAGGAAAGAAGTTTCCGAAAAACTCGGTTGGAAGATCGATCTCCATCGCGTCGAGCCTCTTCGTGATGCAATCGAAATACGAATTACAAGCGCCGCAAATACGCCTGTTACAGGATGTACCGGATCGTTGCGATTGTTTCACTTTACGCGTGTTGCGGAGCAGTTTAATAGTCAACTGAGTGAAATCGAACCAGGACTTTACCGGGCCAAAGTAAACGTAGCCAAGCTTGGCCGTTGGCAAATGGAGTTGAAACTCCACGCCGATGGCGATCAGCATTTTTGGGACGAGCGTACCCTGGATTGGTTTGAGTCTTCTAGCATTGACCTGGGCAGCAAGGAATCGGGTACCGTGGAATGATTGCAATGGAATTGTTAGCTGCTACCCTGTTTTCGTCACTCGTCGGATCGATGCATTGCGTCGGAATGTGTACGCCGTTTGCCATTTTGGCGATGGGGCCCTCGGCGATGGGGCCAACCAACGAAGTGCAAAGGAGACGGCATCGAGTAATACGAATGAGTTCGTATCATCTTGGTCGCTTGCTAACGTATCTTTTGATGGGTATTGGAGTCGCGTCATTGAGTTCGGTGATTCAGCTGTTTGCGGGTGGAAATCGAACGTTGCAGATAATGGGCTGGGGCGTTGGTGTCACGATGATCACCATGGGTATTCTTCGGATTCTAGGAACCTTTTCCTGGAAAATGCCTGTCAGACATTCGAAATTGTCCCAGCGTTGGACAGCCGCGATCGTTAAGTTGCGGCGGAATTATTCTGGGGGCCCGGTATGGATGGGGGCATTCCTGTGGGGGCTTACAAGCACGTTGTTGCCTTGCGGTTGGCTCTATCTGTTTGTGCTCGCAGCAGCGGCAGCTCCCAATGCTGCAATGACTATCGCGATGATGGTGGCGTTCTGGGTCGGTACGCTGCCACTGTTGTCAGTCGCAGCTTGGAGCTGGTCGTCTATTTGCCCACGATGGCAAGTTATCGCACAACCTTTTGCTGCAGGCTGCATAATCAGCTTTGGAGCATTTATCTTGGTACAAAGAAGTTTGGTAGATTTAAGACCATTGAGCCATTCTCCAACCTCCTTGCGCGGATTACTGGATTCGGACGGAACTGCGACGGCAACTCGATTGCCTTCAGAGATTTCATTGGAGATGGTACGAAGAGCTTTGGATTCGAACCTTCCGTGTTGCGGAGGTGACAATGCAGAACGCCCTTGAAAACCTGAATCCGTTGACTTCCACAACGCAACCTTGCTCACATTGCGGACTGCCGACCTTCTGTCGACAGGATGACCTTCGCGTTTTTTGCTGTTCCGGCTGCATGGGTGCATATGCGATCATCCGCGAACTCGGCCTAGAAGACTTTTACGCATTGAGGTCACCTAGGTTAGTTACCAGCCTCGAAGGTGTTGCGGCTGAGTCGTCCCGTTCAGCAATCTTGGAGGATCTTCAAGCAGCAGGCGTTGAAGTTCACACCATGGCTGATGGGATGTGCTCGGTGCGTTTGGCTGTGGATGGACTGCATTGTGCCGCATGCTCTTGGTTGATTGAGCGGATGCAACCGACGATCCCTGGCCTAAAAAGCGCTCAAGTGCGAATGAGCGATCATACGATCGAATTGATTTATGATCCGTTTCGCACTCAGCCGGTGACCGTATCGACGAGATTAGCCAAACTTGGATACTCACTGTCACCGTGGACCGTCGATAAGGAAGACAATCAAGGTTTTTTGCAACAGCAACGCGATCACTGGGCTGGAATTGCCTTGGCTGCTTTCTTTGCCGCCAATGCGATGTGGATTGGAGTAGCATTGTACGCGGGCGAATCGACTGGAATTTCAAGAGGGCATGAGTATTTCTTGCGATGGGTTGGGACAGTGCTCGCCTTGTTTGCAGCTATTTTTCCAGGCCGCCTCTTTTTTCAAACCGCCTGGCAAGCCATCCGTACGCGAACGCCTCACGTTGATATCCCAGTTGCATTGTCACTCCTGATGGGTGTCATTGGATCGGTAATGGGTGCGGCGAGGGGTGTTGGCCAAATCTATTTTGACTCGCTTGCCTCTTTGATATTGCTATTGCGAATTGGCCGCTACCTACAATTTCGATCTCAATATCGCACCAGTCTTTCATTGGCTCACCAATTGCGTTGGAACGCGGTCACAGCCACGCGTTTGGAGGCAGATGGCACGAAAACAATTGTGCCAGCAAGCCGCCTGCAAGTGGGCGATCGGATCGAAGTTCGACCGGGTGAGGCAATTCCCGCCGATGGACTCGTGACACATGGGGCCAGTTCCGTAAATACATCGTTGGTGAACGGCGAAAGCAATCCTGCATCGATATTCATCGGTCATTCGGTGGACGGCGGAACGACGAATATCACTGCACCATTGACCATTGCTGTGACTGCGGCAGGTGCGAGCAGTCGCGTTGGACGCTTGATGGAGTTGGTGCGCAACGCTTCGTCCCATCGAACACCGTTGATTATGGCCGCAGATCGATTGAGCAAGTGGTTTGTAGTCGTAGTGTTAACTCTCGCGATAGCTACTTGGTTGGCTTGGAGTATTCTGGCGAATACTGCGATTGCGACTCAGCACACGATGGCCTTGCTAACGATTGCGTGTCCATGCGCTTTGGCTTTAGCGGCACCGTTAGTTATCACGGTTGCGTTGGGCCGGGCAGCCAGGCGGCAGATCTGGATCCGAGATGGCAATTGTCTTGAACGCATGGCCGTTCCAGGTACGCTTTGGCTCGACAAAACGGGCACTTTGACATGCGGACACATGGCTGTACAGAAATGGCACGGTGACGACGAGGTTCTTCATTACGCCGCCGTTTTAGAGCAGACGATTCACCATCCAATTGCAAAAGCCATCTGTGCTTTTATCAATCTCGAAAATGTGCAATGGATACGAGCCATCGAATTGGAGTATCGAATAGGCAAAGGGGCGAAGGGCTTGGTGGATGGCATTTCTATCATGATCGGCAATGAAGCTTGGATGTGTGAACAAGGAGTATTGATTTCGGACGAATGGCTTGCATTGCAATCGAGTGCTTTCTCCCAAAACCATTCCGTTGTTTGGCTTGCCGTCGCTGATAGTATTCGTGGAATGTTTGAGTTAAGCGATCCGGTTCGTGCGGACGCGGTGCCAACGCTTCGATCCATTTCGGCAATGGGTTGGCGTTTGGGAATCCTATCTGGTGATCGACAGGAGATCGTTGATTCCGTCACTTCACTCTTGCGTGAGGATGGAGTACCCATCGATGCCGCATTAGGCCAGCAGAGTCCCGAAGGAAAATTAGAGGTTCTCCGACGATGCATACAGGATAGAAACGGGCCATGCGCCATGGTTGGCGATGGCGTGAACGATGCTGCCGCGTTGGCGATCGCCGATATCGGAATTGCTATACGAGGCGGGAGCGAACAGGCACTTTATGCCGCACCCATCTTCCTTGCGAACGGTCGGCTAGCGTCGGTCGTAGAACTTATTGAGGCTTCGGTCAGCGTTGTTCGAGGCATTCGACGGTGTTTTTTGGCTTCCTTGGTTTACAATGCAGTAACAATGACGCTTGCAATCATGGGCTGGATTCATCCTTTGTTTGCTGCCGTCTTGATGCCAATAAGCGGTTTGACCGTGTTAGCTATGGCCATGTCAACGAAGGCTTTTCCCGGAACGAGGACAAAATGAGTGTGCTCTATATTGCTCTACCAGTCGCTCTGCTATTGGGCGGTTCGGCTCTCCTGGCATGTTGGGTGTGTATCCGAAGCGGCCAGTACGATGACTTGGAGACACCTTCGGTCAAGCTACTTAATGATGAGTTAAAACAATGACAAAAGAATTCCGCAATTGCATTGGAGCATCCCTCTACTTCCCGTCGAGGCGGTTGCTCTCAGCATCCCTGTCGACGCTAACTGCGGCGTTCACGGCAGTGATCGCATTGTTGTCGGCATCGGTTCAGGCCGATGATGATTTCGAGAATCCGCCTATTTCGTATCATACGAGTCAATCACATGACTCTGTCGCCCAATTACTGGATCGTCTCAAAGCAGGTACTCAAAAACTAGAGGCTGATTCCAATGGTAGCTTTCTCAAGTCGCTCCTCGATACATTAAAGATACCCGAGTCGTCGCAGTGCCTTGTCTTTTCGAAGACGAGTTTACAAATACCCTATATCGGTCCTCGAACCCCCCTCGCTATCTATTTCAATGATGCTGTTTAGGTAGGGTCGGTCATTGGCAGCACGATCACGGAACTGACTGCTGTGGATCCTCAATTGGGACCCGTTTTCTATACCCTCGAACGGGATCAACAAGATGATCAGATCATTCGAGACCGTGGGCAGTGTTTGTCATGCCATGCAACATCGCGGACCGAGCGGGTTCCGGGTGTCATTGTGTGGTCGATTTACTCGGACAATGCGGGGCGACCGCGTTCCGAAAGGCGCTCGAATCAATTCCGAAGAGCATGCTGCAATTCGTTGCATGCTCAATGAGTTTAAGCCCGGTTGGTTGACTAACAGAACCAACACATATCGGTAGCGCCGAGCAACAGTCAGATTGTGGTGGAATGCAGTACTCTGCCAAGCAAAAATGGGCCGCGAGTCCAAGTGAGGATTTCGGACCAAGGGCCAGGCCTCAATCAAGAGCAAAGGTCCAGAATTTTCGAACCGTTCTACACCACCAAGACAAAGGGAACAGGCTTGGGATTTGCAATCTCCCAACGAACCGTCGACGCGCATAGTGGCCGGATTTATGTCGAAGAGTCCAGCGGACATAATAATACGAATGGAGCAGTGATCGTTCTCGAATTGCCGGTGAATATGGACTAAGCACCTGGCCATAAGTAAACTGGCATAACCATCACCCGTCGACACAGACGGAGAAACGAGCATGGATTTACAAGATTTACAGGATGATCGTCGATCCGACTACCAGTCCGGAGAAATCACTGAGAAAATCATCGGTGGTGCATTCGAAGTCATCAGGCTGCAAAGGCGATCGCTCCCGAGAACCAGGCCCAGATTATTAACACCCTAAAGGAAACCGGAATCGAGGTCGGCCTGCTGATCCATTTTAGCAATCCGAAACTCTAAAACCAAACGATTCACACGACACAAATGAATCTATCAGCGAATTGAAATCATCCTGTACACCTTGTCCGTCCATGTTCATTCATTTTGTTCGAAAACTTATGCATAGGTGCTTATGTGGGAACGCGTCCACCCGTGACCCTGCTTTGCGATCCCACTTATCTAGAACGCCAATGCGGTGTCCGGTCGGGTCAAGCCGTACATTCAAAACAAACCCATCTCTTTCGTTTTACTTTATTTCCTTGATATCGATTGCCGATGCCAAAAAATTGAGCGAATGAGCACTAGGATGCCAATTCGATAAAGACAGTCTTTATCTTGCAAGGATGCAGCAAAGAACCATCAAGGTCCTATTCACTTCCAAGCATCCGAATTCCATGGCACGAAAATCTAAACGCAGCGACCTGGCCACTTCAAAATCGCCCTCAACTCCACTGGTCAAACCAGAACCAGCCAGGCAGCCTCGTACCGTCGGTTGGCTCGTCTTGATCGTGGTTGGGTTTAGTTCGTGGTATTGGTACAGGCCACTCCCTGACACCGTCAATCAGATTGTCCACGCGACCGCCCCGTCATCTTGGGCTTCAACCAAGTCAAGTCCGAAAAGTTTATGGAGCGATTCTGGACTTGTGGTGCCCAGTACCTCCGGAGTTCCTGACAGCCTGCTTGAGCAACGGGTTGATTCCTCAAGTCAGCAGAGTGGCACGGCGGACTCCGCCGTGAATCAACAGAGTGACGATTCTCGATTGATTGGGCCCCCCAAGGTAACGCTTGTACCGTGGAATGATGTTCAACAGGACATACGCGATGTCCTCAAAACCGAGCGTGTGCCTTTGGTGCCAATCGCTCCCAACTTGACGGAGGGAAGTTCCCCATTCAATTCACCACGTATTTGGACGCCGGAAAAGCAGCTTCCGAACCGAGCAGAAGACGCTGCGCAATCCAACCCGATTTGGCCTGACTCTGGCTACGAACCTCCCGAAAAAACCCGGAAAAACCAACAACGGACTGCAGCCCAAATCACGACCCAAATCCCACCGCTTTTGGAGACAGGTATGAAATCGATCCGAACAACTGACTTGGACGACTCAGCTCAAAAAAGCGAAATCTCCAAGTCACCCATTGAGGGATCCCCATTGAACACTCCGACCCCACCCGCGAGGAAACCGCAGTTCATCCGCCAGCCTAGGAAGACGGATTGAGCTGATAGTATCATGCAATACCCTATTAGACCTTTAGCGATCCTCTGTCTTGCGGCATTGTTTTTAAGTGGTGCCGTGTTCAGTAACGCGCCACCCGAGGGATCTGACGAGCTCAAGCCGATCGATGTTTCTGGATTCCAAAGCAGCATCTCACATTGGAGAAATCTCAAGGATGACACTCGATTTATCAAAGTCGTCGAGGGTCAAGCGACTTATAAACCGTCGCAAGTGCGAGAAATTGTTGAGAACATTCTTTTGTTTCAACGGTCCAACGGTGGCTGGCCCAAAGACTATGACATGACGGCTGTACTTACCTCGGAGCAGCGCGAAATAGTCCTCAAAACGCGAAGCAACCAAGATTCATCGTATGATAACGGAAACCTCCATTCCCAAGTCGAGTATTTAGCTCGAGCCGTTTCTCAGACGAACAATCCTGCGTGGCGACAGGCTTGCGAACGAGAACGTCGAACCGGAAGTCAGTGGTATGGAGGTTGGCCAGACTCACTATTGAAAGACTATTCAGAATGGAGGAAACAACAATAGACTTTGGCCAAGCAAACAGTAGTCCCACAATTACCGTGAAATCCCAGATTCTGCGATCAACTTGAGAGTTTCTGTATAAGCACCGGTACATAAGTAAACTGGCATAACAATCACCAATCGACACAACCGAGAAAACGAACATGGATTTACAGGATGATCGTCGATCCGACTTGCAGTTTGGAGAAATCACTGAGAAAATCATCGGCTGTGCATTCGAAGTCATCGTCGAGCTCAAGGCAATAAAGACGATCGCTCCCGAGCACTAGGCCCAGAATATTAACTACCTAAAGTCAATTGGAATCGAGGTCGGCCTACTGATCCATTTTGGCAATCCGAAACTCGAAACCAAACGATTCACACGACACAAGTGTATCTATCAGCGAATTGAAATCATCCTGTACATCTTGCCCATCCATGTTCATTCATTTTGTTCGAAAAATTATGCATAGGTGCTTAACTTCGTCGCGGGTTGCTGTCGATGACCATGGGTTTAACCATGGTGATAGCCAAATTCGAAAGGTTGCGATTGAAAATTCAGGGATCAAGTATAGGATTGAGCCTGTCGGAGTTTGATTTTTGCTGAGTCGGCTTGGCATCCGACTTCCTGCCTACTTTCAAATTCTCTGGAGTTTGTCTCTCAATGAAAAAAACAGTATTTTTAGTCGCTGCGTCCGTGTTTGCAATTGGCTTTGGATTTCCGAACGCGGCGCATGCCCAAAAGTGGGCCGACTTGACCATGACCGTTTTGCTGGACGGTGAGGTTCCAAAGCCCAAACAGGTCACGGTCAACGCGGACGCAATCTGCATGCAAAACAAAATCATGTCAGAGGATTTGGTCGTGGATCCCGCTACCAAAGCGATTGCAAACATTGTCTTCATGATCGATTCCAAAAAGACTAAATTGGAGCCAAAGCAGCTGCACCCTGACTTGCAAAAAGTACCGAGTGACAAGCCCTCAATGGACAACCTAAAGTGTGCATTCGTTCCTCACATCATGACAATGCGTGCTGGGCAGACTCTCCTCGTCAAGAACTCAGACCAAACGGGCCATAACGCCAAGTTCAATTTCTTTAAAAACGAAGAAGTCAATCCGATGATTCCTGTCGGTGGTAGCAAAGAGATTGTTACAACGCTAGAAGAACCCACTCCAACGAAAGTGGAATGCAGCATTCACCCGTGGATGAGCGGCTATGTGATTGTTGCGGCCCATCCCTACGTTGGAATCAGCGATGCCGCAGGCAAGATCAAAATCGAAAAGCTGCCAGCCGGTATCGAACTCGACTTCAAGCTGTGGCACGAATCACAAGACAAGTCGATCGAAGACGTTTCACTTTCTGGAAAGAAGGAAAAATGGACGAAAGGCTCAGTCAAGTTGACACTGAAAGAAGGGGCCAACGATCTTGGAACACTTCTGATCAAACCGGAACGATTCAAGACCAAATAGGCAAGCCAACTTCTCGTAAAGTTTTGACTTGCACTAGTATGCACCCCTAGCGCACTGCTAGATTGACATTGGTAGTTTTCAACGATTCAATTTCTCTGGAAAACCGATGTCCAAAACTTTGTCACCCACCGAACAAGACTACGCCAACTCAGGTTGGCTACAAGCGTTGATGGGGGTGAGTGATCCATTGATTCAGCAATCAAGATTGAATGCTAAGAAACACTTGGACTGGATAGACTGTATTACCAGTTTGACGACCATCCGTGAAAAAGCGGACATGCTGGACTCGGCTCTTGAATCTCTTTGGCAGTACGGTGTTGCAAACGAGCTGAAATGGCTTTTGACTTCGATTCCTAGCGCCCAAAGTGCTTGGGTTTTGGACTGCACGGACGAATTCTCCATCGAACAGAATGAACCTCCGAAGATCGACGACGCGACGGTTTGGGCAAACGCCATGGGTATTCGCGATTGGTCAACTCAGGTGACCATGAAAATATTGAGCGGCGACTTTGTTTCCTGGCAACGACGGGTCGCCCGAAACGGTTCAAACGCTCCCACCGGCTTTACCATGGAGTCCTCTGGCAAAAGTACCCTAGAGCTGAATACGACCGCGAGTTGGAAAGCCAATAATTGGGTCGACGGAACTTGGACGTTTGCAATCGTCGGTCAAGCGACAATGATCAAAGTCATTGAGGAGTCCATCAGTGTGGTTCGACCGGATTCGAAGTCGACGCAAGAGAATGTGTTGCTAACGATACAGAGTGCTGACGAGCGATTTGCAAAACAAAGAAAGAAAACTTCTGGCAATAACATTACTCAGGGTGGGCGAAATCAAGGCAAATGGGCCGATTGGTGCGAGTCGGTCCCAGCCTTCGATGATCTACACCTAGCTGTTTTATGCGGTGAAGGGCTTAGTTGCTCACCGACGTTTCAAGGAATTTGGGCAACTGTTTGGCCAATCATCTACTGTCGCCGTAAAAAGCTAAAACGGGGTGTCTGCGGCTTGACCGATTTACGCCAGCGTCTAGACCAGTGCTTCCAGGCCGACCCTCAACTGGTAACTTGGCTGCTGGTCTTTGGTGAATTGCTGTGCCAAATGCAAATTGGTGATGGGCTCGGAATATCGGCCAAGTTTAAAGCCCCGTCGTCGAAATAGCGGAATCGAACTTCACATTCTTAGATCTCTGGCGTAGATCGATCGATTGATGCATAATTTGCACGCGAGTAGGTCTGCGTTTTCCATTCCACGTTCATCGTTTTTAAGGCATTTCTTAATGGCAAAAATTAAAGTCAAGAATCCCGTAGTTGAAATGGACGGCGATGAGATGACTAGAATAATCTGGACGAAAATCAAGGAAAAGCTGATTCATCCGTATCTGGATATTGATCTTAAGTATTTTGATTTAAGCATCCAGAGTCGAGACGCAACCAAAGACCAGATTACCGTCGATTCAGCCAATGCAACTAAGAAGTATGGTGTCGCGGTAAAGTGTGCAACGATTACTCACGATGAATCACGAGTGAAGGAATTTGGTTCACCGGAAATGTTGAGGAGTCCGAACGGCACGATTCGAAATATTTTGAACGGCACCATTTTCCGTGAGCCGATCATCTGCAAAAACGTACCCCGTTTGGTCAGCCACTGGGACAAGCCGGTTGTTGTCGCCCGACATGCATTTGGAGATCAATATCGCGCTAGCGAGTTTCGATTCCCGGGCAAAGGAACAGTTAAACTCATATTTGAACCTGCCGACGGCGGACCAACGATTGAGAAAGAAGTCTACAAGTCGGAGGGATCCGGAGTAGCGATGGCCATGTACAACACAGATGAGTCCATCACGGGCTTCGCTCATTCTGTATTCATCTATGGCTTATCTCGAAATTATCCAGTCTACTTGTCGACGAAAAACACGATTCTCAAAACCTACGATGGCCGGTTCAAGAATCTGTTTCAGGAGATTTTCGACACGAACTACGCCGACAAATACAGAGCGGCTGGCCTGACTTACGAGCATCGGCTCATTGATGACATGGTGGCGGCCAATTTGAAATGGAGCGGCGGCTATCTTTGGGCTTGCAAGAACTATGATGGTGACGTGCAGTCGGACACCGTCGCTCAAGGCTACGGCTCGCTCGGGCTGATGACTTCGGTGTTGATGTCGCCCGATGGAACCTCGTTCGAAGCAGAAGCGGCACACGGTACTGTTACACGGCATTATCGAGACCATCAAGCAGGAAAGCCGACCTCGACGAATCCTATTGCTTCGATTTTTGCATGGACCCGTGGTTTGATTCGCCGTGGCGATGTCGACGGAACACCGGATGTCGTTGAATTTGCTAACACGGTCGAGAGAGTTTGTATTGAGTCTGTCGAATCAGGTCATATGACGAAAGATTTGTCGTCACTCGTCGGCAGCGACCAGAAATGGGAAACCACCGATCAGTTCCTAGATACTTTGGATGTCGAGCTCAAGCGACGTATGGGGTGAAAATCAGTCCAGTGATATCGCTGAGCAATTTTGAAACGCGGCTAGCGCCGGCGGCTCAGTAGTGTAAGATCACGGCGGAGACCGCCGTGCTACGTTAACATCAACGATCGCGGAGCGGTCGGCCACTTTCGGACATGATTTCGGCCATTTGCTGGGTCACCATGGGTAAGAAGAGTATGCCAGAATAGTGGTTGGCTTGCATCTCCATATGATGATTTGACTCCAAGTGGGCGGCGTCGGCAAATAGTTTCGAATTGCGCGGTGGTACCACCTCATCGTAGAGCGCTGAAAAGAGCCATGTGCGCTTTGGATCGACGCGGTGGGCTATCCGCAACGGTTCTATGCTGCTCAGCATTATCCTCACTTCGCTTTCACTCATCCCGCTCTTCGTCAATTCCTCGCGAACTTGCGCGGATTCCTTGTTGCCCTCCATCAAAACACTGTAGAGATCACCACCTGCCAAAAACACAATGACGCGATGGTACGCTTGATCCAAGCCGGCAGTGGTCGCGGTCACAAAGCCACCTAGACTAGTTCCTTGCAACGAGATCCTGGTCGTGTCGACGGTCGGCATCACCGACACTGCATCCTTGGCGCGACGAGCGTCCGCAATTCCCTGCTGCAATGCTCCGACCAAGTTGAGATCCTTTGGACGTCCGCCCGGTCCACGTCGAACTCCGTAATAAGGTAACTGCATCATAAACGTGTGAATACCCTTGGAACGAAGTGCTTTTGCAATCACTCTGCCAACCGTCATGCCGCTCCCCGACTCATGGATGATGACCGCCGCAGGAGCTGCAATCGGTTGTCCGGATTTGTCTTTGACTTGATACCATTCCATGGCAACTTCATCGTTCAGGACATTGCCGCTCGGTCTGGAACTGGGAAATCGAACCAGCCAATCCCCGCAGTCCTTTCTCGCTGCCTGGAGGTACACTGGGAATTTACCAGGCAGCCATTTGAGTCCATCCAAGCACAGTTTGGCATCGGCGATTGTTTCATCTCCAACATCCAACGAGTCGATACCCTCAAACTTGGAGTCCGATGACAATACGACCGTACTGGTATCACTCACTTTCCCGGCATCGTCTGCTTGGACGACGGCTGAATGGTTTAGGAGGATGGCCAACGTAACGAGTGCAAAGAAACGTAAGCAAGTGTTCATGATTTGGCTTTCGGTACAACTACCAGATGCGGACGCGTTTGTACATTTCGATAAACATCTTCGAATCTGGCTTGATCTGGAATGCGGTATAGAACGGATCCAAGTTGGACACAATTCCGTTGCAGCGATATTGGCTGGGCGAGTGAGGGTCGGTAAGCAATCGCTTTTTGAGTTCTTCGTCACGGTATTTGCGACGCCAGACTTGAGCCCAGCCGATAAAGAACCGCTGATCGCCTGAGAAACCGTCCATAACCGGTGCGTCCTTGCCTTGCAACGACAGCTGATAGGCTGTGTAAGCAACGCTCATGCCTCCCAGGTCGCCAATATTCTCACCCAGCGTAAACTTGCCGTTCACGCTATCCATTGGAAACGGTTTGTATGCATCGTACTGTTTAACAAGCTTTGTAGATCTTGCTTCGAATTCTTCTTGGTCCGATGTTGTCCACCAGTTACGAAGGTTCCCCTTGCCATCGAACTTACGACCGCTATCGTCAAAACCATGGCTGAGCTCGTGACCAATAACTGCGCCGATGCCTCCGTAATTGACGGCATCATCTGCTTCCAAATTGAAGAACGGGGGCTGAAGAATGGCAGCCGGAAAGACGATCTCATTCATCAGCGGATTGTAATATGCATTCACAGTTTGCGGTGGCATAAACCATTCGCTGCGATTGATCGGCTTGCCAAGTTTGTTGATCTGGTAATTGTGCTCGAACTCCGATATTTCTCCCATGTTGGCGATGATGTTGCCAGGCATGATCTTGACCGACGAGTAGTCTTTCCAAACATCGGGGTAGCCGATTTTCGGAGTGAATTGCGAGAGTTTTTCTTTTGCTTGTTTTTTTGTCCCGTTGCCCATCCACTCCAGTTGATCGATTCGCTTTTCAAAAGCAACCATGAGGTTCTTGACCAGGATATTCATCTTCTCTTTGGATTTGGGTGAGAAGTACTTTTCGACGTAAAGTTGACCGACCGGCATTCCAAGCCGACCGTTGCACGCATCAACGCCTCTTCGCCACAACGGTTCTTGTTCGCTAACGCCGCTCAGCGTTGTTTTATGGAAATCGAAGTGAATCTTTTCTATCGACTCACTTAAGAGCGGTGCGTAGGAGTCGATCATTCGAAACGCAAGATACGCCTTGAGAGTATCCAAATCGCTTTCGTTCACGGTATTCGATGCGCCGGTCATGAAACTCGGCTGGCCGACGATCACATCGAGTCCGGTAGGCAGGCCTGCAGACGTTGCATAGTCGGACCAACCCAGGTGCGGAAAACCAGTGGCCAATTCCGAGGCAGGCATTTTGTTGTAGGCTTTGAGCGGGTCTCTCAATTCGACTTGAGTCCATTGCGATTGTGCAAAGGATCGCTCCAGTTCGACTATCTTGCTCGCAAACTGGTTAGGATTCGGCCATTCGATTTGAGCGAGCATCTTTTCGATGAACTTGGTATAAGCTGCCAAAATCGTCTGGAAGCGTTCTGCATCTTCCAAGTAGTAGTCGCGATCGGGCAACGTCGTGCCATCTTGGTTGACGTAGACGGCATATTGATCCGAGCGTTTTGCATCTGGCTCAATATAGAAATTGTAGAAACTGGCGATGCCACGCCGAGAAAGGCTGCCGGCGACTTTCATAAGCTGGTTTTTATTATCAATGGCCTTGATCTGGCTCAACATCCCCTGGATCGGTTGGAGGCCAGCTTTATTTCTTTGTGCGACATCGGTGTACGAACGATAAAAGTCTCCAACCTGTTTGGCGATCGGTGACGGACTCTTTTGTGCGCTCGCATCCTCGATAATCTTCCTTATCGCTCCCTTGGTTTCGATGTCCAACGCGGTGAACGCACCGTAATTCGATTGGTCGTCGGGTATTTTCGTTTTCGTGAGCCATTGGCCATTCACGTACCGAAAGAAGTCATCGTCCGGGGATACCGATTTATCGAAATTTTCAAGCTCTATGCCCGACACCAGGGGCTTGATTGCGATGTCTTGGGCATTTGAGAATGGGGCCAAGCAAGTCAGCGAGAGAATGGTTGGTGCGAAGAGTAAACGAATGAGATGATTGGCGAGCAAGCTCTTTATCATATGTCGGTACCTTAGATGGCGGAGAAAGATGCAGAGGATCGCAGCTATTCTAGACCAAGTCGTTGAACGCTGGAATTGGACAGAAATGGGCTAGTAAATGCCCCTGAGTTTTTCTTGAGGGATCATTAACCACCGCTCTTGACTGGACTATTCATTAGCCATTGGGCTAGCGCCACGCGGCTGGCCAATAAATACGTTGTCAAAAATCGGGGCTAGCAAAGCTAGTCAGAGCCGTCGGCGTGCGGCCTAAATGCCTCCCTGCCGTAAGTTTCGGAAAACTTCAATATTTTACCGAAATTCACAGACTGGCTGTATTCATCCATCTCGCAAAGTGTTAGCATTAACCTCTAGTGATACTTAAAGTGCATTTATTGCTCTTTGGGCGTCGTTTATATTCTTTTACTTTCCTAGGTGGTTTTATGAAACGAACTTTGTTGAACAGGGGCAAGGGCTTCACGCTGGTGGAACTCTTGGTAGTTATTGCGATTATTGGAATTCTGGTTGGCTTGCTTCTGCCGGCCGTTCAAGCGGCTCGCGAAGCAGCCAGACGAATGCAATGTTCCAACCATATCAAGCAGTGGGCATTGGCCTCCCATACTTTTCACGACGCCAACAGAAAATTCCCCAAGGGATCTTCCAACGGCAATACTGAGAGACGTCAGACATGGGTGATGTACCTTTGGCCGTATGTTGAACAGTCGAACCTCGCTAACCTGAACAATTACAAGGAGCATTTCTATTTGCCTCCGAATACAATTCCGCGAGCGCAGGCAAACGGAAACGGTCTAACCGGGACCACTGGCAGGAGAGTTCCGATCTATCTCTGTCCTAGTGATACCGGAACTATCGATCAAGACGATCATCCAAACTATCAACGAACACGTGGCAACTATGTCGTGAACTGGGGGAATGTTTGGTA
>CAMDKL010000005.1 GCA_945900945.1 Pirellula staleyi DSM 6068
ATTGTCATGTTGATGGGGACAAATGATCTTGAGGAAATGGCGGAGCCAGAAACCATTTCGAGCAATGTGGCTTTGATCTTGAAGGAACTGAAATCCCATAATAGCAAAATGCCTATCGTGCTTTGCCTGGTTTTTCCAAGTTCCGAATCCAAA
Organism: Pirellula staleyi DSM 6068; assembly: GCA_945900945.1. Taxonomy (GTDB): domain Bacteria; phylum Planctomycetota; class Planctomycetia; order Pirellulales; family Pirellulaceae; genus JBKCUI01. Next base: position 154 of record CAMDKL010000005.1, read on the forward strand.
TCACGACCTACCGCTAGGATTCAAGCAACGAATAAGTTGATCATGCAAGCAGTCAAAGGGGACTCCCAAATCATTGTACTTGACACATTCAAGCTTTATGCCAACGAAGTGGGCGATGCCAACCTCGAGGAATTTCCAGATTTACTGCATTTGAACCAAGCCGGTTACGATAAATGGGCCGCTTCATTGCGCCCTTTATTGGCAACACTCGGCTTTCTGGAAACCGAAGACGACAAGTTCGAACCTGAGCCAGGTTTTGTGAGCCTTTTTAATGGCAAGGACCTCACAGGCTGGGGATTTCGCGGCAAAACGGGCACGAGTGATTCGACTCCATTTGACGGAAAAACAATGTCTCCGGACGGGCGGTATGTTGCGATCCACGGTCGGCTGGTTGTGACGACTCCTTCTGAGGGAAGTAGGATTCAACAGCTCTGGACAACCAAAGAGTTCCCAACAAACTTTGTTTTGAAACTTGAGTTTCGAGCGACACCGAACGCCGACAGCGGTGTCTTCATTCGCAAACCTCAGCTTCAATGCCGCGACTATCCACTTGCTGGACCCTACAAAGAACTCAAGAATTATCGCCCGCAAGACTGGAATGAGTTGGTCGTCAAAGTGGATGGAGGCGTTGCAAACTGCACTTGCAATGGCGAAATTTTGGAAGCGACCTTGAGCGTTCCACCCTCCGGCCCTATCGGTTTGGAGGGAGATCGTGGGCAAATGGAGTATCGACGTATCCGTTTGCAGGAACAGAATCCCTAAAATTGTGGCACGGTGGTTTCCACCGTAGTACAAAATCGATTCCTCCGCGTGAAAAAATGATTGCGCTCGTTCAGCCATCTGGAACTTGTTAAGTGCTGAAATTTATTGTTCCAGCATGGTTTTGCTTGAAAAGCGGCAGGTTTTGGGCTTGGAATAGTTCGAATGCGTAGTATTATTCAATGCAGAGAGTTATGTCTTGTCGCGATCAGGAGACACTTGCACATGTCCACCCCCACGGTATTTGTAGTTGATGATGACGAAGGTTCACGAAATTCGATAGAGTGTCTGTTCAATGTCCATGGAATAAGTTGTGAGACATTTGAATCTGCTGAAAAATTTCTAGACGGACGTACGGAGCAGCCCATTGGTTGTATTGTTACAGACCTCAACATGCCGGGAATAACCGGCTTGGAACTGTACCAAAAAACACGTGATATGGGTTGGTCTATTCCGACCGTCATCATTACGGCGTTTGGTGAAGTTGCGTCCTGCGTTCACGCGTTTAAATCAGGTGTTCTCGACTATTTAGAAAAACCTGTCCCCACCGAATCGCTCATTACACGCGTCAAGGAGTGCCTGATATTCAGTCAGCAAGCTCATGATTTGGCGATCTCAAATGAAGCTGCAAAACTCAAGCTGAAAAAGCTTACCAACAAGGAGAACGAGGTTCTCGAACTGCTGGTTAAAGGAAATTCGATGAAGGCTATTGCAGCCGAATTCGGTACAAGTTTTCAGGCAGTTTCAAGGCACCGTCAGCGTATTCTCGAGAAGATTGGTATCGAGGGGGATGTCAACCTAGTCCGTTGGGTCCTCGACTATCGACGAGCTTCCGTTGCAAACTAAGTAGGCGAATTGAATTGACGACCAAAAACTTGAAGATTCTGCTGGTCGTTTCGATTGCTGGTCTATTTTGTTTTGGGAATGCTCAACGCCTTCGAAATCTTGGCGATCTCGTCTTGGCCATGGAGATCATTGATCGCGAGTACGTTGAAAAACCGGACAAGGATAAGCTCTATCAAGCGGCGATGAAGGGGATGATTGACTCGCTGGACCCCTACTCGAGTTACATTCCAGCAGAGTCTCTTAAGCAATTTCAAGCCGTTTTCGAACAAGAATTTGGCGGACTTGGGATCAGCCTCGATGGGCTGCCACGGCGTGAACGGCTAACAATTATTGCAACGCTTTTTGATTCGCCCGCATTTCGAGCGGGTGTCAAACCGGGAGATGTAATCCTTCAAATTGACGGCGTTGATAGCGCTAAATCGGAAGTCGAGGAAGTGTCAAAAAAGCTGCGTGGCAAAGAAGGAACCTCCGTTACGCTGACGCTTGAGCGAGCAAATAAGCCAGAGCCGCTCGTGATCAAGATCCTTCGAGCGAAAATCGAAGTGGAGTCGGTACTAGGCGATCGTCGTCGAATGGATGGATCGTGGGAGTTTGCTATGGAAGAGGATACTAGTATCGCATACATGCGACTAGAGCTCTTTGGCGAAAAAACGACCGAGGAGTTAAAGGCTGCTATCGCAACCGTTCGGAAAGAATGCAAAGGCCTCATCATTGACTTGAGAGATAATACTGGCGGACTGTTAGTCGCTGCTAAAGACATATGCGATATGTTCCTGGACGATGGCGAGATTGTTAGCACGCGTGGTCGAGATGATCGCATCGATCAGCGATACTATGCTCAATTTGGAACCGAAATCGGAAATAGTGTACCTATAGCCATTCTAATCAACGAACATTCAGCAAGTGCAAGCGAAGTGGTCGCTGGTTGCCTGCAAGATCGCGGTCGTGCGACGATTGTCGGGGACAGATCATTCGGAAAGGGAAGTGTGCAGAACGTTATACCCTTAGACGCTGGTATGGCGGCGATGCGATTGACCACCGCCTATTATTATCCACCTAGCGGTAGGCTGATTCATCGCAGACCCAGCGCGAAACCTGAAGACGTTTGGGGCGTTTCCCCAGACTCTGGATGTCAAGTCAAGCTTGAGGATGAAGCGTTTCTGAAGTCGATAGAACGATTTCGCAAAAGAGCTAATCCGACGGAGAACGGACTTGGTAAACCTCGATCGATGACCGATTCATCAGATTTAGTTGGCGATAGCTACGTTAGGAAAGTGCATCTGGATCCAACGTTGAAGGACGATCCTCAATTGGAAAGAGCCGTGGAGATTTTGAAAGCGAAAATGGGAAACCCATAGCCGAAACCACAGAATCACATCTTGTCCAAAACAGTACAGCTGCACGAACTGCGTGCGACCTCATTGCCTCGATCGTCGGTTATACGACACACAACAAACCCGATTCGCAATCCACGTTGATTTAATTCGCCGGTTGCGATGAGTTTTCGACCACGGACAGGGCGCATGAAGTGGATATGCAAATCGATCGTAGAGAAATCTTGACCAGGATCCAGCGTCCGTCCAAATGCGATACCCATGGCAGCGTCCGAAAGTGCGGCCAACACACCACCATGAACTCTGCCCATGGGGTTGTTCAATCGAGAATCAATTTCTAGTTCGACAACGGCTTTACCGATTTCTCTGTCCTCTGCCGAAGCAGAAAGCACTTTGAAGCCAATGAGCTGAGAAATGGGAGCTTCGGCAAAGGGATCAAACATTCTTTGGAATCGTGCTTGTGGGGAAACTGTCTAAACGCGAAAACGGACACTTCTCGGCGAACGCAACCAATCGTACACTCGATCTCGAGCTCCGGCTCAAAGCAGTAAAGGATTTTTGTGGAATCTGATTGTCCGGCTCGGGCTTTTCTTGCCCCAACCGGCCACCGCTTTGGCGTTCTAGATTGACCCAACGATTTCATTGCTGAAAAAGAGTTTCGGTAGATGTGCTTGCAGCCGCTGATCGTGTATCATGGCACCGCGGGATCTGGAAAAAACAACTCTTTTCGCGGATATTGCTCAGTACAAGCTTTTTTGATTGTCGGCAAATGTGTTGAGACCTTTCATCGAAATTTAAATCCGTGAATGAGACACGTTGAAGAACTTTTATCAGGCCGATCTAACTCAATTAGTTCCATCCTGGTGCGTGCTGGATTATGGTGTGTCAGCCAACCTCACACAGCCATCGTCTGGGGTAGGAACCTAGCCTATGACAGAGGCTGGAAGAAAGTCGGCAAATCTACCGTTCCGGTCGTTTCGGTTGGCAACTTAACGGCCGGCGGAACCGGGAAAACGCCAGCCGTTGCAATGCTAGCTCGATGGTTTCGTAGTCGGGACATTCGCGTGGCAATTCTCTCCAGGGGCTTTGGAGCCGGACTCGATGGTCGAAACGATGAGGCAAAGGAACTAGAAATCCTATTGCCCGATGTCCCGCATCTACAGAAACCCGATCGACTCTCCTCTGCCTCAATAGCTACGGAGGAGTTGGGGATGCAACTGCTGTTATTGGACGATGGGTTCCAGCATCGAAGAATCCATCGCGACCTTGAAATTGTATTGCTAGACGCACGTGAGCCGTTTGGCTTTGAGCACATGTTGCCTCGAGGTTTATTGCGAGAGCCGTTACGATCGTTGAGACGAGCAGACATTGTGATGGCAACACGAGCTGATCAAGTAGATCCGCAGCGATTAGCTGAAATTCGGACACGAGTTCAGCGTTTTAACCCAAAGGCTGCATGGCTTGAATCAGAGCATACTCCAATTCGCCTTAGAAATGCTGCCGGCGAGCATCGATCCGTCGAATGGCTTTGTGGCCAGAATGTGTTGGGAACGTGTGGATTAGGAAACCCAAACGGGTTCATGCAAACGATCCGCAGTTGCGGTGCGAATTTAGTTGCCAGCATGACGTTTCCTGATCACCATAATTACACATCGCACGACATTCAATTGCTTGAAAAGCAGGCCAGAGAGTGCAAGCCGGGTTGTGACGCAATTATTTGTACTGGCAAAGATCTTGCCAAAATAGACACCCCTCGAATTGGACAATTTGAGTTGTGGAGCCTGGACATCGAGCTCAGAATTCGCACGGGAGCCGAGATTCTCGAAGAATTTCTCGAACGCGTTGTCGCAAGTATTTCCGACCGACAATAGCACAACTCGCATGTATTGAAGTTTCACACTTTGGAACAAGCCCGCAGCGCAAGCAAGGGAAATACTTCATGGCTGTGCGGTTTTCACCTTAGTAGAATGGACAACTCTCAATTCCCTCGCTGGCGATTTTTGAAGTTGCGCTATTTTGACTTAGGGGCAACGCCCCGTTCCTTTGCCTAGCCCAGCCTAACGGGCTGGGGACCAACGGGCGATACAATGCTTAGGGCCAACGGCCCGGCAGTTTGTTGGTGCGAAACACTGCTATTGGCAAATGACTGGGCCTTTGGCCCGAAAATGCAAGAAACGCGCAACTTCAAAATGCGCAAGCGAGGGAAATACCTCAATGTCGCTATTTATTCGTTACCGCAAACTCAAACTTGCCTCCGCCCTCCACGACCTCCGATTCAATACAAACTTCGCTTGTACAAATGGTGACGCATCCTATTAACTCCCGAGGGTAAAACAGAATAAATACCGGTAAGAAAACCGTCCTTAACGCATGTATTCGGTATCTTCAACCGCCTTATGGCCAATTGTCAATAAGCAAGCCGTAGTTTCCACCCTTTTTTTAATTTGTTTCCTTTCGGATGGTCGGTCGAGCGTAGGCGCAAAAAAAGCTCCCGGAAGTGAACGAGTCCTAGGGGGGCTGAGGACAAGAGCTACATTTCCGGGAGCAATGTTTCGAGCGGGCAATGGCAGCATCCGTGTGCATCGCCCGCATGAACCCACTTCGTATTCCGCCACGCAGCAGCACATCCTTGTGCAGATGCCTTGGTCTGATTCTACGTCTCATTAACGAGGATACCTCGCTTAATGCTACGCAAATCCCACTCAGTGGATCCAGGTATTTTTGTATGGCAAAGATCGGACTTCTTTGGATCAAACGCTTTTACCGTTCGGTTGTCGAAGCACATCGCTGCGACGGCGGTAGGATAGACCCGTCTGCCTTGCTAGGTCAATCGCGATTCTGACTTTTTAAAAGTTGATTTTGAAGTTGCTTGAAAAAAGGTCTGCATGCTTTGTAAATAGGACTGCTTTTCAACGCAGCTAACCATGATAGCATTTTATGCTTTCTGCATTCTAGATTGCTCTGTGACTGACTGGGTAAAATAAAGAAGTGGGCTAGGCATTCAGCGAATTGACTCGCAGTTGGCACGTCAGTTGCGGTATAATCGAGGTATAGAAGTCGCATTTTTGCCAATCAGCAGAATCGTTTTAGGCAATGCTGTTTGGCTGTTCATCACACAAGGAAAAGGTTAGGATTCGCTGGTCTGGTTGGATGAGCCGTCCCGATACACAGGTATGCTTTCGCTCGAAGGCAGCGTCTTCGCAAAGTCGCCTTGGCCTGATGGATTCGGATGGTCTTTTCTGCGACACGGACTGCGTTGAAAAAAAGGGATCGAGCACGAGAACGCAGATTCTCGTCTTGTCAGCACGGTAGCAGTCCATGTACATCTCGATCATACGATCGGGTCAAAAGTCCTTATCAAACAGGGAAGAAGACACTTTATGCAAATTTCTGGAAATTTCTCGGTCTCGGGAGTTGACGCTGCACGATCTGCGGGACGCAGCAATGCACCATCGCAATCGACAGCTAGTCCCGCCGCGCAAATCTCAAACCCGGTCGATCAATTGGATCTCTCCCCAGAAGCCTTGAGCTCCGTCGGCGCTCAGGCATCCGGTGAAGTGTTCCGGTCGGATAAAGTCGCAAGCCTGAGGGAAGCGATCGCCCAGGGCAATTACGACACCGACGAAAAGCTATCCCTAGCATTGGACAAACTGCTTGATCAGCTCGGTTGATGGGCTTAAGCCAAAGTGCATGGAATTCATAAGATACAACATCAGGGGACCTCTCGGTCCCCTGTTTTCGTTTGATTGAACTCGTTCGCATGCTCCATCTTTAAGTTAAAAACCGACTTCGCAAGCGAATCGAGCCCAGGGCTAGCTCCCACCGGTTCACGAAAACGGACCACGTTTCGTTGGACTATTCGTCATAGTCGTTAAACTTCCTAGATCGTCCGACTACTCCCCATGTAAATTACCTTGCCTGTTTAGTTTTCCTGTTCAATGCTTCTTGACCAGTCGATCTAGATCGCCTGTAGGGAATTAGTTTCCTAGCACTAAGAGTCCAGTTCCACCCAGGGGCTGGTTGCTCCGGTCTCGTCAAGTACGCCCTCGAAAAGAGTTCGAGCGGACGAGTCGCTCCGAGCACGCAAATTTTTCAACACGTAGAGCCGCAACTAGACGTGATGGAGGACAGCGATGTGAGGGCGTCCATGGACGGGATCGACCAGAGCACATTTGTTGGAAGCCCATTGCGGTTTAGCCGGACTTTTAGGTAAACGAAACTACAAACCGAACGATAATGGAGTGACGAGCCGCAAAGCATCGTCCCGTCTGATACTAGTGTCCTGCGTGGTTTTGCAAACGTTCAAGGGAGAATGAGAATGAAAAAACTATTGGCTCTTCCAGCGATTGCAGCGATGATGGCTGCATTCAGTGCTGGTTCTGTTCAAGCTGCTTATAACGGCGCGATCAGCTATGAAAACTGCGGATGTAATGTAGTGGACTCGTGTGGTCCATCTACTTACACCGTGATGAAAACCGTCAAGAAAACCGTCTACGAACCAGAAACAGTTACCGGTACCAAAACCGTTAACCAAGTCGTATACGAAGACAAGACGGTAAACAGCGTTCGATACGAGCGAGAAACTCTTCATAAAGAAGTTTCCTACTCGGTCAACGTTCCAGTGCGCGAAACACACACCGGTGTTCGCAACTATACCGTCAAACGACCTGTCTATGAAACGCACACAAAGCAAGTTACGTACAACGTATCGCGCCCTGTGTACGAAACACACAGCAAGGTCATCAACTACACAGTCTGCGTTCCCGTTCGCGAAACTCACGAGAAGGTGATCAACTACACGGTCAAACGACCTGTATACGAAACACACTCCAAGGAAGTGAACTACACCGTGATGACTCCAGTTCGTGAAACTCACGAAAAGGTGATCAACTACACGGTTATGAACCGAGTCATGGAAGCCCGTGAACAAGTAATCAACTATACGGTCATGGTTCCTGTGACAGAGACCAAGGAACGTACTGTAAATTATACCGTCACCAATCCTGTCAACTACACCAAGACCGTTAAGGTCAACGGCGGAAGCTGGCAGACGACTTCGGAAGAAGTTGCTGGTCCAATCGTTCGCAAGACAGTTCGTGAGCCAGGTACTTGGACATTCGATCCATCCACCTGCAAGAATGTTTACTGCCCAGGCGCTTGCCGAGTAGAATGCGTTCAATGCCCACCCAAGACGATCTGCAAGAAAGTCTGGGTTCCATCCTGCGAAGAGAAGACGATCAACTGCGTTAAGTACGAAACACAGTGCTTGACCAAGGTTGTTCCTTACACGGTAACCAAATGCGTTCCTGAGTGCCGCACCAAGACGGTCACTCACAATGTTTGCAAATTGGTTCCAGAGTGCCGCAGCAAGACTTGCACGTACACCACTTGCAAGATGGTTCCAGAATGCCGTACCAAGACTGTTTGCTACAAAACATGCACAATGGTTTGCGAGCAAAAGAGCAAGACTTGCACGTACACCACTTGCAAGATGGTCCCAGAATGCCGTCAAAAGACAGTATGCTACAAGACCTGCAAAATGGTTTGCGAGCAAAAAGTTAAGGACGTTTGCTACACAACTTGCAGCATGGTCTGCGAACAAAAGAGCTGCCCTTACACTTACACAACTTGCAAAATGGTCAAGGAATGCCGCACCAAACAAGTACCTTACACCGTATGCAAAGCAGTTCCATGCTGCACAACGGTCAAAGTTGCTAAGTGCGTACAGGTCCAAGTTCCTTGCACCTACACCCGATGCGTTGCGAAGACTGTCTGCGAAGAAGTCCCAGTAACCGTATCTTGCGGTTGCGGTAATGGCAACGGATGCAACGCTTGCGGTAATGGTTCAGGCAACGGAATTGGTTCGGGCAACGGTCTGTTCAACGGCCGTCTCCGAGGCTTGCTCCGTGGCTTGCGATGCAATGGCGGATGCAACAGCGGCTGTGCAGCAGCTTCTGATTGCGGATGCAATGCAGCTCCAGCTTGTGGATGCTAATCAGTAACAACAAACGACTTTAGAGTCGCAAGACAAATCGCCACTCTGAATCTGTCCCACAGAGTTGCGAAAGCGATCAAGCGAAACTCGAAGTCGTAAAGATAAACAAAAAACGGTTGGTGTCTCAAGGGCACCAACCGTTTTTTCGTTTTAGACTTGCTTGGTGTCAGACTTGCACAATGAACACAATGAATGAACATGGATGGACAAGACGTACAGGATGATTTCCTCAGTGATTTCTCCAAACTGTAGGTTGGATCGACGATTATCATGTAAATCCTGTAAATCCATGTTCATTTCTCCGGCTGTGTTGACGGGTGATGGTTATGCCAGTTTACTTATGGTCAGTGTCCTACGTCGGATTTCGCAGTGGTGCTACCGGTCGCGATATGGCAGCCTATCTGTGTTGTCGATATCCTTGTGCAACGTTGCGAGAATTGTCCGATCGATTTGGATTGAATCATCCCGACAGCGCCTCGAACCTGAGCCCGGCGGAGTCTCCGCAGAGTAAGCCCGTTCAACCCGCGCGGCGGCGGGTTGGCCGAGTACGCACCCATCGCTTTGCGCGGGATGCTGGAGCTTGCGGGGTCAATCCAGCGCACGCGATCTCCGCTAATCGCTCCGACCGGTTAAACATGCGCTTCAAGCCGCAGCCTTTTCGAGGTGGCGACGTTTCTTTTCGTCCATGCTGTCCAAGTCGATCACGTTCTTGGCAAGGCCAACCGCACGCAGAATACGAATGACAAGGAATGTCATATCGAACTCCCACCACTTGTGACCGTGTTGTGCTAATCTTGGATGCGCATGGTGATTGTTGTGCCAGCCCTCGCCGTAAGCAATGACCGCGACCCACCATAGGTTCCGGCTGTCGTCACGTGTTTCGTAATTTTTGTAACCCCAAATATGCGATGCAGAATTCACAAACCAAGTTGTGTGCATGACGAGCACCATGCGAACGCAGATGACCCAAACGAGCCAAGAAACTGCCCAACTTGGGCCGCCGATGAGATAGCCTATTCCGGTCACCAAGCCACCAAAGGCGATATGGATAGGTAGGAAGAACTTTTCCAAGAATACGGTGTACTTGTCCTTGAGCAAGTCGGGAACCCATTTGCGAGCATAGCCTTCTGGATCACCATTGTCGGTTGTGAATGCGAGCCAAAATGCATGCGACCACCACGGACCATCGTGTGGCGAGTGCGGGTCGCCTGGTTGATCGCTATAAGCATGATGCTTGCGATGATTGGCCGTCCAACTGATTGGTCCACCCTCACCTGCAAGTGTTCCAATCGTGGTAAAGACCTTGCGTAACCAACCCGGCACTTCTAGGCCGGTATGGGTCAACAATCGATGAAATCCCAAACAGATTCCCAAGCTGCCTGTCATCCAATGAAAAAGCAAAGTGAGTCCCAATGCGCTCCAAGTAAAGCACCACGGAGCGTAGAGGGCTCCAATGTGCAAAGCGATCAACCAAGCCGAGGCACCCCATTGAATATTCCAAACGGTTGGAACCGGGGACACTTTCGTTGCACCTCCAGCCGAGGGAAGCCCCGCTGGTATTAGCTCCTCAACCATCGATTGAGGCGGGGATGCCAAAGTGATAGCGTGATGTTGGTATTGCTGTTGATTGGGAACGTCTGTCATTGGATCTTTGCCTAACATGCCAATTGTCCTGCGGCTGGGGGCTTGTTGAGTTCGGGGTTAAACCTGGCGATCAGAACCGACATTGATCGTTTTGTGCGGCAATGGATTCTCATCTAAGTACATTAACGCCGTTGGCCCGCGGTGTATGTGCAGGATTGGTCGTTGGCGTGTCAAAGATATGTAAAACCTGGTTTTGAGCGTGCGGTTGCTTGCAAATTCGATGGTTTCACCTTGCGATTTTTTGCGAACCGGCGGGCTAAAGCCAAATGGTACACACTTTGCGATTTCGTTCGATACGCGTTCCGCGGCTAGCCCACAGCAGTTCAAAATGAATAAACAGGTGCGGCAACCGTCAAGCTTCCGGCCGCCTCTTGGGAATTTTCTTCATAAACTTCCCGGTCGACAGTTGCAATTTGAATGATTGAGCCGTTAAACTTTTTGACGACAACTGAATTGCACGCACTACCAAGCGTCATTTTTTGCTCGACCGCCCGGTCTGGCTGTGACAGTCCTTGGCGAATCAACTCAAGATTTTGCGGGAGTAAGGATTATGTTAAAGAAAGTTTTCTTGGCCATGGTTGTTCTGCAAACTGGGACACAGGAGAGTTTCGGGGCGCTAATATTTTCTGAGGATATGGGAACTCCTTCCGGGACTATCGCCATTTCAACTCACACTTTTCAGAATAGCGGCACGCTGACATTCGCTGGAACTGGCGACATTCGAAACACTTCGCCAAGTAATGTTTATGCAACTGCTAGTGCGGGTGGGAACGTTTTTTTGACAAGCAATATTGGAACAAATTTCACTATCGGAGCAATTAACACAAGCAACTACCTCGCTGGATCATTAACGCTTTCATTTGGAGCCCTGAAAAGTACAACTGCCTCCAATCTATCCGAACTTCAGGTTTCCTACAGCACGGATGGTATTACGTATTCAAGTTTAGCGTTTGCGGCGCAGCCGACCGGAACAGGGACAGCTGTCTGGCGATCAGTTGCGATATCCGATTCTAATTTAATACCGATCTCTTCCGCTCTCTCGTTACGGTGGACCAACCTTTCTGGAACCCCGTCATTTCGTATTGACGATATTGCATTCAACGGCTCAATCACGGCAGTCCCTGAGCCAAGTTCCTGGGCTATGGTTAGTCTGATGTGTTGCACTGGTTTTGTGGCCGCGTTTCGACGTCGGACCACCGGAGCGTAAGCTTCGTCAGCTAACCACCCGTTGCGAAAGTGACAGCTTCCGGTTGCGGGCTCGTCGCGCCGGAAGCAGAGCCTGTCACCTCAAAGCCCATGTCTGCGATCATCTCGTAGTCTTCTTGAGGCGGTTGGCCTTGGGTCGTCAAGTAATCGCCAACGAAAATACTGTTCGCAACATACAGCCCTAGCGGTTGCAGAGTTCGTAAATGTCGCTCTCTACCCCCCGCTATCCTTAGCTCGCTCTTCGGATTCACGTAGCGAAACATGCATAGCGCCCGCAAGCAGTCTCTAGGATTCAAATACTCTTTGCGTTCCAAAGGTGTACCGTCGATGGAATGCAGGAAATTTAGCGGGATCGATTCCACGGACAGCTCATTCAGTTCAAACGCCATCTGCACAATGTCTTCATGTTTTTCACCCATGCCGATTATGCCGCCACTGCAAAGCTCCATGCCAGCCTTGCGAACATTCTTGAGCGTCTCCACTCGATCGTCGAAAGTATGAGTCGTACAAATTTCTGGGTAGTATTCGCGACTTGTGTTAAGGTTGTGGTTCACCTTGTCGACACCAGCGGCTTTGAGCCGTTTCGCTTGGTCTTCGTCGAGCAAACCAAGGCATGCACAAATATTGAGTCCGTACTGTTCCTTGATCAAGGGAACAATTGTCTCGACTGCTTTCATCTCCCGTTCGTTCGGTGCTCGACCGCTGATAACGATGCAATATGTCTTGCTCTTGCGCTCTGCCGCAATCCGAGCACCGTCAAGTAATTTGTCACGGCTCAGGATGTTGTATTTCGGAATGGGCGCGTCGGAGATTTTTGATTGACTACAGTAGTTGCAATCCTCTGGGCACAATCCACTCTTGGCATTCATCAAGAAGTACAACTGGACCGTCTTGCCGAAGTAATAGTGCCGAATTCTAAAGGCACCCGCGATGACGTCGAGCAATTCGTCGTCGGTTGTTTGCAAAATCGAAAGAGCTTGCTCACGCGTAGTGGATTGGCCGGCGAGCACGTTAGATGCCAGACTTTGCCAAATAGAATCAGTGTTGGCGGTGGTGTTTGGATCGAGGGCAGATGAAAGCATATAGTTGTTGCGTGATAGGAATGAATCGATGTTGGTTGGTCCGAAAAAGCATTTTGGTCGGATAATGCAACCTGCACTCAACCGACTTTCTATACCGCTCGCACAGCGGGTGAGGATTATACATCGAAAACCTATTCTGCCAAAGGGTTTACGTTCCACCGAATAATCGCTAGACGCTGTACCGTATCGCATTTTCTCAATTTGCTTGCATTTGGCGGACGATAGGGACCGAACGCGTTACCTTTCGACAGATGTACTTCTTGCATCCGTCAAGAATTCTATAGTCCACTCCGTGCAAAGAGACTTCATGGCTCATTCAAGCCCATACCTAAACGACGTGGAGGATTCACAGGACGAAGACCTCAAGTTGCTGTCCCGTCGTAAAAGTGCCAAGGATGGAGCCCAACCTCAATCTCCGCTGGAAACGTATCTCCGCGAGATCAATGAAATGAAATTGTTGACGGCCGAAGACGAGCAAATGCTTGCGAGGCTAATCGCTCAAGGCGACGCGCAAGCTCGCGATCGCATGGTCCGTGCCAATTTACGCTTGGTAGTGAATATAGCCAGAAGCTACGTTGGCAAGGGGCTTGCGCTCCAAGATTTGATCGAGGAAGGAAACTTAGGCTTGCTGCGCGCCGTGGAGGGATTTGATCCCGAAATGGGTACGCGGTTTAGTACTTACGCCAGCTATTGGATCAAACAGTCGATCAAACGCGCATTGATCAACTCGTCCAAAACAATTCGAATCCCAGCTTACATGGTCGAATTGCTCAGTAAATGGCGGCGAGCAACGGCTCGATTGAACGACGAGCTTGGTCGAATGCCGACACAGGAAGAAATCGGGCGTATCCTAGGGCTACCAAAGAAGAAACTGCCGATCATCAAGAAAGCGATTCAGGTACACAATGCTACCCCGCAAAGCGATCAATCGGACTCCGGTTGGTCCATTGGTGAGATGGTAATGGACGAACGGGTCAAGAGTCCAGATGAGGTCATGATCGATCACGACGTTCTCAAGACGGCCATCGAATTAGTCGACAAGTTGGATACACGTGAAGCGACGGTGCTCAAGATGCGATTTGGTCTTAACGATACACCGCCGCACACGCTCAAGGAGATCGGCGTCGAACTTGGTTTGACTCGCGAACGCGTCCGACAAATTGAGACCGAGGCGTTAGCTCGGCTGAAACATGCACTCAAAGATCCAAAAGAGCGCATGGGTTTGACTTAATCCGCTACGCAAAACCTTATAGAGCCGAGGGACTAGAGAATTGGCACTCCCTTTTCGGGTTTCGTGAACCGGCGGGCGCTAGCCCCGGGCCTCCATTGCGCAGCAATATCGCTAGTCACGCAGCCGGCGGACGCACACGGAAGAATAGGACGTAAAGAGCTGGTAAGTTGATCAGCGTCAAAAAGGTGGCCAAGGATAGGCCACCCATGATTGCGATGGCCATTGGGCCCCAGAATACACTTCGGGCCAGTGGGATCATGGCCAAAATTGCTGTTGCTGCGGTCAAAATGACGGGTCTTGCCCGACGAACGGATGACTCAATGACGGCGTCCCATTCACTTAGCCCGCCGTTCATGTCTTGCTCGATTTGATCGACGAGAATAACGGAGTTTCGCATATCCATGCCTGCCAATGCAATGACTCCCAATAACGCTACGAATCCGAAGGGTGCATTGAACAGATGTAAGAAAGCAACCGCCCCGATCAAACCAAGCGGCGCAATTCCGAAGATGAGTACCATCTTTTTGAAACTGTGGACTTGCGACATGAGTAAAGTCAACATCAACAAAATCATGAGTGGGAACAACGAGAACAGTGCCTGGTTCGCTTTCTTGCTTTCCTCGATCGCTCCTCCGGTATCGATGCGATAACCCGGCGGCAATTCGGAACGGATCTGCAACAATGCTGCTTCCACGCGAGCGCTTACATTAGGCGCTTGCACACCATCAACAATGTCGCATCGGACCGACAACGAGCTTTCTTGATTTCGACGCCACACAATCGGTTCCTCAAGCCCTGCTCGTACCATCCCAACTTGACTCAAGGGAACGACTTTTCCTGTTGAAGTGAATAGGGTCATGTCCGAAAATTGCTCTAGGTTTAGTCGTTCGGACTCGATAGCTCTCGCTACAATTTGAATCTTCTCGGTTCCCTCGCGATACTGTGAGATCGTCGTGCCGCTAAGAAGCGTTTGCAAGCCAAGTTCAATTTCTTGTGGGGAGAGCCCCATTAGCCTAGCACGATCTTGGTCAATAACGACATGAATGCTTTTGGCCGGTTCATCCCATTCAAGATTCACATCCAGCGCGGATGGTTCAGCTCGCATGACCTCACGAACATCACCGGCAATCGATCGCACGACCTTGGCGTCGGGGCCAATAACTCGGAACTGGACTGGAAATCCGACGGGCGGACCAAAGTCTAGCCTCAAAACTCGGAGCGAAGCGTCCGAGAACAACGGATCCTGCTCAAATCGAGTCTTCAACTCAGTTCGCAACGCTTCACGCGCTGGAACGCCTGTCGTCTGTATGACAAGTTTAGCGAAGCTTGGGTTTGGCAAATCAGGATTTAGTGCAAGAAAGAAGCGTGCAGAGCCTGCGCCGACGTAACTGGTAAAGTGTTCAACCAATGGCGTTTTATCTCCTTCCGAAGATTTCAAATGCGGACGCACCAATTCTTCGATCTGGCCCATCATGCGATTGGTAGCCTCGATCGATGAGCCTTCGTTCATCCGAACGTCTACGATGAGTTCAGCACGAGACGACAGCGGAAAAAACTGCTGTTGCAATTTGGTGAAACCGAAGAGCGATGTAGCGAACATGGCCAAAGTCGTTGCCACCACAACCACGGGATGCCGCACGCAAACTCGCACAATAGAACGGAGCATACGGTGAAACGCCGACTGGAAGGGAGCACGATGATCCTCCCCTTTCTTCCGGTGAAAGTCTGGCAACAACATCACACCGAGATGAGGAGTGAAGACGACCGCTACAAGCCACGATGCAGTGAGCGTGATACCAACAACCCAGAAGATCCCGCCCGCGTATTCACCCGACGAGGAGCGTGCAAACCCGACCGGCATGAAACCGACCACGGTGATGAGCGTCCCTGAAAGCATAGGAAATGCTGTCGATTTCCAGGCAAACGTGGCTGATTCCACCCGGCTCCAGCCCTCCTCCATTTTCACAGCCATCATTTCAACTGCAATGATTGCGTCGTCTACCAGCAGTCCTAACGCCAAGATCAAAGCCCCCAGCGAAATACGGTCCAGGTTCATTCCGATCGCGTTCATAATTACCAACGAAATGGAAAGCACCAAGGGTACACTCAATGCGACGACGATCCCCGTTTGGATTCCCAAACTCAGGAAACTAACCACCAGCACAATAATAAGCGCTTCGATGAATGACCGAATAAATTCCCCAACGGACTCTTCGACAACACGCGGTTGGAAGGCAATGTTTCCGATGCTCACGCCTACAGGGACTTGCTCACGAATTTTGTCGAGTTCTTTTTTCAATGAATCCCCGAGCTGAATCACATTTCCGCCTTTGCGCATCGTAACTCCAAGCACCACCGCGGGCTTGCCGTTGTATCGAACTAAATAGGTAGCCGGATCCACGTAGCCACGATTGACCGTCGCGATATCATCCAGACGAAAAACACGCCCATTGGCCTGTACGGGTACAGCTTGGATTTGCTCTATGCCATCAAAGTCCCGGTAGACGCGAACGTGGATGCGATCGGTCGCAGTGTCGATGCTCCCGGAACGAATGAGGATGTTTTGCTTCTGAACACTTTCGAAAATCTGTTGCGGAGAGACACCTAAAGTTGCAAGTTTTTGATGGGAAAACTCGATGTAGATCCGCTCGGACTGGTCGCCGATAATATCCACTTTTTCGACGTCAGGTACACGCAGCAACCGCTTCCTGGCGGATTCGCACATTCGCTTGAGTTCGGCTGGCGAATATTCATCTCCCTGAAAAGCATAAAGTGCCGGATAAACGTCGCCATACTCATCATTGACTGCCGGTCCTAAAACGCCTTGTGGGAGATCGCTTTTGATGTCGTCCAGTTTCTTGCGAACTTGATACCAGATGCCGGCGACCTCACGCGATGGTGTGGCGTCCTTGAGTTGAACCAGCGTTAGCATTCGATCCGGCAAGCAATAGGTTTGGACAAAATCCAAATAGGGAGTTTCTCGAAGTTTTACCTCAATGACGTCGGCGACCAACTGTTGCATTTCCTCGGACGTGGCTCCCGGCCAAGCGGCTGAGACAATGCTTGTTTTAACAGTAAATGAAGGGTCTTCGGCTCGTCCCATTTCAAGATAAGCTTGCAGGCCAGCAAGGCTACACGCCAAGATTAGGAAGGTGACAAAGGCGGGATGAGTAACCGCCCAGCGAGAGAGATTAAATCTAGGGTTGTCCGCTTTGGACTGGGGCGTTTTGATCTGTAGATCGATCATGGTCTATCGCTTCGAATTCCAGACTCTTATTCGCGAGTTTTCGTCGACACGTTGAACGCCAGCACTCACGATTCTGTCCCCAGAACGGAATGGCCCGCGAACGATCGCCGTGTCGTTGCGGTACTGGATGATTTCAACCGTAACGGCTTCAACGCGTCCCGATAGAGACTCAATCCTCCAAACGATCGGCAACGCGTTGCGGCTTGCGATCGATGTGATTGGTATACAAAGGCCATCTTCATCGGAATTGCTTAATAGAATGGAAGCGGTCATTCCAATAGTCAAATTGGGCGCTGACTCTTTGAGCTTGAATCTGGCATCGTAGGTTCGAGAAATCGGATCGGCCATCGGTGATAGCTCTCTCAATTCCGCTTGCAGGACTAGTCCAGGTCGCGACCAAAATGCTGCAGTTGCCTGAAGTTTTTTAACGTCCGCGACAAGAAACTCAGGCAGGCTGACCATGGCTTCGAGTTCATCGGTCCGCATCAACTGCAGGACCGCTTGGCCAACGTTGACCACTTGCCCCGCTTCGGCTTGAATGGCAGTAACTAGACCATCGGAGTCCGCAATCAAATCGCAATAGGTTCGCTGGTTGGTGGCAAGTGCCAAGCGACGATCGGTTGCATCCAAGCGAGCTTTCGCAACGTCGCGATTAGCCAGTGCAAGCTCATATTCAGATCGGCTTACCGAACCAGTGGAACGAAGTTGCAGTAGACGGGTTTGCTCAGCGGTACATTGTTTGAAAAGCGACAAAGCGGAAATTTGGTCCGCTTCTGCAACATGCAATTGCAGCACATTGTCTTCTGGATCCAATCGAAACAGGACCTCCCCTTTTTTGACTCTCTGACCTACCTCAACAGTTCGCTCCAAAATCTTTCCAGCTACTCGGAATGCGATGGATGCTTGATAACGAGGTTGCAACGTCCCTGTGAAAGCGTGCTTCGCACCGGTTGCACCCGAACTGGACGTTACCGTGAACGCACGAACAACCAGTTCGGAGCCGTTCGGATTCAAACGTCGATTGGTAGCATCAAATGGATGCGCCGGTGCTGTGGGGTCGGATTCCAGATGCAAATTATTATAGGCAAATGCAGCTCCAATCGATGCGATGACCAGCACCGTTGCCGCTATGAATATTCTTCGTTTTGGAAATTTCACGATAAGATTGGTTCTCTAGGATGTTCTTGCCGCCATCTACTGACGCAGCGTCAGTTTCTTAGTTGTCTTAGGCGGCGAACGCGGCTTTCTATGGTGGATGCAAGGCTTCGCATCGATTATTCATTAGCCGCAGGGCGTGTTAAACTAATTGTTTGCCAGTTTTGAATGCTTTTCGTTTTTTACAGACCAAAACTTGGGCTGCAGCGTTTGTTTTAGGTTCGACATGAAAGCGTTGTAGTCTGCAAGCATCATAATGGGCTGCCAAGCGAAGCCGTTCAGAAGCGTACAGCAGTGGACACGGATTGCGTTGAGCGGATTATTGATACCGATTGCCGGCAGAGATGGGCTGGACGAGGTCAGGATTTGGCTACCGTAGTTGATGGCCCAAAAACCGAAAACCAATTCCTCAGGCGTCAGGCTTTCCGGAATGGCAAGTTCGTTGCGAGCGACTGCATCTCGAACGATGCCAGCAACGATTCCCATGCATTGCCCTTCGCATTGGCGGATCAGATTCTGGCGTTGTTCCGAAGACTTGTCCCAAATGCTTTGATTGCGGATGCATTGCTCGACTAGGAAATCCTCTGTGCAATGCTGTGTATAAAACTCGCAGGCTGCCCCCAGTGCCATCATTCGCAATCGAGCAGCACCCGTGATGTACGCCGATTGTTCGAACAGACCACGACGCAGCTCCATCGACTCGAAAGCCAGTGCCAGGACGATCTCTTCCTTGTTAGGGAAATGGTTGTAAATCGTTCCTTTTGCGTATTCCATCTGCGAAGCGACACGATCCATACTCAGCCCCTGAAAGCCCTCGGCGATCAAAATAGGACGAGCCACTCGAAGGATATCCGAGCTCCGCTTCTCCATTTCCCGTTGTTTTCGTGAAAGTTCGACCATGGAGTCAATTATTGGCGCTGCGCCACAAAAAACAAGAGGATAGCGACGAAAGATTGCTCTCGCGGAGCCACGAAGAACGCGCTGACAAACAATAGTTGATACTTCAGGTATATTTTGTGGAGCAGTCAGTTCAAATCATGTTTGTGACCAGGCGACTTCCCACTTTGTGCAATGATGCACTTCATCGCAAAAAAGTTTATCGATTATGAAAATAGAAAAATTATTCAAGTTGGCGGCGATTGCTGCAGTCAACTGTCTATTCGGAATGCCGCATTGGGTTTTTGGTCAGGAAAAATCACCTGTCACCAAATCTTCGCCGGACTCCAATGCAGGTAATGGAACGGAAAAAGCTGAACGACCGAGCTTTTTGCGAATCAACAAGACAAGCAGGGGCGACCCCGAATCACTGCAGGTAGCCATTGCGAGATACTCGTTTGACGAGGGGGAGTTCCAAGGTGCGTACGTCGATCTAATCGGGGCGGTGCACGTCGGCACCAAGGAGTACTACCAGGCGCTGAACGAGCGGTTCAAGGCTTACGATGCGATGCTGTATGAATTGGTCGCTGACCCATCTGCCAACAAGCCAGACAAGCGAGCTGATCGCGGCGGTTTTAATCCGTTGGGCGCTTTGCAAACAGGCATGAAGGAAGTTTTGAAATTAAAGTTTCAGTTAGACGAAGTGGACTACAGCCCAGCCAATTTTGTTCATGCAGACATCAGTGGAGAGGATTTCGTTGAGGACATGAAACAACGAGGCGATAGTTTCGTAGGAATGTTTGCTCGCATGATGGGAGCGGGCTTGGCTGCCCAAAACAGCAAGAAGGGCTCCACGCAGCAGGCTGAAATGCTTGCCGCCGCCCTGGCCAAAGACACAATCAAGCTGCGACGAGTCATGGCCGAACAATTTGAATCGATGGATAGTCAAATGGCGGGTATGGCGGACAAGAATGGCAAAAGTACATTGCTAACGGAGCGGAACACGAAAGCCTTTCAAGTCATGGAAAGAGAAATAAGAGCGGGAAAGAAGAAGCTAGCTATTTTTTATGGTGCAGGGCATTTGCTGGATATGCATCAGCGCTTGTTACGCGACTACAAAACCACTCAAACGCAACTGGAATGGCTCGACGCATGGCCACTCAAGTAAGCCAGAAGATGCTAGCCCAGTGGCCCCCATTTTGCGATTTCGTGAACCGGTGGGCGCTAGCCCCGGACCTGTATCGCTTGCGATGACACTTGATATACTGCCCGAGGCTAACTCCCAATGGCAATCACTTTCGATTGTGTTCTTGTAGCGGCAGGGCGCGAGCCCTCCGGTTTCGCAGTATTTATTAGGCACTCACCGGACGGCTTGTGCCGTTCCGCTAACAAAGTGAGTGCCAATTGGCTAACGCCCTACGGCCAATGAATGATTCGGTTTAGCACCCGCGGTACTCAGTATAGACCAGGACCACTCAAAATGGATCGACGAAGTTTTTTAGCAGCCAGTGCCGCAGGTCTCGCGTTGAGCCAGGTCTCAAACGCAGTCGAGGTCCAGCCACAAGCAATGCCGACTGGCAAGGACTTGGGCCTCAAGATCATTGCATCAGACCCATTGGTTCTCGAGACACCAGACAGCCTCTTAGCCGCGAGTCGAGTCACTCCGTCCTCGGCATTGTTTGTGCGCAACCATCACGGCGCAAAGCATCTCGAGGGAATGCACTCGAGGGCAATGATTGGAGAACTTGAACTTTCAGGGCTGGTAGACAAGCCGATACGTTTTCCACTGGCAGATCTGGCGAACTTGCCGACGACGGAAGTCGAGATGGTGTTGCAATGTTCTGGCAACTTTCGCTTTCAGTTTAGTAAGCTTTCACCGATCAAAGGAACACCTTGGAATAAAGGTGCAATCGGTAACGTTCGATTCGCCGGCGTGCGTATAGCGGATTTCCTAAAAGCTTCGGGCGTAACTTTGTCCAAGGACGCAAAGTACTTGACCGCAGAGGGGGCTGACCAGCCTGAAAAAGCTGAGCAGATTGATTACGAAAAGAGTATTCCGCTCGATATTGCCATCGCGAGGGGAATTCTTGCGACGGAACTAAACGGGACTGCGTTGCCTGCTGTTCATGGCGGTCCACTTCGTTTGGTGATTCCGGGTTACTATGGAAACGTTCAAGTCAAATGGTTGACGAAGTTGCGACTGGAAGTGTCGGAAAGTTCGAATTTTTTCCAGATTCCTGACTACCGAACTCCCAAACAGCGTATCGAGCCGGGGGCTTCCGTGGTGTACACGTTCGACAATAGCGATCCCAACTTCGACATGAAGATCAATAGCCGAATCTTTGCGCCGCAAGACGGCTCGATGATTGCCACAGGCAAAATGATTGAGGTGCGTGGAGTCGCTTGGAACGATGGATCCGCTTCTTTAATCGCAGTCGAGTTGTCGAAAGATCAGGGTGCTACCTGGAGTTCGACTCGGTTGGCTGCTTCGGCTGGTCCGTACGCATTCCGAGAGTGGTCGACAACGGCTCAGTTCGAAAAAGGAGAGCATTCGCTTTGGATTCGCGCGGTTGATGCGTTGGGTCGAATCCAACCGATCGAGGGTGGTCTGTTTTGGAACCCAGGCGGATACGGTTGGAACGCAATTGAAAAGATTCGTGTGACTGCGGTTTAGAGATACATGCCTTGAAAGGCAAAGTAGCCAAGTGCTGCGATGGTCATCGGAACACCGTAGGGGAGCAAGTACATTCGTGACTTGCGCTCGGCTGCCCGATGGAACAATGCTTCTGCATCTCGCACTTCAACGAACTCGCCAATGAGCATGTTGAACTGCTGAAAGTGTTTCTTCCATCGCCCCGAATAAGCGATCATCAAGATGGCCATAACTCCGCCGACAATCGCCGTGGTCGCGAAGATGTTCCAAGTGTGTTCCGCATGCACCCAAGCGCCAATGCCAGCGAGCAACTTGACGTCTCCAGCACCCATTCCTCCGACCATGTAAATGCCGTATAGAAGTGCCAGTCCAAAGAACGTGGCGAGTAGACTCCATCCCAAGCCGATCCAGCCTCCAAATGCAAAGCTGTAAACCCATCCGCTAATTATCAGAGGGAAGGTTAGCCAATTAGGTACTTTTAGTTTCCATCCATCGATTACTGCAGCTACGACTAGTACCGCCGATACAAACCAAATGTGCCAGTGGTTCATTATGCCTTCTAAAAGAGAAGTCGAATTCATGAGCCTTGGTCCTTGCAGATACATGAGCATTGATGGAAATAAAGAATCCAGTCAACCGACCTGCAAAAGAGCAGATCGGTCGCCGGTTCTGTATTGAGACGCGACTGACAAAGAATGTCAACCGCTTGATTGTTACCCTGGATGCCTAGACGTGGCCGGGCACCCCGGTGAAACTAGTTCTACGAACTGAGTTGCGTCGCAACGTTGGAGAACGTCGAGCTCGCGTTCTTGCCAATGCTGGTAACCGCTGTCAAGCAGACAACGATAATAAGCGACAACATGACCGCGTATTCGACCGCGGTTGGTCCGTCTTCGCTCTTCAAAAATCGCTTCAACTTCAAGGCGAAATTCTTCATTTGGATAACCCTCCGACAGGTGTCTCGGTCGTGCCGAGCAAAAACATGAAAACCACAGTCCCTCAGGTGACAAGCTGAATTCATCGCCATGATTTCAGTTGCATCCGGGGCAGCAATGCTGCTGATACAGCCGACGTTCGACATAGGAAACGCCACAAGAAACTTAGGACACAATTTGCCTCTGTCAAATTATGCGGATTAGAAAGTTTAGTTTTTCTGAAGAAGAAAATTACTTTTCCAATCGCAATCGTGTTCCCAATGAGAAATGGCTCCGATCGTAACGATTATGCCCACGTGTTTCGTGAAGCGGTGGGCGCTAGCCCCGGGCCTAAATTGCACAGCAATTTGGTTTGTAACGCAGTCCGAGACAAGCTCCTGCGGTACCAAACTCAACGGCATTGTGTAGTCGGGTCTTGCAATCTATGACGATCGAATCCAAAATTGCAATGTCGAAATCGTTCTTGCCATCTCCCGTTGGGGTTCCTTATGCGTCTGCGTTTGATTTTTGGAATGGTCGTTTGGCTCTTCTGGGTTTCGAAGAAATCGGACAACCTCGCGGAGGAGGAAAAACGTCGGAAATACGACCATTTGGATACAAGGTTTGCTCCAAGGCGGTTTTACGTTGTTTGTCGTACGAAACGGCAGCAGTCCGAAATAGCTCATGGCCCGGCATCAAGGACCAGTATCCAATCGTTTGGGATTGGTTTCAAACACATCTTAAGTAAAGGAAAAACGATGATAACTCAAAGGTTTCAGCAGCAATGGTTGTGGTCAGCACTGTCGATCGCCTATTGTACCATTCCTGTGTTTTTAGCCAAAGCGGCTGCCCAAGATGCCGTACCGCCGATCAAGTGGAAGATGCACACTATCAACGATCAGTCGCCGTTCGAAGCGTGTGGTGCTGCGGATTTTAACGGTGACGGAAAGATCGATATTTTCTGCGGCGACTCATGGTATGAGTCGCCAAAATGGACTCGTCATCAGGTTCGCGAGGTAACCGCAGGGACCAATCCACATTACTACGAAGACTTTTGCGATGCACCGTTGGATGTCAATGGAGATGGTCGGCCAGATATCGTTACGTGCAGTTATTTTGGCAAGCGAGTAGGGTGGGTTGAGAATCCAGGTGGAGATGCAACACAAAGTTGGCCGGAGCACGAAATCGATTTGCCAGGCAATATGGAAACGGGCGAGTTGGTGGACATCAACGGCGATGGAAAACTAGATTTCCTTCCCAATGTAGGCCAGTCGGTGGTTTGGTACGAATTGACGCAGCAAAAGCCCAAGGTAGTTTGGAAGAAGCACGATCTTGGCAAAAGTGGAGCTGGCCATGGTGTGGGAGTCGGTGACGTCAATGGGGACGGCAAAGTTGACATTATCACGCCAAAGGGTTGGCACGAGCAGCCAATTGATGCATCTTCCCCGGATTGGCCATTTCATGCTGAGTTCGAGCTTGGAGCGGCTGGATTCTTTATCCACGGACGCGATGTCGATGGCGACAAGCTAGCCGATATTGTTTATGGAATGGGGCATAGTTTTGGTCTTCATTGGCTAAAGCAATCGATTTCCGCTGCCGGAAAACGCGAATGGAAGAAATTGGATATCGATGGCACCTTTTCGCAGGTGCACACGTTGTTGTATGCAAACCTCGACGGGAAAGGAGAGCCTGAATTGATCACTGGCAAACGAGTGTATGCCCACGAAGTGGAGCCTGGTGATACTCAAGCCTCCGTTTTGTTTTCTTATCAATACGATCGTCCGTCGGAAAAATGGCGTAAAGAAACGATATTCCGTGGCGAGCCCGCTTTGAACGCGCCCGCCAAGGCACAGGATCGATGGGCATTGAAAGATTTTCCACGTGGCAGCGCAGGAACGGGGCTTCAAATCGCTTCAGTAGATATCGACCAGGACGGCGATATCGATCTGGTTTGTCCAGGAAAATCGGGTTTGTATCTGTTCGAAAACCTCGGTCGATAGCAGAGTCGAGGCCATTTCTTTAATGCGGCTGCGGAAGCGATGCGGCGAATCCTAATGGAACACGCTGCTTCGAAATCCAAAAAACAGCTTGAAGGGAACTGCGTCTGGAGCGACTGGACGCGAGGCTGGCATTTTCGGGCTTCGGGCCAGCAGTCGCTCCTGAAACTGGCTCGTTACGACGGCGTTGGAAATCTTGATCTAAGTTATGGAATAGGTGGGGTGGGCTCATCGGGCAAGGACTGGTTCTTTGCGAATCTGATGCGTGACTCAGGCGCCGGAGATACTGCTACCAAGAAAAGACAAGATCGACGATCTTGGGAATGTCGAATTCTGCCAGAACATCGATTATGCAGCCGAGCCAATCTAATGTGACATTGCGTAAGTGATTACGTTGATCGCCAATGCGTACGCGTCTACTGAGAAGCGTTGAAAGAACTCTTCGTCCTCTCCTTCACGTTCCCAGCCGTCTGCGATGTCGGTGTTGTGAGTTGCGACGGCTACTAAACGTCCATGATCGTCGTTGAGGCCTCGGAAATGGACCTGTGACAAATCCGCATCGCCGCCGTTGGGAACTTTATGAATCCAAGAGGGATCGTAGCTGACGCCGTTGCGACGGTAGAACTGAATTGCTGTAATCTGCGGACACTTTTTTAGGGGGTAGACTGCAGACATGATCGGATGATCCTTTGGAATATCAAACCATTTCCAATTCGGCGCAACCCCCTTCATGTTACTTTCGAAATTCTCCCATTCGGCCTGTCCCCAAAAGTCATCCACCCAAAGAAAACCGCCGTTGTCAAAGAATTTTTTCAATCCCTTTTGCTCTCTCTGATTCAGCTCTTGCCAACCGGGGTCGCTCATAAAAGCGAACGGATGGTCCAATAGTTTAGAATCGGTCAGTCGGAGCAAAAGTGTTCCTTGGTTGGCCTTGATCGTAGTGAGTTGATTGAGTCGGAACGTTAAATTTTTAGCACCTACCGGATGGTCCGTTGCCCAGCGCGGAATCCAACCGGCGTCACCTCGGTAAAACGCTTCGCCGTTGCCACCCACGCTATCGTAAACGATGCGTACAAAGGTAAAATGATCCGGGCAAAATTTTGACGAATCCAACTCGGATTCCTGGGACAGTAAACTCGACGACCAAATCAGCCCTGAAAAAGCACCGAGGACGATCTTTCTGAACATGAGTTCCCTAAAACGTAAAAGCAAAGGACGCTATGTCGGTCTGGCCAGCGATTGGTTATTTCCACGTTTCGGTTTTAGTACCTGGCGTTTTGTTCCGGCTTGACTCGGCGAATAATGTTCTCATTCAAGTCGCTATCCATATCGCGAGCAACCAATATTCTCTGCAGGGCTACTTTTAAACGCAACGCTTGGCAAACGACGGATCCATCGCGACGGTCACGACGCCGAATAGGGTTGATTGCAACCTCTAGTAGAGTACAGACACTGTTATAGCTCTTTTTGCATGCCGTATTCATTTCTAGATCAATAATGCTGATCTCGATGCGAAATTTCCCTAACCGTTCCTTCTTATCTGTTGAATCAAGGATATTTCGACTATCCACTTCTAGGACCACGTTGTCTCTCTCCACCTGAATGACAACCGCTTGCACTGCATTCACAAATCCCTTCAGTTTTTCAAGAGTCACGACTCTCGGAACGTTTGTAACCAGTTCAAACTTTTGATCAACGGCCCTGATAGCCGAGCCCCAACCAAACCAACGGCGGCCCGTTCCCACGGCTTTTTTCAAGTCCAGGCTATTCGTTTCGCTACCAAGCCCGACGACGCGGTCTCGTCCGCTTTCTTTGGCGATTAACAGTCCCTGGTCGGCTCTTCCTAGTACCGACTCACTTGTGTCCCCGGGCAAAACCGTACTTACGCCAAAACTTGCCGTCATGCACGTATTACCAATGGAAGCGATAGGAGTTCTCTGCAAACATTTTCGGATCATTTCAGCCCATTCTTTGGCTTCCGTAAGATCGCATTGACTACAAAGCATAACGAATTCTTCGCCGCCGTAGCGAGCCACGAAATCGGTCGACCGACACGATTCTTTTAGGATGCTGGCAAAAACAATTAGCGCTTCGTCCCCAATTTGGTGCGAATAATTATCATTGATCCGTTTAAAGAAGTCGATGTCGCAAATAATGATGCTGCCAGCGCAATTGCTTTTTTGATGATAACTGACAAACTCAGGCAATTGACGATTTAGCTCACCCCTATTTGCCACCCTGGTCAGTCCATCGATGCATGCACGCTCACGCAAGGTGACTATTTTCTGTTCTAGAAGAGCAGCTTCGCTGACATCCTCCAGGATCATCGCTCCACCGCAGAAGTTCCCGTCATTATTGAACACGGGAACTGCTTCTAAATTGACATGCAATAAATCGGTCCCGTCTCGCCGAATTGCAAGCCGTTGTCGAACGAGTTCACCCGTCTGAACCAATTCCCTAAATGGACATTGTGTTTCATCCAAAGCAAATCCTTGGCTATCGCAGAGCCCCGCAAAAGTAGGACTCCAACACCGATGGAAAACCGTTTCCGCCGCAACTCCGGTCATTCTTGAGGCCGCACTGTTCCAGTCCAAAACGCGATACTCTGAGTCAACAAAGATGACTCCATTTTGAACGTGATCCATCATTCGACGATAGAATGAGCCGTTGAGAGTTTGCACTAACGAACTTCCAGCCAATTCGCTTCGGCCGGAACTGTATTTTAAATCAGCGTGATCCTCATTAAAGAGTTTACGTTGTTCGTTTGGTTCGATTTTCGCCAACCATCGATTTCTAGCACTTTCGACCACTTCACTCCTTGGATGGAGTAGGACCTCTGCAAAGGAACGAACCAGTTGTGGATCAAACTGTGAGCCGCTATTCCTGAAAATTTCGGCCAATGCCATCTCGGATGTCAACGGCCGGCGGTAGACCTGTCCCGTTACCATGGAATCATAGGCGTCGACTATGTTGATCAAGCGGCTAGCCATGGGGGCAATTTCCAAACTCTTGGCATCGTTTGTCAGCTCAAATCTCGTCCCCACACCTTCAATGGCCAACAGCAATTCACGAGACGCGCCAGCAGCTTTGAGTATCTCTAAGCCAACTTGCCGATGCAGGTTCATCATCGCCTGTTCGTTTTCATTCAGCTTTTCCGGCTTTTGCAACACGCGATCCGGAATGCCTATTTTTCCAATCTCGTGAAGCAGTCCCACCGTTTCGAACAATTGGAGATCTTCTTCTTTCAGCTTTAAACCAATCCCCCAGCAGGACGCCAACATTGCCACACGGAAGGAATGGGATGCCGCAGGTCCGTGTTTGGCTCGCAACGATACGTACAGACTAGAAAGAACGCCGAGGCGAGCATGAACCATTTCATGGTCCGAACGCGGAGAAATTGCAGGGGCAATTGACGAACCCGCCTTGTTTCCTCCTGGAGCGCAGAGGAGCGGCCACGGTTCAGCATGGGCAGTATTTGCGGTATTTGCCTGGATCAAAGTGTTGTGGGGCATCGCTCACACTAATGTTGGAATTGCTGACGACAGCCTTCAAAAATTGCGAGGTCGCTCGCAAGGAATCTCGCAAGGAATATCGACGTGGAACCGTAGGCCCATATCGCAACTCAGGCAAATGAATCCGAACGGTTCGACGGAAACGAATCGGGGTTGCCATTGAAAGATTCCAAAATAGAGCGATTGTAAGGGCTGCATATGCCCGTATACCAAAACAGCCGGGCGAGATCCCTGCTGAACCTTTCATGCTTTACCAATAGCGATCCTAGCGATTATGATGGACAATGAACTCGTCGGAGCACTCCACGGAGTTGCGGATACCTAAAGATTAAATATACGGGGCTTTAAAGCGCATGAAGATTTTGTCTCGGTTGAGTTGCGTTTCCTTTTGCATTGGCGTTTTCGGGATGGGAGGCACTGGCCTACCCGAGGCGTCGGCACAATTGCCGACTGGTTGGAAAGCCCATGACTGGGAACGGGAACGTCCTCAAGTCGTCACGCCAGGCACTTCCAACTTACCACTCGCAGCACCCTCCGATGCTGTCATCCTGTTCAATGGAAATAATCTTGACCAGTGGCGTTCTTCCGATGGCGGCCCGGCCAAGTGGATTATTAAAGACGAAGTCATGGAATCGGTACCGGGCAGTGGGTACATCTTTTCCGCCAAATCGTTCGGAGATGTTCAACTGCACGTCGAGTGGGCGGCACCAGCGAAAGTCGAGGGAAAGAGCCAAGGACGCGGTAATAGCGGCGTTTTCCTTCAAGGGTTGTTCGAAGTTCAGGTGCTCGACTCCTTCGACAACAAGACCTATGCGGATGGACAAGCCGCCTCGGTGTACGGCCAGTTTCCACCTTTGGTCAATGCCAGCCGAAAACCAGGCGAGTGGCAATCGTTCGACATCCTCTTCCGCCGCCCCTACTATCAGGACGGCAAGCTTGCTCAGAAGGCTCGGTTCACCGTAATGCACAACGGTATTTTGGTTCAAGACAATGTTCGACCCCTCGGACCAACCTCATGGTTGCAGCATAAGCCCTACGAGGCCAGTCCAGAAAAATTGCCTCTCTCATTTCAAGATCATGGCAATCCCGTGCGTTATCGAAATGTTTGGCTTCGAGAGCTTCCACCCGAAACCATTATTCAGCCGGAACAGCCGTATGACCCTGTCATTGTGTCACTCACCAAGGAACAGCAAGCCAAAATTGTCGGAAAGTACCTGCGTGGCGGAGGCGGATTGTGGGAGATAACGCAGCAGGACGGTAAACTATTCTTCTCGGTTTCTGGCACACCACTCGAGTTGGTAGCGCACAGCGCCGAAGAGTTTGGTCTAAAATACACCGCTGGAAAACTGACCCTCAAATACGACCTATCCGGAACTCCAACGGATTTGATGTTTTATATGGGGGGCGATGTCTCGAAAGGGACTCGCGCAGAGTGATTTTTTTCGCTTGCAGTCGCAGTCTTAGCCGCATTCCCTAGCCAGAAACCGCCAAACTATGAATCCCGTTCTCGTTGCAATCCTGTTTGTTTTCGGATTGTTCGTCTTTGTTTTCGGCATCATTATCCTGGCCGTTTTTTCGCGATATTTTTGGCTCTGGATCCAATCGGTTATGACAGGGGCCAAGGTTTCAGTGATCGATTTGCTAGGAATGATGTTCCGACGTGTCGATGCAAAGACTATTGTTCGAGGCAAGATCATGGCGGTTCAAGCCGGGATTCGTGACGAAGATTTGACCACCAAAGCGCTCGAAGCACACTATTTGGCCCGGGGGAATGTACCACAAGTCATTCGAGCCTTGGTCGCCGCTCGCAAAAGCAAGCAAATCACATTGTCGTTTCGCGAGGCGGCTGCGATCGATCTTGCCGGTCGAAATGTATTGGATGCTGTCCAAACCAGCGTCTATCCAAAAGTGATTGACTGCCCTCCCAAAGGAAGTGCCGTCGCATTTCTTGACGCGATTGCCAAAGATGGAATTCAACTCAAAGTCAAGGCGAGAGTTACCGTCCGCGCCAATTTGCAGAGATTGATCGGGGGTGCAACGGAGGAGACGATCATCGCCCGCGTTGGCCAAGGGATCGTCAGTGCCATCGGCTCCTCGGAAAGTCATAAGATCGTTTTAGAAAACCCAGACGTAATTTCTAAAGCCGTCCTCGCAAGTCGACTTGATGATCAAACCGCCTTCGAAATCGTCTCGATCGACATCGCGGATATTGACGTCGGCGAGAATATCGGTGCACGACTTCAAGCGGATCGCGCCGAAGCCGACACACGGGTTGCCCGTGCCAAAGCCGAAAGCAGAAGAGCAGAAGCCGTTGCGACCGAACAGGAGATGATTGCAAAGATCGAAGAAAGCCGTGCTGAAGTTGTCTCGGCCGAAGCCGAAGTTCCCAAGGCAATTGCAGACTCCTTGCTCAGCGGTCGACTCAGCATCATGGACTACTACAAGCTGCGCAACATCACCGCAGACACGGAAATGCGACAAAGCATTGCCGGTACCAGCACCACCGGACCCTCCAATCCAACCCGATCCCATTAAACCAAGGAATCCAACATGGCCGATGACCTTGACGATTTCCTAAAACAAGCTGCCCTGCGCCGACAGCAACGGCAACAGCAGCGAACCAATAGTCCGCCTGTCGTCAAGCCTGCTCCGGAGCCCACGCGCTCGGCTTCCTCAACTCGCTCGATGCCCCCGCCTCGTTTGC
The DNA here is from genome assembly GCA_945900945.1 of Pirellula staleyi DSM 6068. Classification (GTDB taxonomy): domain Bacteria; phylum Planctomycetota; class Planctomycetia; order Pirellulales; family Pirellulaceae; genus JBKCUI01. The sequence goes on from CAMDKL010000005.1 coordinate 31,309, forward strand.
AACAGCAGGATCCTATCCCCAATGCAAAGGTTGTCGATGACTCCAAGCCCTATACCCCGACCGTTGGAAATCTTTCCTCAAGCCTTCCGTCCACCTCGTTAGAGAGCGGAGTCGATCAAGCGAATGAGCGAATGCAGTCTCATTTGAAACAGGTCTTCCAGCACGAGATAGGCAGTCTCCGACAATCAGAGCCCAGGTCGCCTTCCAAGAAGAAAGCAAATAAGGAACAAAGACTTCAGGAGACACCCGCAACACAGGCAGAAGTACAACCCACCGCCAAAGTTTCATCAGCATCCTTAGTAGCTCAATTACGTGACCCTCAATCGCTTCGGATGGCGATCATAGCCCACGAGATCATGAAACGCCCGTGGCAATGAGCGCTCCCGATTTTGCGAGGGGCGTTAATGGGTTATTGCCCACAATTGCACAAGACGCGTCCTCAAAACAAGTCCTCATGTTCGCATGGATGAGTTGGGAAGCTTACCAAGAAACTGTGCAAACCGGATTTGCGACGTACTACAGTCGCTCTCGCAAGCGGTTATGGCGAAAAGGCGAGGAGAGTGGGCATCGACAGCGGATCGTTGAGATTCGAATGGATTGCGACGCCGATTGTATTCTGCTGCTGGTGGAACAACACGGTGCAGCCTGCCACAAAGGCTATGCTAGCTGCTTTTTTCGAAAGGAATCTGATGGATCCTTTGTTGTGGACCATGAGCGTCTCGTTGATCCTGACGAAGTCTACAAAAAAACTCAACCATAAAAAATGCCCGAATTGCCTGAAGTAGAGACCATGCGCCGCGGACTGCTGCCCACAATCGGAGGTATTGTCACGGCAATCAACCAACCGGTCATTCCCTACCGTCCGATCAAGATTGATCCAGCCATCAAGCCATTTCGCAATCGAGCTTTGGGAGCGAAAGTCCTGGCTGTTGATCGAATTGCAAAGCGAATTCTGGTTAGACTGAGCACGGGTGATTCGATCGTCATGCAGCCGAAAATGGCCGGGATCGCAATGGTCTCGGACCCGCCCAGCGAGCAACATACCCGAATGGTCTTCGAGTTACAGGGGGCCGAAGTAGGCAGATTTCTATATTGGGATAGACGTGGTTTAGGTACCGTTTGTCTCTGGTCATCGGAACAGATCGAACAGCATCTCGGCCCGGATAAACTAGGTCCAGATGCATCCAGAGTGGACCAAAAGACTTTTGTCGATCGATTTTGTAAGATTGACCGAGAGGTCAAGGTCGCACTTTTAGACCAAAAAGTAGTATGCGGTATTGGGAATCTCTATGCGGTTGAAATCCTTCATGCCGCCAATGTGCATCCAGTGTCTCGATGTCATGCGATTCCGAAATCGATTTGGAAAAGGATTCACCATGAAACGATTCAAATTCTTTGCGAAGCGATCGAAAAGGAAGGATCGACGCTCAGCGACGGCACATACCGAAATGCAATCAACGGCCAAGGTCATTACCAAAACCAACATCGCGTTTACGACCGCGCGGACCAACCCTGCAAGAAATGTCGAAAGGGGGTCATTGAACGCATCGTTCAAGCGCAGCGAGGCACCTTTCTCTGCCCAAAATGCCAAGTAAAATATTGACGGTTCTTGTTCATCACCTCCATTTGTCGAACACCACTATTTGTCGTTTCACTCGTTCCCAAGCTAGAGCTTGGCAACGCGGGGCTTCTTCAAGTCTTAAATTCTGGGATGCCACAGTGTAGAACGGCACTCCGTGACGTTTTTCTCGGCACGGAGTGCCGAGCTACTCTTCATTGCAACCCCACTTTTAGCGTTGAAGACGCACTAGGGTAATAGTAGCCACTTTGCATTTTGCATTAACTATTTTCCATTATTCCACAACTGATTCACCTCCCTACTCCTCACCCCCCCCACCCCCTACCCATGCTCAAATCCTGTCATTGCTGTGGTTTAATTCACGAGATCGCTGCGTTGCAATCGAACCAGCAAGCGCAATGCACACGCTGCCACAGCGTCATCGATCAATCGAAAAACTTCAAGCGATCTCAAGGCCGCACAGCCGCTGCAGCCGTTGCCGCGATGGTACTGATGCCTGCTGCCATCCTCCTGCCAATCCTTGAGATCGAACAACTCGGCCATCATCATAGCAGCAGTATCCTTGGTGGCATTGTCGATCTATTCCAAACGGGAAGCGTTCTCGTCGCCACAGTTATTTTGCTTTTTTCTATTGTGTTGCCGCTATTGAAGATCCTGGCTCTGATCGAGCTGAGTTGGCTCTGTTCGATGCAACAACGCCATCGAGCATGGACCTATCGATGGATGGAGCAAATTGGTAAATGGAGCATGATGGATGTTATGCTACTGGCATTGCTAGTCATGACGATCAAACTGAGTGGAGTGGTTCAATTCCATTTTGGTCCGGCATTGATCGCCTTCGTATTGTGCGTATCGATGAGTATGATCGCTGCAATTTGTTTCAATCCGCATGCCATTTGGGAGTCACCATGATCGGTCCAATTCCCGGTGGAGAACCCACGGCCTCAACACCCACACACTGCGAGAGCGGTACCCATTTTCCCATCGCGGTTGTCAAATCGGCTTCGGAGGAATCCGCTGGTTTTCGGTCTCGGCTTTGGTGGTTGACGTTGCTCTGTGGACTCATCGGTTTGGGCTTGTTTTGGTATTCCAGTCAGAGCATTGGCGATTTGATTGCGATCGATTTTAGCGATAGCTACGGACTCAAAGCGGAGGATCGGTTGAAGTACCATGGGGTGGAGATTGGTTCCGTTGAAAAGATAGAGCTAAATCGCGAACTCGATGGTGTTTTGGTTCATGTGCGAATGACGCCGCAATCGCGTTCCATGGCTGGTGAGGGGGCTAGGTTTTGGATTGTCCACCCTTTGGTTTCGATCGATTCCATTCAAGGTCTCGATACAATCCTCGGTGCCAAGTACCTTGCGGTTGAGCCTGCTCCGAGCGGGGCAAAACCTAGGACTCGGTTTAAAGGTTTGGAGTCGCCACCGATAGCAACCCCTCGCGACGGATCTCTTGAAATCACTTTGGATGCGAGCACGCGTGGCGGACTTGAGAGCAACGCCCCTATTTTGTATCGAGGATTCCGCATCGGAAATGTGGTACAAGTTGGTTTTGCGAGCGATGCAAGGACCGTTCAAGCGAGATGCGCCATCGATCCAGAGTACCGCGATTTGGTTCGAGCCAATAGCAAGTTTTGGAACCGGAGCGGCTGGCATTTGGACGTCGGGTTGTCTGGAATTAGATTGGACGCGGATACCCTCGCGCAAATGATTTCCGGAGGGGTCGAGATGGCAACTCCGAGTGAGCCTGAACGCAATGTCAATACTGGCCATCGTTTTAAACTATACGGCAAAGCCGAGCCGGAATGGAATACTTGGCAGCCTTCGCTCGCCCACGGTGCAGCATGGAATCGCATCGCATCAAAAATGCCGCAGTCGATTCGACTAGCGTTGCGGTGGCAAGAGAGATCGTATGGTTTTCGCAAGAATCAGCAACGCATTGGCTGGTGCTTGCCTTTGGACGATGGCACCGTCATCTGTTTGAACGAACAGATTGCTGCACCGACTGCGGCATTTGCCGATTCGGTAGTATTCGAGCTGGCAGGGCTATCGCTTGCATTCAGCAAACTGAATATTCAAAATCAGCAGACACCTGTGAACGTCACGAAAGCAATTGCGACCCGATTTTCGATGTCTGCGTTGCTTCCCGTCGAAGTCAATCGTTGGCCGAGTCAAATGATTTCGAGCAGTCTCCCCGACAAGGTGTGTGATGTTTTCTTAGCACACTCAGACGCTGCGATGGTTTTTGCAATCGATGCGGCTCGACTAAGTGTCACCGAAAAAGGCTGGGACGTGGACGATATGGTTACCATCGATCGCGACTACCATGGAATTCCGGTTGTTTCTGCGGAGACATCGCAGGTGATCGGAATCTTGTCGATCGGCAAAACAAGCCGAATGATCGTAGGCTTTTAATGGCCCGTCACAGTACTGCACTACAAGGCTCTACTTGGTTGAGCTGCGACGGCGCATGGCCTCGGTGACTTCTTCCAGGAGCGTGAGCCGGCCTCCATAAGTTCTTCGCAAATTTTCTGGTGTGAATGTAGCTTGCATCGTTCCCCAGGCTACCGCTCGAACATTTAGCAAGATGAGACTGTCGAAGTATTCGGGAACGGTATGCAAGTCATGGTGAACGACCAAGATGGTTTTTCCCTGCGATTGCTGTTGTCGAAGGACTTGGATGATGGATTGTTCCGTCGCTGCATCAACGGCTGCAAAGGGTTCATCCATAAGATAAATACTCGCCGACTGAACGAGCGCTCTAGCTAGGAAGGTGCGTTGCTGTTGGCCACCGGAAAGTTGGCTGATTTGCCTGTCTGCAAGTTCTGCGATTCCGACTTGCTCTAGTGCTTCCATCGAACGTTTGCGATGCTCCTTCCGAACGGGCATGAACCATCCGATTTCGCGATACAGGCCCATTGTGACGACATCCAACACGGTGGCAGGGAAATCCCAATCGACTGACTCCCGTTGTGGAACATAAGCAATATTGTATCGTTGTTTAGCCAATGGCTCACCGTGAATCTCCACGGTGCCGGAAATTCGGGGGACCATTTCCATCATTGATTTGATGAGTGTGCTTTTGCCCGCACCATTGGGGCCGACCAATCCGACTAAAGCCCCTCGTGGAATAGAGAGATTGATTTCCCATAGAACTGGTTTGCGTTGATACGCGACCGTCAGATCGGCTATGCGTATTGCGGTATCGGTTTCGTTGATGTGCATAGGGTCTAGGGCAAGTTAAAGCGTCTTCATTCGAGTCCTGTAAGAGTATCGATAGCTTGGTTCGACAGCTCCCTTTCGAGCCGGATGGTCATGTCGGGAGAAGGAGGGCAAACGGACGCCTTCGGCTCGCCGTTAAACGAATGGCTGTCTCATGGCTCCGTTGGATTGCCGCCAAGTGCTTTGGTTATGGTTTTGAAATTATGTGTCATCATGCCTTCGTAGGTGTCCGCGCCGCTGCCTGTAGGCCCCATCGCATCGGAGTATAGCTCACCGCCGATACTGACCTTAGCTCCCTTTTTTTCTGCACCCTCAATGATCGATCGAACCGATTTTTCAGGGACACTCGATTCCACGAAAGCGGCTGGAACGTGCTTTTCGACCAGCAAATCAACGAGTGCTGTGATTCGCCGCAGGCCAGCCTCCGAGGAAGTCGAAACACCTTGGATTCCCTCCACTTGCAGACCATATCGCCTGCCGAAATACCGAAATGCGTCATGGGAAGTGATCAAAATGCGCTGAGACTGCGGAATAGACTCGATCCATTTCTTGCCGAGCAAATCGAGTTTCTGCAATCGATCGCGGAGCTGGATCGCGCGCTGAGCGATGAGTTCGGCGTGGTCGGGAATTCGGTCTTGGAGCTCCCGTTCGATTAAATGAGTGGTGGAGGACCAAAGCATGACGTCCATCCAAACATGCGGATCGGCGGTCTCGTGCTCAGGATCCCCAAGTGCTGATTCCCTTGGAAGCGCATCGACGAGTGCAATATGCTTTTTGGTGCCCGTTGTTTTGATTCCCAGCAGATCGCCCATACGACCCTCTAGCTTATAGCCATTGTAAAAGACGACATCGGCAGCGCGAATCGCCTTTACGTCATCCGTATTCGGTCGATACAAATGCGGGTCGACACCGCTGCTCATGAGTTGTTCCACTTGGACCTGATCGCCTCCAATTTGTCGAACCATATCGGCAACCATGCCGGTCGTTGCGACTATCCGGAGCTTTTTAGTGGCGATTGGCTTTTCCGTGGCGGGCTGGCAGCCAAAAACAAAAATCCAAAATACACCGATATAAAAAAGTGAGATGCTCTTCGGATTTTTTTGGCTCGGATTCATTTCAGTATAGGTCTTTTGCTGCGGATTGCAATTTTTTTACCCTGCGCTAAATCTAGTTTAGCAAGCGCTAAAATTGCGTCAAGTGCGTTCGATAACAGGTTTGACATAAGCAAGGGTAGGCGACTTGCCACTTTAAACCCCAAGTCATTTCATATCGCTCCCCAGCCCGCTTGGCGGTCGTCTAGCTTGTTGCACTGGGATTTCCATGTTGGGTCATTCTCCCTTCGGGAGGGTCGGCCAAGGGGCCGGGCTGATGAAATCGCAGCCAATAGTTGAACTAACGGCTTCAATACAAGCCCGACTCGCAAGCGAGGGATGGATCCGACCCCTCGCTTCACTCGATCCTCCCAGCGGGAGGGTGGCCAAGCTTGTACGCCCCCCAAGCTCGTAGGGGTCCAGAAGATAGGTGGTCTAAAAAGGCTTCCAGCCTATTCCACTTGTTTTCCCCACGATGCTAAATCAGGGAGTCCAAGCTCTTCAATCCGATCGGTTCTTTCGAAGCGAACGGTTCTCCATAGCGTACACCGATTGCTTTGCCCCAGAACGCAGCTTCCTCGCGTAGTTTTTCGATAAAGCTCGGTGGTTCGACTGAACGCCCTATCACAAACTGGCTTTGGTATGCATCAACGGAGGCAGCTTTAGCAGACCATTGCTCGGTAATGTCTAGGATGAAGGCGGGTTGCGGAACAAGCTTGAGATGGATGCAAAAGTAGTAGAAGATGCGCTCTGGGTGATAGGGCTCGCCAGCCAGATCGCTTTTGGAGAGTTTGCTCCAAAACCTTGCGGCCTCAACCAATTCCGTGGCAGCAACATGGTCGGGATGTGCATCGGACCAATAGGGAGCAAAAATCCATCGAGGCCGAGTCAATCGAAACAGGCCGGCAAGTCGGTGCCGATTGTCGAGTGTAGGTTCGAGGAATCGGTTCGTCATTCCCAAATTGTATCGCCACTGGATACCAAGTGCCTTGGTGGCAACCGCGGTTTCGACCGCCCGAATCTCCGGGCTTCCAAATGGAGTGGGCTCGCCATTGGTCAAGTCAACGATGCCGACGCGACGTCCTCGTTGGACTAATTTACTGATTGCCCCCCCCATGCCGAGTTCTGCATCATCCGGATGGGGAGCAACCACCAAAACATCTAAAGGATGAATGGTATTTGGCAAGTTAGGAAATTCGGTGTGCACGTTGTTCATAGCGGACGAGTAATCTAGGGTCTTGGTCAATCAGGTGTTTTGGTCAATCAGGTGTTTTTGGATATGGAAAAGGATTCCTCGCGCCACTAAGAATTTTGGGCCGGTGAGTTGTCCTAAAATCGAGCCATCTCGCAGAATAACTTCCACGGAGTTGTCGTCCGAGTTCATCGCTTCGGCACTGTTGGAAACGATCATGTCGCAGCACTTGCGAGACATTTTCACGATGGCTCTAAATCGAATGTCTTCGGTTTCTAACGCAAAACCAACGACCCATTGGTGATCCCGTTTCGACGTTCCAAGCGTGGCAATAATGTCCGGCGTTTCGATCAAAGAGAGTTGAAGACCTTCGCCCGTTTTGGTCAGCTTGTGTTTTTCGATTTGCTGCGGCATGTAATCGCAGGGGGCTGCTGCTCCGATCAAACCATCGGAATCATGGAACGCCCAGCGCGCTGCTTCGAGCATTTCATGCGTTGAAACCACATCGACAACTTTCGCTGCAGAGGGATACGAAACGGAAACTGGACCGCTGATGATCGTTACCTCGTGGCCAAGATCGATTGTCGCTTGTGCTAACGCTGCTCCCATGCGACCGCTTGAATCGTTGGTCAAAAAGCGGACGGGGTCCAAGTACTGCCGAGTAGGTCCTGAGGTGATAACGATGCGAGCCATATGAGCCTTCGTTGCAAATACGTTACACTAGGAATGGCTCGCAAGCAGCCAGAATCGCCTCGGGTTCTGACATGCGACCTGCGCCCACTCGGCGGCATGCGAGCCAGCCTGACTCCGGCCCAATCATCCGTACGCCGTCTGCGGTTAGTTGCTCCACGTTTCGAATAACCGCAGGCTTGTCCCACATCGGCGTGCTCATTGCAGGCGCGAATACGACTGGGCATTCCATATTCAGGTAGAGAGTCGAAAGCAAACAATCAGCCAGCCCAAGCGCGCAGCCGGCGATGACATGGGCGGTCGCTGGAGCGACGATAAAAAGTTTGCAGTCGATCGCTAATTCAATGTGCGGACCGAGAGGGTACCGCGGATCGAAAGCACTGGTAACCGGCGCTCGATTGCACAAGGCTGCAAACGTTGCCGCACCCACAAACTGCTGGGCTGAATCGGTAAGGACAACCGAGACGTCCAAACCGCGTTGTACCAATCTGCTCACCAGCGCCGCTGATTTAAATGCGGCGATCCCACCCGAAACTCCGACAACAATGCGCTGGTTCATCAAACAGTCACCCAAGAAAAGCGTGTCTGAATTGTGTCGCACTCATCGATTGTTAAAGATCGCTGGTGTCCAAATCTAACAAATCACCGAGATCGGCTGTTTCGCTGAGAACTTTCAGCTCGCCAGAAGTTGTCAAAAAGATTTTGTCCTGCAGAATTTCTTGGATAACGACTTCCATTTTGTCGTCGGTATTCATTTCGACCAACGGCCTGCTGCCGCGATTGATTTGAACCAACCGCTTTTGGATCAAGGTGGATAATTTGAAGCGACCGCCAACCTTGTTGACGATGAACTCTTCTTTCAATTCTTCGAGCATGGAATCTTTTCTCCTTGGTACTGCACCAGCAACTTGCACAATTGCTGAACAGTTGAATTAATCTCTGCGTTGATGACTTCGTGAGCGTAATGATGCCGCAGAGCCAACTCCTCTGCAGCCACATCCAATCGACGTTGAATCGATTCTTGGCTTTCCGTGCCCCGATTTCGAAGCCGTTTTTCGAGTTCGGCCATGGATCCGGGGTGGACAAAGATGGTGATCGCCTGCGGATTGTCCTGCAAAACCGCGAGCGCTCCTTGCACATCAATCTCCAATATTACCCACTTTCCTTCGCTTAAGCCAGTCGAAACGACGTTTCGGAGCGTTCCGTACCAGTATCCCCTCCCAAACACCTCTTTGCATTCAAGAAAATCGCCAGAAAGACGTCGTTTCTGGAATTCGTCCTGGCTCAAAAAAATGTAATTCTTGCCGTTTTCCTCACCCCCTCGCGGAGGACGGGTCGTGGCGGACACACTCAAAACCAACGGCAGTTCCGACTCGTTGAGTAGCCGTTGAACGACGGTAGATTTACCGGATCCGGAAGGCCCCGAAATAATAACAAGTTTTCCTGAAGTGGTCATATTTGAAAAATCTACTCCACATTTTGGACTAGTTCACGCATCTGTTCGATGGCAGTCTTAATCGAGACAACGAGTTGGGAAACCTGGGAATCGTTGGCTTTGGAACCGATGGTGTTGGTTTCTCGAAATAGTTCTTGAATCAGAAAATCGAGGCGTCTGCCTTGGCTTTCAGGATTCGATAACGCCGCGTGGAATTGGCTGAGGTGGCTAGCAAGCCGAGTAATTTCCTCCGAAATGTCACAGCGGTCAGCGTAAATGAGCACTTCTCGGAGCAAATCCATTTCGGTGGCGTCGTGCCCAAGGTTAGCCAACCCATTGCGAATTCGCTGATCGAGTTTGGTTCGGTACTCTGCAACGACCTCGGGAGCACGCAATTCAATTGACAGTTTATTTGAAGCAATTTGCGAAAGAATTTCGGTGAACTGGGTCCGCATTGCCTCCCCCTCCTTGCTTCTCATGGACTGAAGATCCACAAGAGCAGATTGAACTGCTTTTCGAACCACCTCGAGCAATTGATCGTCGTCTTGTTGACGCGTTGATTCCAGAACACCAGGTAAAAGCAGGAGCTGGCCAAGGCTATATTGAAACTCAATGCCAAGCGTTGCGGCAATGGATTTCGATTGGGTCAAGTAATCTTCAAGTGTTTTCTGATTGATTGAGGTCGCATTGCTTCTGCCGGCTTGGCTAACACGAACCGAAACGGTTACGCTGCCTCGTTTAAGAAAATCCCGAACGATCGACTCGAGTTGGGGTTCGAGTGCAGAAGCCAACTCGGAAATTTTCGAAACGACTTTGAGATAGCGGTTGTTGACCGTTCGAATCTCAACATCAATGGCGAAATCGCCATGCCGAATGCCAGCTTGGCCATGCCCGGTCATACTTAGTAACAACGAACGAATACCTAACGAAAAGACAGGGTAAGTTTAAAAATGATAACGCCTGAGCGGATTACGATTTCGGCTCAGTTCTGGTTGGAACGACTGCTGCTGGCTCTGCGGCAGGAGGCAAATCCGTTGGCACTGGTTTGACAGCGGATTCAGTCGTTGCTGAGGGTAGAGTAGTCGCGGGTGGCAAATCGATTGGTGAAACTGGGCTAGCGTCCGGCACGTTTTTTTCTGCGGCAGGAGTACTGTTTTCGGCCTTGTTGTCAGCAGGTGCCGTTTCAGCAGGTGCCGTTTCAGCAGGTGCCGTTTCGGATGTGATTGGTTCGCTGGAACCCATCCCGCCCATTCCGTCGGTCCCCGATTTTCTAATGCTTAGAGACGCCGGATCACTTGCAATATCGAGGCTATCTGGGAGGTACCAAAAGGTGGTTAAGGCACAAAGAACGATCCAAAGTAGAATCGAAATAGCCGTAATTCGGGTGAAAATATCGCCCGCTTTTACCCCGAACGCACTTGCTCCACCGGCTCCCCCCAAGGCTCCGGTCAAACCGCCGCCCCGCCCGCGTTGGAGCAATATGATCAGTACTATGAAGACCGAAAGCAGAAACAAAGCAGGGCCAAAGACGTATTGGGATAGCATCGCCAAAGGGAAAAACACGGCTAAAATCTCCTCGCCAGCTTCGAAAAAACCAAAAGTGACACCACTGCCTCAAAAAAGACAAACCGGAATGTAGCAAATTGCAAACCCTTTGTTGAGTGCCGTTTTGAGTTTTTCCTCGCATTCCATCGACTTGATGAATGATGGCATTTGTACCCAGATAGGTTGTTGACATGGAAAATCAGTCTGGTACGCTTCCATCTTACCAATTTTACGCAAAGCCCCTAACCGGCAATGTTTGCCGCCGTAGGATATCCTCGGCAGCTGTTGCGGCACGGAGCGCCAGAGTTGTTTCTGGCAGATTAGGTCCATAATTCAGGAAGTACATCGCGGCGTTGCGTGGATCCATGTTTAGTTTCTCGGGAGGAAGATTTTGATGAATAAAGTACGATTCGCTTCGCTAGCATTGGCAGCTTTCGCTGTATGCTTCGGATCAGTAGCAATGGCAGATTGTGGCGGTTGCGGTGGACGAGAAGGCCTTTTGGCCAAGTTGTGTGCGAAGAAGCAAGCCGGATGTGACGGATGCGGCGGCGGCGGTTTGCTCGCTAAGCTCCAGGCTAGGAAAGCCAGCCGTTGCGGCGGCGCTCCATCATGCTGTGCACCAGCTCCGTCATGCTGTGCTCCAGCTCCAACATGCTGCCCAGCTCCAGCTCCAGCACCAACATGCTGTACAGCTCCAGCAGCAACTTGCGGTTGCGAAGCAGCTCCTGCACCATCCTGCGGTTGTGCAGCTCCTGCACCATCTTTCGGTCGTCGTGCACGATCTGTTCGTGCAGCTCCAAGCTGCGGTTGCAACACTGCTGCTCCAGTTTCGACCGGATGCAGCTCTTGCGGAACAACTATGGATGCTGGCACAATCAGCTCCGGAACCGCAGCACCAGCAGCACCAGCCGCTCCAGCAGCAGTGAGCGACAAGGCTCCAGCAGCGTAATCTGCCTGAATCCATTGCAAGACGGTCTTTAAAAGCCAGATTGCTTGAAAACCTCAAAACCGAGCTGCGATTTCAATTGAAATTCAGTTCGGTTTTTTTGTTGGCTTGAACAGGGTTTCCAATAAACTGTTGCAATATATCTGAACTGTCGCAATTTAGGAGTCGTTCTTAGTCCTGACAAGGACGAAATGATCTAGCCATGGGCGTCAGCCAAATGGCACTCACTTTGTGTTTTGGTGAACCGGCGGGCGCTAGCCCCGGGCCTAAATTCGATAGCGAATTCGCTTAATAAGAAGCTCGACGATAGCGACAATTGTTTAAAGTGAGTGGCATTGGGCGTCAGCCCATGGTCCGTTCATGTCGTCCCTTCAGGATTTCGGCTACCTATGCCTATAATACCATGGGCTTTCGCCCATGGCTAAGTCATGTCGCCGCCTTACGGCTAGCCGCAAAGACATCACTAGCCGCAAACACAAAGCTAGTCGCAAACACACAGTTAGTCACAACAATACAAAATTCACCATCGCTGCCTAATTCAATCGTACAAATAGAAATTCTTTTGTGAGCAAATCGATTCACCACCAACACCAACCCATGGTTAGCTCATCGGAAAGTACAGCTCGTTGGCGGTGGTTTGCAAGCGGCTTTATCCTCTTGCACTTTGCAGCGATTGGACTTTCCTACTCAACTAATTGGCGGCGATCTGCATTGCAAGATGGTTTGCTCGTCAACTTGCAGCCCTATTTGATTGGAGTCAATTGGTACCAAGAGATGCTACCCATCGAATGGATTTCCGATGCACACAAGACAAAGCGCATCCGGGTTTCCGTTCAAGAGAGCGACAAGCCAAAAGATTGGAAGCCCGTTTTTGACACGACACAGATGGCAGTAGATAATGCGAGAACCGAGCGGCTGCTCCATCTTTTAGCTGAGTTGGCAAGCAATGACGACACTGAGGGTTTGACAAACGTTCTCAAATCCATCGTCCTGCATTTGGAAAACTTCATAAAACGCGATAATTCCACTGTCTTGCGAATTCGTATCGAAAAATCTTCAGATCCGGAGGCGGGAAGCGAAGAGGAATCGATTCTCTACGAAGCGTCCTTGGCCCGATTTCCCAACGGTGAATTCAGTTTTGTACCGAAAATCGAAAACCACCGCACCGTTCGTTCGCTTAACTCGGCGACGGTGTCTCCATGATGTCGCGTTGCAAGGAAACACTGGATTGGTGGAATGGCGTTTGGTTTACGCCAAAATCCCCTGAATTATTATCGATGGTGCGAATCGCTTGCGGAATGATAGCCGCCCTTCATTTTGCCCTGTTGCTGATCAACGGTTCCGAATGGTTTGGAATGCATGGATGGTTCAATACAGATGCAGGACGTTACTTGATCGGCGATGGAGTTGAGGGCACAGGCAGCCTCTACCGTTGGTCGATTCTCTTCTGGTTTCCACACTCGATACCCATCGTCGCCGGAGTTGGCCTAATTGCCAGTACTGCGACCATGGCCGGAATTGGCGCTCGAGTTTCGCCTTTGTTGGCTTGGTTTTGCTTGAGCACTTTTCATCATCGTTCACCGTTGCTGACAATGGTTTACGAACCTTTGTTGGTCGCGATTCTGGCTTATTTGATCATCGATCCAGGTCGACTCGTCTGGACATTTCGACCGGGCCTCGCTAGCGGTCAGGCTCGAGTGAGCGTCTGTATCGCCACCCAACTCATCTACTGCCACCTTTGGATTTGGATTGCGTTTAGCCTTTGCAGCATGCTGGCCAACCCAATTTGGTGGAATGGTGACGCTGGCTGGTTATTGATTCAACAAGGGCGAGGCTGGCTCCGCCTTTCGGCTGATCGGCAATGGTTAGGACAGCTGCTAACGCATAGCGTCATTGGGATACAAGTAGCCATTCTATTCTGCATGACGCAGAGCGCATGCAACTGGCTGGGCAGGTGGATGCTCTATCTTTTCGCCCTTTCCGTGCTTTTGCTTCTCGCCGACTGGATGTATGCTTCAGTGCTACTTGCCGCGAGTTTGGCCGTGTGGCCCGTTCCTATGTCCCGCCCAAATACTCAGTCAAAACAAAACAATGCTTCCAACAAATGACACCGTTTCCAGGCGACAGTTTCACCAAACAGCAATCGCTACCGCTTCTGCGGCGGTCATTGGAGTAGCTTCCTCGCAGACCGTTTCCATTGCAACCGCAGCTCCTACCACCAACCTAGTTAGGACGAATAAAGTGAAATTCTGTCTAAATACCAGCACCATACACGGCGAAGTTGTGCCGATTGTCGAACAGGTCGCTATCGCGAAAAAAGCCGGCTATGACGCAATTGAATTCTGGTTGCGTGACATAAACAAATACACTTCGGAAGGTGGCACTCTGCCAGATCTGAAAAAGCGAATCGTGGATGCCGGGTTGACCGTCGAAAGCTCCATCGCCTTTGCGAATTGGATCGTGGATGACGAAGAGGTTCGAAAGAAGGGACTGGAGCAGGCTCGCAAGGACATGGACACCGTCACTGCCATAGGTGGTATTCGAATCGCGGCACCGCCTGCTGGAGCCACGAAAAAGGAAGACGGAGCTATAAACCTAGACCAAGCCGGCGAACGGTATCGGGCTCTATTGGAAGTAGGCAAGGCTGCGGGCTGCATTGCTCAACTGGAAGTCTGGGGGTTTTCCAAGAACCTTTCGAAATTGTCGGAAGTGCTTTACGTGGCTGCGGCAGCTCAACATCCAGATGCCTGCGTTCTGCCCGATATCTATCACTTGTACAAGGGCGGGTCGTCCTTTCATGATTTGAATTTATTGTCCGGCAGGCGGATCCACGTGTTCCACATGAACGACTATCCCGATATTTCCAAAGACAAGATAAGCGACGCAGATCGAGTTTACCCGGGGGACGGCATTGCGCCCGTTAGCAAAATCCTCTCGACCGTCTTTGACAGCGGATTTGATGGCGTCTTGTCTATTGAATTATTCAATAAAACCTACTGGCAACAAGACCCGAACCTGGTCGCTGCCAAGGGACTTGCGAGTATGAAATTAGCTGTTTCGCAGGCGAAGTGATCGATCAACGTGAGCCTGTTGTGGTTGCTGCCGATTGGGTACTCCCAATCGATGCAGAGCCCATTCCCAATGGCTTCTTGGTCGTAGATAGAGGCACAATTCAGTTTGTTGGCAATCAACTCCCAACCGAGTTTCGCTCTGCAAAGCAGTTCAAATTAACTGGCTATGCGATTCTGCCTGGGCTGGTGAACTCGCATTGTCATCTTGAGTTTAGTGATCTGGTCGAGCCTCTTCCGGCCAGCGATTCATTCCCTGATTGGATTCGTCGTCTGCTCGTTTATCGCAACTCGAAAAACGAGGATCCGGAACAAACGGGGTTTGCAAGACGAGCGGCGATCACGTCCGGAATTCGCGAGTCGTATGAGGCTGGCGTGCGATGGGTTGTGGATATGACGACCCAGCCTTGGGATCCGCTTTGGATTGACACTGCCGTGAGCGAAATCTTCGGAACTCTTTCGCCAGCTTTTGCCCCAAAAAATCCTATCGCAATTCAACCCTGTATCGAGCTCCTGGACATTTCTAAGAATCGTTTGGATCTTTCACTTGCGTTTGCTTCTAAACAAGCCAATGCACCTGAGTCAACGCGGATAGGACGAATGGGTTACGCACCGCACGCTTCGTATACAGCCTCATTAAAAGTCACCCAACTATGTGTTGAATTATCGAGAACAGAGCGCCGTTTGGTCACAATGCATCTGGCGGAATCCCTCGATGAGATGGAATGGCTTGATGAACGCAAGGGGCGTTTTTTGGAACTGCTCGGCCCCATCCTTTCTGACGAATTTCTTGACGCATTGGGACAAAACTCGGAGCATGGTCAATTGCTAACGAAGGCATGGCGGGCCACGATTGCGCATGGAAACTATCTGTCGCAAGTTGACTTGTCCGAATTGGCAATTCATTCGGAAAACATGGCAATCGTCCATTGCCCGCGAACCCATCGCCATTTTGGCCATCGGCATTTCGCCCATCCAAATACTGCCAGCCTGCGGTATCCACTTGGAGAGCGAATGGAGTTGGGAGTTCGGCATTTTTTGGGGACCGATTCCCGTGCCTCGAATCCGGATTTGAATTTGTGGAGCGAAGCGAAACGGGTTCGTGCTGAGCATCCGTCGATCCCATCACTCGAGATACTTAAGATGATTACAACCGATGCGGCTGAGTTCCTTGGTATTGCGGATCGTTATGGTGCGATTCGCATCGAAGGGCCTTCGGCATTGACCGCCATCAAGCTTCCGGAGCATTTCCCACATCCAAGTTCATCGGTCGATACGAACCGAATATACGATGCAGTATTGTCACCCGAAACGGAATCCTCACCATTGGAATTGGCAATTGCCCACGGCCCGCAGGTCTGCATGAGTTGACGGCCCAGCACAAGCCCGGAGGGCGAAACATCCTTGCCGGTGGCGTCAGCCACCGGAACCATGACAAGACCGGTGGTTGACGCCACCGGCAGAGAAATACCGCCCGCTGGGCTTATGTCTCGTCTTGGTTGAGCATGCTTTACACAACAAGCTAGAGAAGCTGCGTAGTTTGGAAACCGAAAGGAAATTAAGACTTTTGGCGCTAGCTTCCATGGCTCTAACATAGTCGCCGTTTTACGGCCAAGTCGCACAGGCATTGGCTATTTTGTCTTCAATTCAAATGGCGGCAATTCTTTGGTCGAACTGCTAATTTCTGCAGTCAGACCTGATTTCTCCTTCATTACAAAACGCCCTTTAAGCAAGTCAGGAGCATCGAAACTCATACCCGACATCATCTGCTTCTCGGTTGGTTTGACTGATGGATCTGGCCAGATTACGGTGATCTTGAAATTCCCAGCTGCTATCCCGGCCTTCATGTTTGAAATTAACGCAAATTTCCCATCACTACCCGACGTTCCCGATGCAACAGTCGACGCTTGTGCGCCTTCTGGATGGAACAATAGAGTAGCACCCTCAGCGGGTTTGCCATCAACCTTGATACTGCCGAAAACCTGAATCAGTTTCTCGTCATCGCTGACGCTACATCCAGAAACGAAGATAGTTAATAACAAAACTGCGTCAATCGATTTTCTGATAAAAGATCGTTGACTTGGTAAATTCATTTTCATATTGGCTCGAAAAATACGTTTTTAACTCTAAAACTTACGATAGGTGTGCGAGCACCCAAACGATGCTCGCACTGAGAAATCGACAAAGAAACACTTGGGGATTTTTAGATTTCAAATACCGCTATCAACATACTTACTCATTTGCTGTAACGGACTCACCGCCATCTCGCGATACCATGGCGGCGAATACTATGTTCGTAATACTGTCGGAGAGGAACGATACCGAACCATCTCCGCGAACCATTTGCACACCCCCAGTATGGAAGGAATATGGATTGTCATTATTGAGAATGTTAATGGCCGAACATCCTGCCTGAGTGGGATTTGTTATCAGTGCCCCGCTTAGTCCGCGAGGGTGTCTCGCCACGTTCCAGTCCCCATAGAAGGAATTGAGTACATAACCAGCATCTGTGTATGTTGTGCCAGGCGTTGGTTTGCCACGGAAATAAACTTTTTGTTTCCCAGCAAGCTCCACGAAGCATATCGTATTGGACAATCCGTCGCTCACTTGTCCTAACCTAACGGTGAATTTCTTAATCGGATCATCCGTCCCTAGCATCGAATTGTGAGTAGTTAAGGATGGAAGTCCAGCGCAAGCCGCAAGCGAGGAATGCAAACCTCTTAGAGCCACATAGTCTGTCCTTGGCATATTGTATACCGCGTTTGACGGAAATCCCAACGGAATGAAATACGGTCCGTAATCCGACTTTGTTTCTGGCGTTGAGGGGCAAACAAAAACAGGCAGCCTTGCAAGGATTGCAGTCGTATTTTTCGCCCCAGGGAACGGGGGTGCTAGGTTTACAGGATCGACCAGAGGCTTCTTAAGGTCAATCAAACTCGTAATGGTCGACTGTTCTAAGTACGGTAGTAATTGTCCCAAGACCCCGAATGGACTGCGGGCGTCGCCGGTCAATGCAAAATAAGGGTTTCCCACCCTTGCATAGGTATCCGTCAATTCAAACTCTCTGCGCCAAGCCGGGACGAACTTAAAAGTAGACTCATGGTTGTGAATCGCAAGACCAAGCTGCTTGAGATTATTGCTGCACTGCATACGTCTGGCCGCTTCGCGTGCCGCTTGGACAGCCGGCAACAGCAGTCCAACCAAGATGCCGATAATGGCAATAACCACCAACAATTCGACGAGCGTAAACGCGTTTCGCCTGCTCTTTTGAAGAGTCATGTATTTTCCTCCGAATAGAGATCCAATAAGAAAGTCCGCTTGAACCGCAAAACACGGTGCCCAGCTGGGAAACAACACATTGATTATGCCATAGTTTGGGCATGATGGCATCCTAAAAATGGGCGTAGGTTAGAATTTAATAAATAATCCATCGTTTTCTGCGAACCTAGGCTCCCTTGCGTAAGATGTAATGTTTGGTTTGCGATGTCCTATTAATTAGCGACTCTCAGGTGCATTGACGACAAAGATGCCTATTTCCAACTCTCAACCGTCTTCATCAGCCGATCCGCATTGACGAAGACCTCTGCCATCCAACCCGCGTTATGCGCAGCTGCTACGTTTTCCGCTCGGTCGTCCGTAAAAAATATCCCCGGTGCCTCATGGCCTGAATGACGCTGTGCCTCCCGGTAAATGTGAGCATCGGGCTTCATGCTTTTAACTTCATAGGAAAGTATTACCGGTGCAAACCACCCCTGCACCTGAGGATACGCGAGTTCGCTAATCCAACTCCAATGCGCCTCGCAGGTGTTCGAAAGCAATCCCATCGGTATTCCCAATCCGCGAATTTTCTCCAGCACAGGGAGGATGTGCGCATTTGGGATAAACATGTCCGCTGCCGCTTGAAGCATCTCCCTCACATCCAAATCTCGACCGATCGAGTCTGAAATGCGAGATACGAACTGCCCCCCGCTAATCTGACCAGACTCGTATTCTATCTGCAACGTTCCATCGAAAACAATCGATCGTATTTGCTCCGTTGAAATGCCAGCGACCTTCGCCATCTTACGGATCGCTATGCTGTGATCGAAATAGAGCAAAACATTGCCAAGATCAAAGTAAACAAAGTCAGGTCGCATGGGTTGGTAGGTTGGTAGGTTGGTAAGGACCGTTCGATAATTAACTGCCACAGTGTCGCTGATCGCTCCGCGATCAGAACGTTGGATCGCGGAGCGATCCACGACAATAATTTCTCGAACGGTCCTAGGTAAGTAGGTAAGTAGGTAAGTCGTTTGGGGCATGTTGCCAGGGGCATGGAGTTTGGATGTTCCTAGTCCTGAAAGGACGACATGATGTAGCCATGGGCGTCAGCCCATGGTCCGAGTGGCATCATGAGTTGAAAGCTAAACCATGGGCTTGCGCCCATGGCTACGTCATGTCACCGCTTCGCGGCTAATCGCAATCTGGCCAATCGCTATCTGCTTAATCGCAATCTAGAACTCTTGGTTTTCCTAATCCAATTGAATCAATTTCTCCCATCGTTTGATTTGTTCCGCAACTCGTTCTGGATTACTGGAGCCGAAGGAACGGTACGATTGGACAGCACCCGATACCCCTAACGTTGCTCGTAGGGTGCTATCCAATGACTCGTCAACGGATTTAATTTCTGCTTCGGTCAGTCCAACCAGCGATACGCTTCTCGATTTCGCAATCGCAACCAGCGCACCCACCTTGTGATGGGCAGTTCGCTGTGGCATACCCTGCGAAATTAACCCCTCCATCAAAGCGGTCGCGTCGAGATAGCCCTGGTCCAATTTAGCGGATATGACGTCCGGTTGTAGTTCCGTTTGTTCAACGATTGGTATCGCTAATTCGAGGCAAGCCATTACGGTATCGAACGAATCGAACAGCGGAGGCTTGTCCTCTTGCAAATCACGGTTATATGCCAAGGGCAATCCCTTGATGAGAACCAGGAGGGTTTGAAGATTCCCCACAACGCGGGCTGTCTTACCGCGGGTCAATTCCAAAGTATCCGGATTCACTTTCTGTGGCATGATCGAGCTTCCGGTACAAAACGCGTGCGGTAATTTGATAAAACCGAACTCCGTGGTGGACCACAGGATCCACTCCTCGGCCCAACCGCTCAAATGCTCCGATATCATCGTCAAAACAAATACCGACTCGACGACAAAGTCTCGATCACTACTGATATCGACACTGTTCGCTGCCACCCCCTCGAATTCGAGCAACTCGGCAGTATAGTGTCGGTCGATCGGCAAACTGGTTCCGGCGACTGCTGCGCCTCCCAACGGACAAATATTGACTCGCTTGCGGCAATCTAAAAGCCGACCACGATCTCGCTCTAATTTTTCCACGTAAGCCAACCAATAATGTGCTGCCAGGACAGGTTGTGCTCTTTGCATATGTGTATAGGCCGGAATAATGACCCCCTGGTCTATCTTGCAACGCTTGAGAAACGCACGCTGTAGCTCCAGCAGCAAAGCATCCACACGATCGAGTTGTTCTCGAATCCACAGTCGCAGGTCCGTCGAAACCTGGTCATTTCTGGAGCGAGCGGTATGCAGTTTGCGACCAACGTCTCCGAGCCGATCGATGAGAGTCTGCTCGATGTGCATATGGATGTCTTCGAGCTCAATCTGAAAGGGTATTTCGCCCCGATCGATTACCCTTTCGATATCCAGCAGTTCACGCTCGATCGCTTCGAATTCCTCGTTCTGCAGAAGTCCTTGACGACAAAGCATCCTCGCATGCGCGACCGATCCTCGAATATCTTGCTTGTAAAGACGGTGATCAAACGAAATACTCTCGCTGAATCGTGCCAAGCGTCGGTCCATACCGTCTGAGAAAACGCCGCTTCGAGATAATGATGCCAAAATGAATTCCGAGGTTAAGTGGATAGATTTCGTGCTATGATTGTCTTGGATTCCTCAAGATTCTCAAGCCGTGAAGAAGGAGCAAGGCCATTGTTGTCGCAGGTTTTCCGTAGAACTCCGATCTCGCTTCTCAATTTTATCAGCCAGCCGACTCGCGCCATTGTGAGTGTTCTGGGCGTCGCGTTTGCCTTGCTCCTGATATTTATGCAACTGGGATTTCGAGGAGCGGTTGGAAATACGGCTACCATTGTTTACGGGAAATTGAAAGGCGAGTTGGTAATGCGATCTCCCGACTATGTACACCTGTACGAACCTCGAACAATCGATCGATCTTGGATGAATATGGTAGCGTCGCATCCTGATGTTGCAGCGGTCGATCCCTTTTTCATCATGCTTCACCGATGGCAGAACCCGCCAAGGAACGAAAAATGCGAAAAAGCCCCGCCGGACGGATCTTTCCGTACCGTTGGCATGATGGGAATTCAATTGGACCTGCCAGTGATTGTGGTGGATGAACTAACCGAAAAAATAACACTACTCAAGGATCCTGACGCGATGCTCGTCGATCGGGCAACGCGTGCCGAATACGGGCCAGAAAACTGCAAGCTTTTTTCCGACGAGGATATTTCGAAACATACCGAAATGGGTGGCCGAAAAACTTTGATCGCCGGGCATTTCAAATTAGGGACCGGGTTGGCGACCAACGGTGCAGTATTGGTTAGCGACGTCGGTTTTGGCAAGCGTGCAGGAATCGACGTTCGACAACGCGCTTCGTTGGGGCTTGTACGCATCAAGCCCGGAAAAGATCCAGTCGTGGTCCTAGCCTCGGTTGTTTCATGGCTCAAGGAGCGAGAACCACGCGCCGAGCTCGCTGTCCAAATTCTCACGATGGACGAGCAGCGAATCTGGGAACGCAAGCGATGGCTAAACGAAACCCCCATCGGCATGATTTTTTCGATGGGTGTAGCTTTGTCTTTTATTATTGGAGCCGCAATTGTCTACATGGTTCTAGCCACCGATGTCGCGAGTCGGTTGCCGGAGTATGCGACTCTCAAGGCGATGGGGTACGCACCAGTCTATCTCGCTCAAACCGTATTGCAGCAAGCTTGGCTGCTAGCGATGATAGGCTACGTACCTGCTTTCTTAACCTCCATGGCGCTGTACCAAATCACATCTAGTCTTTCCGGTATTCCAACGTTCATGACCTGGCAACGTGCTGTGGGCGTATTCGGCCTCTCGTTCCTTATGTGCACTCTTGCCGGCATGCTCGCGGTAAGAAAACTGTTGAAAGCTGAACCCGCTTCGCTATTCTGATGATTGAGACTAGTCCGCTTAAAAGCAGGCTGTGTAGAATACGATCGAACGGTATGATTGAATTGGTAGCGATAGAGATTTTTGTATTATTGCTACTAGTGCGTCTTCAACACTAAAAAGTGGTATTGCAGCAAAGAGTAGCTCGGCACTCCGTGCCGAGAAAAACGGCACGGAGTGCCGTTCTACACTGTGGCCATCCCCATATTTATGACCTTCAGTCGTTTACCTAGACCAAGCCGTTGGCTGGGCTAGGTAAACTAACGGGGCGTTGCCCCTAAGTCAAAGAATCGCAACTTCAAAACGCATAAGCGAGGACTTCCGTTCAAATCCCTCGCTAACGCATCGGGTTACGATATGCAGTCTGCCTTTCGATCAAAGGATATAAATCACAACAGAATACAGGGTTACGAGAATAATGACTCGTGCTATGAATAATCCGGGTTTGTTGCGAATGAAATCAGTTCGGTTTTCGAGACCCAAGTTGCTTCAATCGCTCTTGTTGGTAATCTGGCTTGCTCGGAAAGGCTTCTTTTTCAATCGACTTCTTCGTGTAGTAATCCCCTGTTATTGAAACTGGTGGTGTTATTCGACTAGTCGCAACAACAAAAAATTTAGCGTCGATGGCAAATTCGATCGCAGGCGGCGAATCATTTTGTCGACGCTGACACTAAATCGTGATCGACCATCATTTTTACTAGCTCAGGCATTTTGGTTTTAGCTGTCCAGCCTAGTACGCGTTTTGCCTTGGTCGCATCACCTAAAAGTGACTCCGGGTCGGCGGGACGTACAAATCTTTGGTCTAGCTCCACATATTTTTCCCAGTCCAAGCCGACATGTTCGAATGCCGCTTGCGTGAACTCCCGAACCGTGTAGCTCGTTCCGGTCGCGAGCAAGTAGTCGTCGGGAGAATCGTGCTGCAGGATGCGCCACATGGCTTCTGCGTACTCTTTTGCATACCCCCAATCGCGTGCGGCATCGATCGATCCCAGCATCAATTTGGATTGAAGCCCGAGTTTGATGCGTGCCGCTGCGAGCGTAATCTTTCGCGTCACAAAATTCTCCGCTCGACGGGGGCTTTCATGGTTGTACAAAATCGCATTGCAAAAGAACAATCCATGCGAGTCGCGATAGATCCGCACCATCTGCGTCGCGAACGACTTCGCACAGCCATAGGGCGAATTGGGGTTGAGCGGCGTCGATTCGTCTTGAGGACTAACGGTTGGCGTACCGAATATTTCTCGGCTACTAGCATGAAGGAATTTGGGTTTGTTGGGTTGGTCACGAAGGATCTCCATGATCCGCAGAGTTCCCATAGCAGTTAATTCGCAAGTACTTTCGGGTATCTCGAAACTGAGACCGACGTGCGATTGGCCAGCAAGATGATAGAACTCGTCCGGCTGTGTATTTGCCAGGATTCTACGAATGGAAGTCGTGTCGGAGAGGTCTGCATAATGGAGAAACAGCCGTTTGCCATAAATTGCAGGGTCGTTGTACTGATCGAGGAGCCGAGGGCGATCGAGGGAGCTACTTCGGCGGACAATTCCGTGGACCGTGTAGCCCTTGTCCAGGAGGAGTTCGGATAAATACGAGCCGTCTTGACCTGTGATTCCAGTGATCAGAGCACATTTCCCGGCAGCGCTGGTTTGGCTTGTGTTTGGCATGGAGTCGGTTGGCATGGAGTCGGTTGGCATGGAGTTCATGAATAAGTGGTAGTTTCAGAATGGCGTTCCCTAGCGATTTCGTGAACCGGTGGGCGCTAGCCCCGGGCCTCAATTGCGCAGCAATATCGCTTGTGACGCAGCCCCGGGCTAGCGCCCAATGGCTGCGTCACTAAATACCGTGTGATAAGTCGGTGTTAGTGGACCCGCATCTCTTGAGGCATTAACGCCCAAACGGCTGGCTTGCCCGAGGTGCTCTGCCAGGCGGACCGAAGCAAAATGCGAGTGGTATCCAATCGGAAACCGCGTTGAGCAAATAGTCCGAGCAGTTTTTGTTCTAGCGATTGTAAAACGCCCGCTGATTCCATCGCGATATCGCCACCATTCGATTCGTCGAGAACTCGGAACAGATCGAAGCCTGTTGGAACCTCTGGTCGGTGAATCAACTTGTATTTTTCCGTATTGGCTCTCTTTGCAACCACAGCGATGCAATCATCGACTCCACCGATTTCGTCAATCAAACCATTTTGCTTGGCTTGGGCACCAGACCACACTCGACCTCCTGCTAACGTTTTCAACTTGTCGATTGGAATGTTGCGAGATTTGCTTGCCAATTTTAGGAAGCGGTCGTACACCTCGTCGATAAAACGCTGCATGTTGTGGATTTCGGCATCGGTCCAGGCGCGATCGATTGCATTCGAGCCTGCGGACTCGTCAAGCGTCACCGATTCAACATGTACCCCTACTCTTCGAAGCAACGAACCGAGACTAAGTTTTAGTGAAAAAACTCCGATGGATCCTGTAATCGTTCCTTGTTCTGCATAAATGGGTTGCCCAATGCAGCTAACCCAATAACCACCCGAAGCTGCCATTTCACCCATCGAAACCACCACCGGCTTTTTGCGTGCCAGTACGTCCAATGCTTGTCGAATGGCTTCGCTCGCGGTGGCACTTCCACCTGGCGAATTCACGCGGACGATAACCCCTTTGACCCGATCGTCCTGTATCAACTCTTCAATCGACTTGACCATTGGCCCCGCAACGATGGAGCCAGGCGAGGTTTCTTTGCCGTCGACGATTGCTCCGCTCAAATGCAGGACAACTATTGAATCGTCCTTTAGCTTGGTAATTTCCTTGGGGCCTGCCATGGCTTTGCCCATGATTTCAAAGATCGACATTTCGCGTTTTGGCTTGGCTTTCGGTTTGGTCCATTCGATTTCAGAACCAATCGATTCTTGGATGGTACTTTTCATGGAACCGTACGGTGCGAGTCTTGTTACGAGGCCAGCGGCCAGGGCGTCGGTTGGCAGAAGCATTCGCTTTTTTTGTAGTTCGCGAACGGCGGCGGTTGTTAGGCCACGCCCCTTGGCGATCCGGGACACTTGAGCCGCATTGATCGATTCGAGCATCTCAAGGTAATGGCTCTTGAGATGTTCGCTCATGACCGCGTTGGTGTAGGGTTCGACTGCACCTTTGAAATCGCCCGCTCGGACAACCGATGCCTTGACTCCAACAAGATCCATTGCATCGCGATAAAACATCGTTTCCAGTGCAGCCGACGGCATGTCGACTCCACCAAAGTCGGCCATGATGATTTCATCACAACAAGCTGCGATAGCCAATTGAACGTTGCCGGCGTCCTCGAGCCAAGCGATTGTCTTTTTCCCTTTGGCCTTGAGCAATGCCATTCGTCGAGTCAGTTCGTCCAGTTGGGCTGAGTTCAAACCGATCTCCGAGTCGGAAAGATCAAACAGGATATGCGTTAAGTTTTCTTCGGCCCCCATTTCCTGTAGGTACTCGCAAAGACGAAAGAATGACTTGCTTTTGACCGGACTACGCCCGAGGAGCAAACTGGTCGGATCGAGAGAAGCGGATTGCATCAAATCATCGTAGGAACCGCTCAATGCGATGTGCCGAAGTTGCTTCTTTGCGAGTGGCTTTTCCCGGGCACTCTTGGGTTTGTCGGGCTTCCTATCGTCGATCTCTTTCTTGCCCAAACTTTCGGCTGGCTTTTCCTGAACCGCTGGCTTTTCCTGAACAGGGGGCTTTTCGCCTGCGGGAGGTATGGTACCGACTGCCTTGGTTTCCTCGCTAGGCGTAGCATTTTCGCTTTGCCCGAATGCGGTACTAATCCAACAAGCGGTGCATAGTAAGGTAATTGAGGTCGAACCGAAAACGACTCTTGGCAAGGATAAGCTGAACATGGCAACTCCGCACGGCGCTTGGGTGACTGGATTATTGTCTTAGTATAGCTCCTACTTCAAGGGGATTGCGAGCCGAAAGCGTGACGCATTTTTTCTGGTTTCGAGTAAAATCACGCCAGACTTTGGTACGTTTCATATAACTGTTGGGGGCTAGTGTGATAATAACGATTGATGGGCCAGCAGGAGCTGGGAAAAGCTCAGCGGCAAAGCGATTGGCACGAGAAATTGGATTTGATTTCCTCGATACCGGCGCTATGTACCGATGTGTGACCCTAGCGTGTCTTAGACAGCAATTGCTTTTATCCCGTGTTGACGAGGTCGCAGCCATTGCAAGGGCTGTCGAAATTGAGATGAGAGAAAACCACGTATTTATGAACGGCGAAGATGTCTCCGAGGAGATTCGTATGCCATCGGTTACCCAGTCCATTCGCCCCGTCGCGGACAATGCATCGGTTCGGCAAGCTTTGGTTGCTGCCCAGCATCGTTGGACCGAAGGACGCGATGTCGTCACCGAGGGACGCGATCAAGGGACGGTCGCATTTCCCAACGCCCAATGCAAGATCTTTTTAACCGCCACACCTGAGGAACGAGCCCATCGCCGTGTCGAACAACTGATCGAATTAGGAATGGACGCTCACTACGAGGAAATACTTCAACAGCAAAACCAACGCGACGTACACGATACCATGCGAGAATCAGGTGGATTGAAATCGGCTCCAGATTCGATAACGGTTTGGACCGATGGCATGTCCGAGGAACAGGTGCTGCAAAAGCTAGTCGAAATTGTTCAGACCAAAATGCCAGCATCGGCTAGTAAATAATGGGCAATCATTCATGGGGCGGGTTTCGTCCCAAACGCGGTCGAGAGCGCTCTAGTGCTTTCTCAACACTAAAAAGTGGGGTTGCAACAAAGAGTAGCTCGGCACTCCGTGCCGAGAAAAACGGCACGGAGTGCCGTTCTACACTGTGAGTACCGTTCTACACTGTGGGTATCCCAAAATTTAAGACTTGAAGAGCACTAGGTAAATTTATATATCCGTGTTCATCAGCTGTTTTCCGAGTTCTCGGTGTTCCTGCTGCTTGTCGTCATCGATTTTTCATTTCGCTTTTCGCCTGCCCCCTGAATCCAATGAGCAAATCACTTCCAGCCAAACGGGTCCATTTATTCGATTATCTAGGACGGCAGCTTCTTTATCGTGGCGTTCGGCTTGCTTCGAGAATCATCGCCTCGGTGACCTTCGGTTTTCGTACCGAGGGTCAGCACCATTTGGAGTTCGAGGGAGGCGGCATGTTGCTTGCAACACACCAGTCCCTGCTGGATCCAGTTCTCATCGGCATGGTTCCGAATCGGCGACTCAACTTCCTGGCTCGAAAGACGTTGTTTAGGAACTCGTTGTTGGGTTTCCTGATTCGACTCCTTGATGCTATTGAAATCGATCGAGATCGCGGTGGATTGGCTGGACTGCGAGAAATGCTAAATCGACTGCAAAAAGGAGAAATGGTACTGCTGTTTCCAGAGGGTACGCGTTCGTCCGACGGCGAGATCGGCAATTTGAAACCAGGCTTCATTCCGGTTGCGCGCCGTTCGCAAGTGCCGTTGATACCTATTGCAATAGTCGGTGCCTTTGATTGTTTGCCCAAAGGCGCCAAGATTCCTACCAGACAGCCTATTGCGGTTGTGTTCGGCGAACCCATTCCGTATTCCGTGTATATGCCAATGTCCGATGCCGAAATGCTCGAAGCTGTAGCAAAAAAACTGAAAGCGTTGCACTACCGAGCGAAGGCGTTGGTGAAAGTTGACAAAATCTGAACCGTCCGTTGACTAGTGCGTCATCCGATCACAGTCGTAGCCGACGCTGCCAGTCTCGGCACGGATGCTGGCAGCATCCGCCACGTGCGGACAGTAATTTTCCGCAAGATTGCAATTACAGTTTGTATCCTATCACCAAGGTCCATTTGTATGTTGGAAGTATGCGTCGATACAATCCAAGCCGCGATACTCGCCCAGCGAGCAGGTGCCGATCGTATCGAACTTTGTTCGGCTTTGGATCTGGGCGGTGTCACGCCGTCTGGACCGCTAGTGGCTGCTGTCCGAAGTGCAATCACGGTGCCGCTCATTGTGCTTATTCGATCTAGAGCGGGAGACTTTCAGTACGAGGCGCTAGAATGTGAATTGATGATTCAGGAAGCGAATCAGGCGATCGAGTGCGGTGCCGACGGAATTGCGATCGGAGGACTAACTGCTTCGCGAGACCTCAATATTCCTTTTCTTCTAGCTGTCTTGAACGCTTTGCCGAAATGCCAACTTGTTATGCACCGCGCATTCGATCAAGTTCGGGATCCCTTAACGGCACTCGAAAAATTAATCGATCTGGGTTTTACTCGCATACTGACAAGTGGTGGCCCTGAAATGGCAATCGATGGCGTCGAGAATTTGCGTCGCCTATCAGAGAGGGCTCAAGCTCGAATCGAGATACTGCCGGCAGGTGGAGTAGCACCCGCTAATGCAGAAGAAATTTTGGCTAAGGGTTTCGCAATCCAGTTGCACGGTTCATTTCGTGCACCGATTCAACGCAAGGATAAGAATTCCGTTCGATTGCCGGATCCTATCGCAATTGGTAGAACAAAAGCGATACTTGCCGCGATTGATTAAGCAATGCGACACTTTGCCTCCAGTGCTTCATTCGTGCTTACTGGAGGCACAGATTATTCTAAAACGGCGCCGAAACTGAACTGAGTGGCCGAAAACTAAACAGGCTTTACGTTTTCAGCGCAAGGTCCTTTAGGTCCTTTTCCTTCGGTATAGGATACCTTCTGGCCTTCGTGCAACTCATTAAAAGTCGCGCCTTTGACACTCGACGAATGAAAAAACAAATCTTTGCCGCCGCCGACGTTGATGAACCCGAATCCCTTGTCCGTCAACTTTTTGATGCTACCTTCGGCCATAACAACTCTTCCTTCAAATAATAGAACCGAACGCCGCCGTCAAACATTGTTGGCCGTACGTCCATTTGTTCATGACGAAAGTGTACCGTGACACCCAGCAATTACGCAAACGAACTTAGCGATACTGCCTTTTATACCGACAAAAACCAGATTTTTGCTTGCATTCAATCCTCTTTTAGGTCTCGGGGCGATCGCGGCCATGAAAATGAGGCCGTTTTCAGTCGCTTGAGTTTGGCAATACCGATTGAATATTGGATTCAAAACGACCCGTCCTTCCGTCTTTCCCCTCGACCAGCAAACTTTCGCCGCGCACGAGTCCCTTTTGTATCTCAATCAATCCTGCCGTCTGCCGACCAAGCCCAACAACCTGCTCTTTTAGCTTCCCCTCGACAATGGTCCAAACCTTGTCTACGCCAGCGAATCGAACTAACGCCGACACGGGAACAACGATTGCCTCGGCCTCTGGATTGATCTGAATCACACCTTGCGAAAATAATCCGCTACGAAGTTTTCCATCCTGGTTGTCTATTTTGGCTTCGAAGACCAATGATCGATTCACTTGATCTAAACTGGGACTGATTCTGGTAATCGATACTGTTCGAATCTGATCGCTCAAATCAAACGCAAGTTCAAGTTGCATTCCGGTTTTCAACTGTTGGGCAAATCGCTCCGGAACGCTGCCACGGAATCGAAGCACGGATGTCTTTGCGATACTCATGAGCGGCTGGCCGGCTTGCACGAAAGTACCTGTCGCGACCAAACGCGATTCAATTGCTCCGTTGAATGGTGCACGAACAGTCGTCTCGGACAATCGCTGATGAGCCAGATCACGCAAAGCAGACTGAACCGCGATCAACACAATCTTTTCGCGAACGCCATTCTGTGCAGAGGAAAACCGAGCCGAAGCAACTCGCTCTGCTGATTCCGCCAGGTCAAGATCGGCGATACTGATCGCATCGCTTTTGGATAACTGACGAATACGCTCGACTACTTTCTTTGCCTCGTCCCATATCGCTTTCGTTTCGCGTACAGGCGGAGCGTTGTCGGGATTGAGTCCCTCAACGGGATCTCCCACCTTAAGTCCAACCGCAGACCTAGCCTGTAAAAGTTGTGCGTCGGCGTGCTCCAAAAGCAGCTGAAACTCCTTGGGATCTAGTTGAACCAGAACATCGTCTAGGCAAGCGATGTCGCCGAGATCGACAGGAACTTCAGCAATTCGTCCAGCAACCTTGGCACTAATCGTTGTCACTTCGTCCGCTACCAGCGTTCCTTGGCACTTCACCAACTTCGGCCATTGCATCGGCTCGATTGTCATTTCGGTGCCTCGCACCACGACTTCATCGACGGATTCGACCTTCTTTCCCGATTCGGTCCGATCGCGACATCCGGTGGCCGTTAAAATAACCAATGCAAAGATCAAGCGAGCGCGAGAAGGTATCTTTCGAAAAGCTTGGAAGAAGGACATCAAGGGTGGGTGCGTTAAATTCGGGAGGGAGTGGAACGCTCGATAGCGTTCGAGAGTGACTAGTCCTATTGTGATCAGTCAAACCGAAAACATCAATGATCACCCCCCTAACGCTTGTCGCAATATGGTAAAACAGGAGGCATGGTTCCCCCGACAACCAAATTTTCAATAGGAATATCAAATGATTACCGTTGCCATTTCGTTTCGAAAACATCTACTTTGGACAGTGCTTGTCCTCCTAATTCAAGGCCGGTCGACGGAGTTAGTCGCACAGCAAATACCGGAAAGATATCAAGCTATTCCGGGCGACTCGTTAAGCCTAACTTCGATTGATGTCGCAGCGCTTCGTAGTCGAAAGGATCTGGAGATAGTTCCCCGGGGAAATTCTTTCGGCAATCGGAAAGCAAGAGCTGGGAATCGATCCGCTGTTAATATCCAGTATCGACATAGCCGCAGGCATGCCGAGCATTAACGGCCCGGAGTTTGGGGTCAGTATCACGACAACTGCGCCCGTCGATATCGCGAGTTTGAACGCCAAGTTATTCGGAGGAATTACCGCTTCGCCAAAAGTAAAAGACATGCGGTTCCGAACCGTGAACGGTGCTCCTATGAAAGTCGTTCAGTCGGAACCACAAAAAGTGCTGTTCGGTACCGAAGGTACTCTCCGCCGAATGATGACGTCCAATTCGAAACCGAGCAAGATTGTAGAACTCGCAAGTTCCTCGAAGTACCCTTTCCGTGCTGTAACTGCCTTTGAAACCGTTCGCCCGCTGGTTGATGGTGCATTTTCCGACGCCAGCGGTAGAGTCCCGCCGCAATTTCGCGATGATATTCAGATTGTCATCGATGAGTTGCAGTTCTTGGTGAGCGAAACAATTTGTATCAGCAATTCCACTTGGACGAACCCTGGGATAGCGAGCACAACATTAAGTTACTTGACCTGATGCCGGCTACGTTTAGACACCCAAGCTTCGTTGGTCCGCAGACCCACACAGTGTATTTAGCACCGTTTTATGAGAGTACGATCTGGAATCAAGACAAGCCAAAAATGGGACAGATCACCGACGGAACGTCCAACACCATTGCCTTGTTCGAAGTGGACGATGGACATGCCGTGCCGTGGACCAAACCAGAGGACTTGGATCTGCACGAGGTCGACCTCATCGATTGCTTCCGACCGACCGGTTCCAGCGTGGCGATTTTTGACGGATCAATCAAGTTCCTCGCACGCAGCATCGATCCAGGCGTGCTTAAGGCAATGGTCACCAGCGCCGGCGGAGAAGTGATTCCGGTACAATTCCCTAGGCAATAGGGCATCGCAGGTGGCCATGCGTATTGGCAGTCGAAAGTACCACCGACTCACATTGGATCACTAAATAACACCGCCGTGAACTCGGAATGGTGTCATATGGCTAGGCTGATCGAGGAACCAGAATCGTTCCCATTCCTGAACTAACGATCGGAGATCTTCCGAGGTGTAAATCAGTTGCTCAGCTCGTTTGGCTGGATTGGCTGAGTAGATTGGCAGGGCGCATCCAACCATAGGGAGTGATGAGCAACAAACCAATAACGCCAAACAAATTCTACGACGCATGACCAATCCTCCGTGAAAAGTCTCGCAATGACCTTGTATCAACCGTTTCGCTAGTCAATCGTTTCAGGCTGGAGAAACTCCAGGCTCTGGGGGCTGGTTACGGCTCCGAGGCAATCTCGTCCTCATCTTCGTCCAACGTCACTCGCAATTTGCCAGACGCGATTTCATCGCGAATCTGCTGAGCAAGTGGACTTCCCTCGATTGAATTGACCTTCTGCTCCATGATCTTGCCAGGCTTGAAAGTCACTACAAACTTTTCGGGGACCTCCACTTGACGTCCCGTTCTAGGATTGCGTGCTTTCCGAGCTGCCCTGGGCCGAACTTGGAACACTCCGAAATTGCGAAGCTCGATTCGACCTTCTTCGACCAACGTTGCCACAATCGCGTCAAAAGTCTTTTGGACAATCGCCTTGATCTGCTGCTGGTTTAGCCCGGTCTCATCGGAAATCGTTTTCACGATCTCTTTTTTCGTCACTACAGAACTCCTCGAGGAACTTTGAGACGACCTAAGTCGTTTTGCTGACTGGGTTTAATTGTCCAGAAGTCTAGATTCCTCTCAGTGGTTCGTCAAGGTCGTGGACAATCTAGTCCCCGTCTCCGTCGCGACGATCCGCAAAATCACTAATGAAGTTTTCGACGGAACAACCCGCAAACTTGATGCAACCCGTCAATTTTCGGAAGTTTTTACGATTATTACGCACGAGTCCACTGACCTGGCTGCATGTTGCAAGTCACAATCTCGCATTCGCCGTCCCGTCTCCCGGGCAGAATAGCCAGCATTACGGTGTCTAGGTTTTGCTCGCAATACTTGATAGCAAGTTCAATTCCCGCTACAAATAATCCAGTTGCTAATGCGTCAGCCCATCCTGCTGAACGATGGAGCACGGTAACGCTCAGCATTCCCTCCGCCGGCCAACCGGTTCTCGGATCGATTATGTGGCCGAATCGCTTTCCCTGGAAATAAAAAAACTGGTTTGCGGGACCGCTCGTTCCTAACGCTTGGTCGAAAAGAATCAGGGAACCGAGGATTCGCTCCGATTGTTCTGGGTGTCGTACGGCGATCCGCCAACCTTTTTCATCACCGTTTGCAGTTTGATTGCCAGAACAGAGGATACTGCTCTTTCCGCCATGAAAAGCAAAATCATCGATTTCGTTCTGTTTTAAGAGGGAGGCTCCACAATCGAGTGCAAAGCCTTTGCCAATTCCGCCTGGGTTCACTTCCAAGGGTTTGGTAAATCGAACCGATTTGTCCAAAGCGTTCAAAACAATATGGTCGGAACCAACTGCGTCGATGGACTGTCGGATTTCCAAGTCGGTTGGCATTTTTCCCTGACGGCGATAAAAGCCCCAGGTCTTCGAGAGCTTGGCAGCCGTCATGTCGAAAGCACCGTTCGTCTTCCGATAGACCGACAGTCCAAGATCTAGCAATGCGAAAGTGGATTCGGAGATTTTCACAGGTGTCTCGAAGGCTCGTTCATTGACCAAGCTCAGTTCGCTCGCTGGAATGTAAACACTGAGCAACTGCTCGAGAAAAGTGATTGTATCTAAAGCGGACAAGGCGATTTCCGGTCCGATGCTTGGCTTGCCTGGATGCAACAGCACTTCAAAACGACACGCCATCGCGTTTCGTGCAATTTCTATCCAAACCGAGTTGTTGTGTTCCAACATAGCTGTCACGTAGGTCCGGTTGTCACGTAGGTCCGGTTGTCCTCAGCCGGACATCCCTATTCCTTGAAATCCGTATCCGGCTTATCAAGACCTAGTTCCTTGATCCAAATATTGCGATATCGCACATCGTGCCCTTCGGCTTGCAGTTTAATTCCGCCAGGGACATCCGTAATACCGCGACCTTGGTCATTACCACCGTCGATACCAGAATTGGGTCCACCCCACACCTTGGTAATACTGTGATTGGTATGAGCCTTTGAGCCATTAAAGTACAAAGTAACCAAGGGTTTTTCAGTGAGCTTGCCCTCATGAAAGCGAGCGGCTCTGAATGTGACATCATAGGAATTCCATTTGCCGAGACCGTTATACAAACGGTAGTCGGTGGCCGCCTCGTTGATGATGGCAGCCATTCCGTGACTCGTTTTGTCGCCATCGAGAACTTGGATCTCATAGCGATTTTGAAGGTAGACGCCGCTATTCCCACCTGCTTTTACGATCAAAAACTCGACGTGCAACCGAAAATCTTTATAGGTTTTTTGGGTAACGATATCGGCTGCTCCAAACTTGCCTCCCATGGCAGCAGGATCGTCGGTCATCACCGCTGACCCCTTGTCGACGGGGTCCTCTACGATTTTCCACTGGATCGGCATCTTGCTTGAAAAACGGGGCCCTTCCCAATAGATCCATTTTTCGTCGAGCATTCCTCTCGAACCATCCAGAATGACCTCCGCATTGGTGAGAGGCTTAGCTCCCACTCCGATTTCAGCAATTAACGGCGTTGAACCCGCAGCGATCAAAAGTGTTGTCAGAGCAAGCCAATTGAATTCACTGAATCGCATTGTAAGTGTCTCCTGAGTAAGCAAGTTTGGCTCGTTGATCTACGCCGAACGAACCAGGGAATAATATTAGGTTGCCATCCGGCATACCACTATACAATTCAACGCTAGTCGGGGAAGCGTTCGCAGCAGAAAATTGGCGTCGACATAAGTCTCGCATCCGTTTCACGGTCCAAAGTCGCAAAAAATTCTTCGAAATCGCCATTCTCGATTTGACTGTTACCATTTGTAACCAACAGTTGAAAGTCCAGAATTTTATCGGTTTTGGCTCATGTTCTACTTAGTTCAAATAGTTCGCGAAGCGAGAAAGCGACACGACATATTCCATGAAAGTATTAGTAGCAGACGATTCCGGTATCATGCGTAAGATCATAATTCGCTCTTTGAATTCGCTAGGGGTGACCGACATTGTCGAAGCAGCTAACGGCCAAATAGCGATTGACAAGTACAAAGAAACGCCGGTTGATCTCATCCTAACGGATTGGAATATGCCCGAAAAAAGCGGGCTGGATGTTGCGGTCGAAATTCGTGCGATGGGCTCCAAAGTGCCAATCATCATGGTGACGACAGACGCTCAAAGAGGGCAGGTCATCGCTGCGATCCTAGCCGGTGTGAACGACTACCTGACGAAACCGTTTGAAGCAGATGACTTACGAGCTAAGCTCGACAAATTTATTGTGGTTTAGTTCCACTCAAAAAGACGTTTTTTTTGGCATCTCTTTTCGGTGGTATTAATGATGTCTGCTAACACGATGCTTTCGGGCTTAAATACCTTGGCGTGCGCGGGCTGTAGATTTCAAAAGGGTTAGGCTTCTCGTGCCACGCTTGCGATTCCAGCGACGTTGCGAAACGCGGTTTTAATGAAACGCAAAGTGTAGACAGGGTTAGTATAGTTAAGTCGTCGTGTTGCCCCTGACTCGCCTATGTCTTGCCATTCGTACCAGAGCGATGTCGATGGGCGAATCGTAAGGATCTGGCTTTTACAGCGCGAAACGCGCGTAGCAAATCATTGGCGTCGCTATAACGTCGACTTGGACGCAACTCCATTGCTCGCCTAATCACGGCGATCAAATCGGGATGGGCTTTGCGACGCAACGTCGCGTATCCGGCAGGTGCCCATTCGAAGGGCCATTCAGGCAAATGACCGGTGAGAATCTTATATGCGATTAAGCCGATTGCAAATACATCGGAGCGAGCGCTGGGGCGCCCCATCGCTTGCTCAGGTGCCATGTAGCCAACGGTTCCCGAGCCGGATGCGATCATCGTTTTGATAATCGTATGCTGTGCTACCTTCGCAATTCCAAAGTCCATCAACTGCAACCGTCCGTCCGGAAGCAGAATCATGTTCTCAGGCTTAATGTCGCAATGAATGATCTTGTTACGGTGCGCGTAAGCCACGCCATCCATCATTTGCTCTATTAAAAGAAATGCCGAGTTGAAACTGATGCGATTGCGAAGTCGACAGGCAAGCGTCTTCTCCCCCAATCGACTGGTGATGACGAATCGACCATCGATAAAGCTAGCATCCTTCAACGGCAAAATATTCGGATGATCCAGCTTGGCCACCAGGCGCGCTTCGCGATGGAAATTATCGAGCATGCTCGCCGTCACATTGTATTGATGCGGCATTTTGAGCGCAACTCGAACACCTTCGATCGTGTCGAGCGCTTGGTATACGAAGGCGAAACCACCTTGAGCCAAGCGGCGTTCAATTCGGTATTTTCCGAGCCGTTGACGAGCACGCAGCTGTGCCGAATCGCTTCGTGTTTTCGCCATTGCACTGAAACTCTGTGCGATCATTTGGATAGGAGATACCGGTTACGAGAAGCGAACAAGATGAAAAGCGATCTATCCATTTCCACGCCTGCCAAGCTGCTGACTCCCGGCCTATTCTATTCATCCAATGGGAGTTTTGCGCGTGTCACCAGCAGAAAAACCAGAGTTGGTATCGGCAAACCAACAAACCGTTCTCCGCGTGCAAATCGGAACAACCGGAATATTTCACGTTTTGGTCCGTGGATCCTGGTAAACAGTGCTGCTCACGTAGGTCTGGCTGTCCTCAGCCGGACGTCTGGTTTGGCTGAATGCTATCCGCAGCACTCCTCGTTTTTCTCGCAACATTCCTCGTTTGGTTCATTGCGCGCCTCAGAAACCTCACAGGCTTGGTCCGGTTCCGGCAATTTTGGTATCCCGGTGGACGGATCGAGATCGCGAGGGAAATACTTTTCGACCACTTCGTAAAATTGCGACTGGGTTTCAACTCGCACGACATTGGTTCGGAAGTGCCTCGCTCCGTGCTTGCTCTGCGCGTAGCAGCAGGCGAATTTCCGCATGAGCATTGTCCCTTTTTTTGGCCCAAATCGGTCCACAACCAAATCGTAGTGACGCAGCATGCATGCCCGCTGCTCATCGAGAGTTGGATCAAGTGGAATGGGCTTTCCTGCCAAGGCTGCCGCCGCCTGTGCGAACAACCAAGGACGTCCTAATGCGGCTCGAGCGATCATGACCCCATCTACGCGGTAATGCTTGAATGCATAAACCACTTGCTCAGGCGTCTGAAGGTCACCGTTTCCGATCAAAGGCATTTTTTCTAAATGCTCTTTGATTTCAGCAATCCGGTTCCAGTCAGCTGATCCCTTGAAAAAATCCTCTGCGGTTCGCCCATGCACCGTCAACGCCGATGCGCCAGCTCTTTCCACCATTTGCGCAATCTGAATGTGATTCATTGTTTTGCGAGTGCAACCAAGTCGGATTTTTGCGGTGACTGGCGTGGGATAGCAAACTTCTACGAGTCGAGAAATAATCGCATACATGCGCTCGGGATCGCGCAAAAGATAGGAGCCGCTATGTGCCTTTTCCGTAACTTGCTTAACCGGGCAACCGAAATTGATATCGACAACGCTGACTCCATATTCCTGGGCCAAACGTATCCCGACCTTTGCCATGATCTCAGGATCGTTGTCCCAGATCTGGACTGCCAACGGACGCGCTTCCTCTTTGACGCCCCATAATCGATCCGGGTGTTCACAGTCATGTTCATCGAGCCAAACAAAGCCGCGTGCGTTGACCATTTCGGTGGCTTGCAAACCTGCTCCACCGTACTCTCGCACAATCTGCCTAAAAGCGAAATTGGTATAACCAGCCATCGGAGCCTGGAAAATCGGCGGGTCAATTCGAAGGCTCCCGATCCACAACGGTGCAACTTCTACGGGGTCGGTGTTCTGGTTCACTTCGATGCTATTCTCTGCGATGCTGCTCATCCTCAATATCCTAACGCAAAAATCTGCTAACTCAAAGTGCGATAGACCACTGGAGCGTCAGCTACTCGCCACGGACTGCTATCTTTCCGAACTCGATTCCTATCATGACGGAATTGAGGCCAGAGCCAATGCCTAGCAGCGCCGTTTTTGTCCCTAATGGAAACTGCGACTGCGAAAGGCCAACCCCAAGTGCGGTAGGCAATGCCACCGATCCTGTGTTTCCCAATCGCTCGAATGTTGCGAAATCGGTCTCTATTGGCATGCCGAGCGTTTCAAGCATTCTTTTTCGATGTGCCGAACCAACTTGATGACAAACCGTTGCTCCAATCTCATTTCGCTGCCAACTTAGTTCGGAAAGCAATTGATCAAACGCTACCTTGCCTGTCTCAACCCCGGCCTCCAATAGCATTTCCGAATCCGTGTTCATGATCGGTTGCATGCCGCTACCCGCTTGATCGGTGTCGCTTTGGCAAAGCGCATGATGCTGGGTCCGAGCGACGGCAACTGCCCCGCGAACGCTTGCACCCAAGCCCGGCGATTTCGCTTCGAAATAGCGACGATCCCCCAAGAGCCAAGCGCAGCTTCCGGACCCGATCGTCAACGAGGCAAATGCCGGCTTGATCGATTGGCGTGTCAAGTCAGAATTTGCATTCAATTGATTCAGCGTGGCTTCGAGGAGTCCACGGCAGTCCTCGGTACCCACGACCAAGCCGGCACGAATCGCTCCGTTCTCAATCAGTTGGGCTACTTGGACCGCGCCGTTCATTATTCCCAAGCAAGCATTTGAAACATCATAAACCCAAGCATTCTCAGGCAAGCCAGTCAGATGGTGAACGCGACAGGCCGTAGCGGGTTCCAAATACTCGCGACAAACACTTGCATGAATGAGGCACTGCACTACGGCTGGCTCCACGTTTGCGGCGGAGAGCGCTCGGACGCAGCTCTCCGCACTCATATCGCTGATGCGAGTCTTGGGATACCAAAGCCTGCGTTCACGAATTCCACTCATCCCCTCAAGTCTCCCCTGGGGCAGCTTGAGCCGCTGGTAAACTGCGTCCAGCTGTACTTCGATATCCGCAGACGTGATCACCAATGGAGGTAACACGTAGCCTACGGAAAGTAGCGAGACATTTCGAAAAAGCATTGGCGTCGTTTCTTGCGATTGGTCTAACTGCGGCGGTCGCTGAGTTCATGAACCATGTCGACGAGTGCGATAACATTGTCGACGGGTGTACCGGGAAGGATCCCATGTCCCAGGTTGAAAATATGTCCCGGTCGACCAGACGCTTGAGACAAGACATAGTGCACTTGACCTCGAATCGTCTCCAAGTCTGAGAACAAAACCGTTGGATCGAGATTGCCTTGAACAGCCCGATCGTTGCCCGCCATATCCCAGCCGACATCCAAAGGAACTCGCCAATCCAATCCGACCACGGTTCGATTGTCGCCCCGCAGCAACGATGTCAACATCGGATTGCCCGTCGCGAAATTGATTACGGGTATGCCCGGCACGATCGACTCCAACAGCAGATGCATGTGCGGCAGTATGCGAGTTCGGTACTCGTTTGGCGATAGACATCCCGCCCATGAATCGAACAACTGCACGCACTGTGCACCTGCGGCTATCTGGGAGTTGAGGTAAAGTGCAATAGAATCGACTAGCTTGTTCATCAGCTCTTTCCAAGCGACTGGATCGGAATACATCAATGTCTTAGTATGGATGTAATTTCTAGAACCGCTCCCCTCGATCATGTAGCTAGCTAACGTAAAGGGTGAGCCGGCGAAACCAATCAAAGGGATTCTATCCGGTAGACTTGCTCGAGTAGCCGAAACGGTGTCGACCACGAATTGCAACGCCTGCATATTTTCCAAAGGCCTAACTCGATCGACATCCTTCGGAGTTCGAATTGGGTTGTGGATGACTGGGCCATCCCCGGCCGTGAACTCCAAATGAAAACCCATCGGCTCAAGAATCGGCAGGAGGTCTGAAAAAATGATGGCAGCATCGACGCCGAGTTTTTCTACGGCGGTTACCATGACTTCAGCGCAAAGGGATGGGTTCTTGCACAACTCTAAGAAAGAAACTTTTTCGCGAACGGCTCGATATTCAGCCATATACCGTCCAGCTTGTCGCATCAGCCAAACAGGAGTACCATCCGTCGGTTGCTTGAAACATGCCTGCATGAAAGTGTTGTTGTGGTATGGATTCGTAGGTGTGTTCATAGGTGTGCTAGACGGAAATGGATTTTTTGAGGATAGGTCGTTTCTTGATATTCCGACTGCCAAGCCGGTGATACCCGTAAATCGTTTGGCTTTGAGAATACGAGGGCTTTTTTCTGCGGAAGCTTGAACCAGGTGGCCCATTTTTGAATGCTCAGGTTCAAGATCGATTGGGATTTCCAAGTGCTGAAGCATTTCGGAAGTAGTCGGTCCGATCGATGCAATCACCATGCTGCGAAACGCGAGTCGCAGTGCGTTCTCACAGTCCAATTGAATCGCGATACGCAACAAATTGACTGCCTGATGGGCGCTGGTAAACAAGAGGCAGTCGCGTTCGCCTCGGACGATCGCTTGAACATTCTCTAGGAGCGGTCCCGTGTCTTCCGGTAGATCCCACTGATAGACTTTGACGGTAGTTACTTTGGCACCGCGCGCTTCAAGTCCGGCAACCAAGGAATGGTTGGCAATGCCATATTCTTGCAGTCCGATTTCCACGTTGGAAACAGGTACATGAATATCGATTGTTTGCAATACTTCACGCCAAGTGTTTGGCTCTGGGGCGCGATGCGTTGGTTGCAAGCCGAATTCTCGCATAGCAGCTACGGGTTTGGGTCCGCGAGCCACCGTTGGAATATCTGACAAAGAATCCAGGAATCGCTGTTTGTCGACGTGCGGTTCGATGGCGGCGATTAGTTGCTTGAAGCCAACTCCGGTTTGAAAAATCACAGCCCCAATTTCACCGGTCATGACGCGATACGCGAAATCGATGGCCTCTTTGTTCTTGTCGATCGGAACTTCACGCATCGACGGACTGACAAAAGGCACACCGCCAAATCGTTCGATCAATCTGGCAAAGTCATCACGTCGCCTGCTTTCCAGCGCTGCCACTCGGAGTCCACCAAAGGATGGGCTCAGTGACGTGGGATTCACAGGCAGAGGACCCACGGACGGGGCGGTAGGTTCTTGAGTCGATTCGTCGGACATGGATTTTGGTTTGGTTACTTAACAACTTCAGAGGCAGCAGCCGTGTCGAGAAACCACCAGAGTCTCCCAAGTTTGGGTTCAATCAATTGGGCAGGGTACTCGTCGGGATGTCTTGGTCCATGCAGAACGACATCGACTGCCGGACGCTTTGACGGCCCGCACACCAGGAACGCGATGTTTCGAGAGGCATTGATCATCGGGGCCGTCAATGTCAGTCGGTAAGCGGAAAATTTTGGAACAAAGTTTGCAACAAAGAGGCGATGCGATTCATTGAGGGCTTCTGTTTCAGGAAAAAGCGAAGCGGTGTGAGCGTCATCTCCCAAGCCCAGCAGTACGATATCGATAGCGGGGATTTCAGCGTCCTCGTCGTCAGCGTCTTTCAAAAGCGATTCCCGGATGGATTTTTCATATTCGGCTGCGGCACGTTCGGGAGCATTGTCGTGAATAACTACGGGCAAGACCTGAGGCATGGACTTGGGGAACGCTACCGGATCGAGTCGATCGAGCCAAGCTTCTCGAACCATGCGGTAATTGCTATCGACATGGTCATGCGGGACATTGCGTTCATCTCCCATTATCAACGTAACTCGCGACCAGTCGACACTCTCGGTTTCTTTCTCTGCAATAATTTGATACAGACGTTTCGGAGTTGAACCGCCAGATAGTGCAATACTGCAGGAGCCACGAGCAGCAAGGCACTCGATAATCGTCTCGATCAACCATTCGGTCGCTGCGATGGCAACCTCTTCGGCGTTTGGCTTTACGATTGTTTGATGGTACATATTTACTCTGTGAATGCTTTTTGGAGTGGGCATAAAGCCGCATTGACTGTGTTCCCGCGTCGGTAGTCCTCAAGCAATTGTCGGGACTGGTCGGCCAACATACGCCGCACTTCCCGCCTCTCGCCCTTGACACGTGGAATCTTTAAGTTGTCATAAGCTGTTGTTTGGTGCCGCATCCAAGCGATGACGGCAGACTCCGCTCGTTGCTCGATCGGTATGCGTTCCGTTCTTGCCACGGTACCGCTGCCGACTGGAGTTGCATGCAGCGTAACCGCTGCGGCCAGTTTTAAGGAGAGGGTATTGTAGCGAGAGGCAAAGTTTAAAAAATCGAGCACTGCGGTTCCGAAGTCTTCGACATACTCGGTTTGCTTTTTTTCCCTTCGATTCGCGTCAGCAACTTTACGCTTTGCATAAGACTCCGTGGAACGCTCTTGCTCTAGATCGCTTCGAATGGAGTGAATCGTCGCTTTAGGGGCCCAGACACCCTTAGAAAAAGTCCTGCGGCCTTTTTTCTCTTGAACTGTCCAAGTTGGTCCAGCGGTCTTTACGCGGCGGGTTAGTCCCGCATCACCTGGAGGCAAAAGCTCCCAGCCATCTGGAATCGGCACGGTCTTTCCATCTTCGGTACGTACGGTCCTGTCACTTGGGCCGGGTGAAACCACCCGCGATGCTATCGTCATTGAGGTTTTTGTTGTGGTAGTTGCTGATAAAAGCAACGAAGCAGTCTTTCGATACTCCAAGATTTTAGCACGAATCCAGGAATCGATCAGTGCAGAGCACCGTAGTTCACCCCAATTGTACAGGATTACGTGACGAACAACCACTATCGCATACGGACAATGCGTTCCGCGAGAATCTGCTTGGCTGCAAGATTGGGGATGTATCCGCGTATACCGTAGACCGTTACGGGCTGCTGAAGGTATCGTCGCAGGTTTAGAC
Organism: Pirellula staleyi DSM 6068; assembly: GCA_945900945.1. Classification (GTDB taxonomy): domain Bacteria; phylum Planctomycetota; class Planctomycetia; order Pirellulales; family Pirellulaceae; genus JBKCUI01. Next base: position 73,837 of record CAMDKL010000005.1, read on the forward strand.
TCGCTGTCGATTGTACGTAAGTAACCACCTTGCCTGCGTCGTCCGTCAACGCAAACTCCGGCTGCCCGCGAATGGATGTGTGGACTTGAACCAACCAGCCCGATGCATCTCCTTCCACCAGGGAGCTTGTTCCGACTGCATTGGAAACTAGGCTTCCATTTACTCCTGCACTAATAGCTGCTGCAGGAGAAACATTGTTGGCCTGTTGCATCGTAGCCGTCGACGCATCGCCGGATGATTTTTGAGTGAACATGGATGAATCCTGAGTGAGGCCCAGTGTGCGCTGACGAAGCGATTCAAAGCGTTCAATTCTCTCCACAAGCAATCTTGCTTCGCCACGCACCATAGATGTGGCGCCGTTTTCTACCCAAGCCGCCGATTGATTTCTCAATGCCGAAAAATTCCAATCCTCAGTCGGCCCTGCAACTTGCCGAGTCAGCTGGACAAGTGCCGATTGGATCTCAGGTGTCCGAAACTCCTCTGGATCCTGTTCGTTGCTGGAATTGTCTGCATTCGTAGTCGCAGGAAACGATTGGGATTCGACGCTTCGCAGCGCGGGGTTCAGGCCATGCCAGGCCGTCGTATCGAGAGCCACAGGAGATGCTTGAGCATGAACGGTATTGGGGGAAACAATGCCTGTAGACTGCGGCATGGAATTCAAGCTGGCGGTATTTGTCATGCCGTTTGGCGAAGAGCCGAAAACAGGTTCGTGAGAATTGAGCCAACGTGAAAGCGTTGTTTCGCCTTGCTGCAAAGGTGCGCCGTAAGGAACGGGATCGTTGGCGTTCATGCCCAAGGAGCCTCCATGATTTGTGGATGCATCTGGGGGCAAGATCACAGATGGCCCATGTTGGCCACCATGTTGACCACCCTGTTGGCCAGGGCGAGGCAATCGATCAAGTCGGCTGTTTCCAACCGGACCGATCCGGCCAACGTTGCCTTGGGACGGGTTCGTATGGTACTCATGAGCTTTTCGAGTGGTCGCTGGGGCCCGATCTGCCTCGATGACACTGAATCCAATTAAGCCGAGCAAGCTACTGATTGGCCTGATACGGAGCGTTGGGTCGGTCGATTGCATTGCCTCCCATTGTCGTTGGCCATCGACTTGATGGTCGGTCGAATTCGCTTTTTTAACAGATTTTTTAAGATTAGGATTGGCAGCGATGGAACGAATGCGTGTCGAAGTCGACGATGGATTTTCCTCTACCTCGGAGTCCATTGCGATAGTTTCCGGCTCGCTAACGGTGATTTCAGATGAATTGCTAACCAGCCGAGAAATGTTGGCACGGGCCCGGACGTCGACCGACGGAGAATTTATTTTCACATGAACGCCATCCGCTGCCATTTTGCTTTGAATCTCAGCTTGCTCTCGTTGAATTTGCTGTTCGACTTGATCCAACGCTTGCTTTTCATCCGACCATACGACTTTGCCGGGCGTTTGTGATGGCTTGGCAGGCGGCTGAGATGGCTGTGTACCGTCGACGTAGTTTGCCAATTGAACTCCACGGTCATTTGGATTGCTCTTTGGCGAGTCCGAAAGTTGCGATGTTTTGACCCATCGAAATTCCCCTTGCGGCGGAGCGATACGGTACCAGAGTAGCTTAGCCCCGTCCTCGGTCACTTGCAGTTCTTCACCAAGCACTTGGACTTGCTGCGATTTTACGAGTTCCAATTGCCACATAAAATCGGAAACATCGGTCAAGTCGCTTCCGACCCAGGCATGCGATTTCTCTTCGATAATTTCTGCCGATTTTCCACCTGGCAGCAGGTACGCTATGTTGGCTGGAATCCAATCATGGCTACCTGCGGGCGGTCTAATTCCAGACCAGCCGTCCGATGTTTCCATGTAT
>CAMDKL010000006.1 GCA_945900945.1 Pirellula staleyi DSM 6068
ACCGCTCAGTACCGGCACCGAAAATATCGACTTGCTAGCACGCACAGTGAACGAGCGTGGTCTAAAAGTTAGCGTGGCATATGTCCTTCGTTGCTTGCCAGCTTTAGCATCGATGCGCGATGCACTGATGAGCGGTAGGTTTGGAAAGCCGGTCGAGATTGTGGCTGTTAGCGGTCAGAATTTCCCAACCTACCGTCCAGCTTATCGAAACACATACTATACGAACCATGCAACAGGGGGCGGTGCGATTCAAGACGCAATAACGCACCTGCTTAATGCTGGCGAGTGGTTGGTCGGTCCGATCGAGCGTCTTGTGGCCGACGCGGCCCATTGTCTGCTCGAAGGTGTTTCCGTGGAAGATACCGTTCACGTTCTAACGCGGCAGGGTGATGTGCTAGGCAGCTACAGCCTGAACCAACACCAGTCACCAAACGAATCTACGATCACTGTCCACTGCGAATGCGGTACCGTCCGTTGGGAAACGCATGCCCAACGCTGGCGATGGATGATTCGCCCAGACGAACCGTGGCATGAAGAACCGTGCGAACCGCAGCCTCGCGACGCCGCTTTTGTCACTCAAGCCCATCGTTTTCTCGACACACTCGAGCACGGTGAGAAACCGCTTTGTAGTTTGAACGAAGGCATGCAGACACTGCGAGTCAATCTGGCTACGCTGGCAAGCGTGAAATCGTGCAGCTGGCAAACAATAGGAGATGATTCATGAACTTGGACGAGTCTCAATTTGCATCCGAACCTACGATCCAGCAACTGTTCGATTTGACTGATCGAGTCGCTCTTGTGACGGGCGGCTGTGGGCATCTTGGTTCGGCCATGTGTCGCGCACTCGCCGAAGCGGGAGCATCCGTCGTTGTTACGAGTCGCGATTCTTCACAGGCATGCGAGCTTGCGAGGACCTTGCCTTGCGTTGGAGCAGCCAAGCATTTCGGCATTGCGTTAGACCATATGCAAACGGACTCACTCACTACGAGTTTTGAAGCGGCCCTTTCGCTCACTTCGAAAGTGGATATTCTCGTTAACAATGGTAACGAAGCCGTTGGAGCCGATTGGACTACAGTAACGCCTGAAGAGTTCTCTAGACAAATCGCCAATGTCACTGGCTACTTCGTCCTATCGAAATTGTTCCGAGATCATGCCGTTGCTCGCAAGGCATCGGCGAGTCTGATTTTGTTGGGGTCCATGTACGGAGTCGTCGGCTCGTATCCGGATGCCTACGAAGGCGTTTGTGCTGCTAGTCCTGTCGCGTATCACGCACTCAAAGGGGGCATCGTTCAAATGACGCGCCATCTTGCTGTCTACTGGGCGCGCGACCGCGTACGGGTAAATTGCCTCAGTCCAGGTCCGTTTCCCGGCCCACGTGCTCCCATCGAAATGGTCGAGCGGTTATGTACAAAATCGCCGATGGGTCGCATGGGTGCGCCGAGTGAATTGAAAGGTTTGCTCGTGTTTCTGGCCTCCGATGCAAGCAGTTATATGACTGGGCAAAACTTGATCGTTGATGGCGGCTGGACGGCTTGGTAATGGCAATTTCAATCAACGATTTTTCAACGCACGATCAGCAGATTTGGGAAGAGGAGCTCCAAGACTTCGTGCCGGACCGTGTGTTCGACGCTCACATCCATATGTTTCAGCCGGAACACTTGACTGCTTCAACGCCACCATCTTCGGCGTGGGGATTCGCAGACTTCGCAACTTTACAGCAATGGGCAGCGAGACTGTACCCAGGTCGAGAAACGCACTTTCTGGTGTTGGGAACGCCTGTGTTAGGACTGGACGTCGAAGCCCACAATCGCTGGTGCATCGGACAAGTTCGGCAAGATCCACAGTCTCGTATGAACCGATTGGTGACGCCATCATGCCAGGTTGAAGACATTCGGCGCGACATACGTGAGCAAGGATTTATTGGGCTCAAACCGTACCGGCTATACTCCGTCACAGGCGACATTGCTCAGTGCCGGATTCACGAGTTTTTGACTCACGAACAAATGGAGTTGGCCAATGAAATGGGACTTTGGGTGACAATGCACCTTTCTCGATTTCATGGCTGCGCGGACCAGTCCAATCTAGACGATCTTCGAGAATACACTGGTCGTCGTTATCCGAACATCAAATGGATTCTGGCGCATTGCGCTCGCAGTTTTACTTATTGGCCCATTCGCCAAGCGATCGACCAACTGCGAGACATGCCGAATATTTGGTACGACGTCTCAGCAGTGACCGACGTTAGGCCGCTGATCACATTGTTCACTCGTGAGGATCGACGGCGTATTTTATACGGGTCCGATGGAGTCGACGCGACTTATTTTCACGGACAATACGCAGCCATGGGCCGGGCGTGGCAGAACGTCGATATCGATCGCTTCCATTTGCAGTTCCCTCATTGCGACGGTCGTCCGATCCTGGCAATATATGAACAGTTGCTCTCCATGAAGCATGCAGCCGAAATGGCTCAGTGGTCAAAGGGCGACATTGAAGATCTCTTTTGGAGGAATGCAGCCGCGGCTTTTGCGATACAAAGGTGTCAGGTACCTTTTTCCAGGAACTCGCCCTTCGAGTGCGACGCACAAAAGGTACCTGACACCTTTATATCGGCCACGAACGCATTGTATGAACGAGCCAAGGAGCTCATTCCTGGCGGCACTCAGTTGCTGAGCAAGCGTCCAGAGATGTTTGCTCCGGGACTGTGGCCAGCATACGCTCGTGAAGCTCACGGTTGCGAAGTGGTCGATCTCGACGGACGTCGGTTCATCGATATGACAACGTCAGGTATAGGTTCTTGTCTTCTGGGATACGCCGACCCAGATGTAACGTCGGCCGTGCAACGACGCATTTCGCAAGGTTCGATGTCCACGCTCAATGCCTCCGAAGAAGTCGAGTTGGCTGAACTGTTAATCGAACTACATCCATGGGCCGAACAAGCTCGATTTGCAAGATCCGGTGGCGAATCCATGGCAATCGCGGTCCGCATTGCCCGAGCGGCGACGGGTCGAGATAAGATTGCCTTCTGTGGCTATCATGGTTGGTCGGACTGGTATCTCGCAGCGAACGTGAATCCAGCCAGTGCAAAGGACGAACTGAAAGGCCATTTGTTGCCTGGATTGGCACCCCTTGGAGTACCCCGCGGACTCGCCGGAACGGCAATGCCCTTCACCTACAACCGACTGGACGAATTGGAGCAACACTTCATGCGATACGGCGGTGAAGTCGCGGCTGTGGTGATGGAACCAACTCGATCGACAGATCCCGAGCCTGGGTTTCTAGAGGGAGTTCGCTTGTTATGTGATCGGCATGGTGCAGTTCTCGTGTTTGACGAAATCTCATCTGGGTGGCGCATGCATCTGGGTGGAATCCACATGAAGTATGGTGTCAAGCCGGACATCGCCGTATTTGCGAAAGCGATCAGCAACGGGCACCCGATGGCCGCGATCATCGGACGCCGCCGCTTTATGGACGCGGTGCAGACCTCGTTCATCTCGAGTACTTACTGGACCGAAGGGGTCGGTCCAACTGCTGCATTGGCTACGATCCGAAAACTGCGAGACGTCAACATTGCTTCGCATACCCGCCATATCGGCGGTTTGATGCGTGAAGGCTGGCACGCCTTGGGCAAAAAATTCGGTGTGCCCGCCAAAGCAGCAGGTCATTCGGCGTTGCTCCACTTGAGTTTCGATCATGAACAAACTGCTGCGCTGGCGACTTTGTTTACTGCGAGGATGATTGAGCGGGGCTATCTTTGTGGCAGCGGCTTTTATCCAAGTTTTGCACACAAGGAACACCATGTCGCCAATTGTCTCGCGGCTGCTGAATCGGTATTCGCGGAAATAGCCGATGCGATCGAACAAAGAGATGTTGTGCAACGACTCCAATCCATCGGTGTTCCGGTCCGCCATACCGGTTTTGCTAGACTTACTTAATGGGAACGCAAGAAAAGAAAAAGGGGTCAGACTTGGACCTAGAGCCGATGAGCGGAAGCCGATGTATTCTGACGGTTGGACTTTGTACGCGTCAGCCACAGCTTGGGATGCTCGACGAGCTGACTTTTTCCAGCGCAAGGATTCAAATGAAGATAACGGCTGAGCGTCCAGTAATAGCTGGCGTCCTCGACCGCGAACGATTTGTAACGTCCCCGAAACAAATGCCCGGTTCGCTGATTTCGTTTGGCGTACCAGTTTGCGTAACCGCTCAGCCAGTGCTGCCCCGCTAGAGAGATTTGGCTGTGGGGTATTGAGCAGCAGCAAGTCTGACCCCTTTCAGCCTCTCCATTTGCTTGTTGGTGGCGGGCTTTCCTTCGTAGGTTGTGCGGAGTAAAACGGCAGCTGGCCGAAATTCGGTTATCCATCCTTCACGGTCTAACAACTAAACAGATCTATGATAGCGTGCCTTCCTTTGCCTCGCGACAGCAAACTGTGCTCGATCGATGATGCCGTAGAGTTAATCGGCGATGAACAAACCATCGCGTTCACTGGTTTTGCTGGTAGCATGCACGCCGAAGCGTTATCCAAAGGCTTGGGCAAACGCTTTAAAGCGCATGGACGTCCTCGCGGTTTGACGTTGATTTACGCAGCGGGACAAGGCGATTGGGCGGAAAGGGGGTTGGAGCACGTCGCTCACGAAGGTCTCATTCGCAAAGTTGTGGGTGGCCATTTCGCCACGTGTCGCTCGATCGGTCGGTTGGCCATCGACAACAAGATCGAAGCTTACAATCTGCCGCAGGGAGTGATTTGTCAACTCTATCGCGATATTGCAGCGGGCAGGCCAGGTTGCATCACTCACATCGGCTTGGGGACTTTTGTCGATCCATGCCACGGTGGAGGCCGTTTGAATGCTCGCTCTCAAGATTCGCTGGTCGAACGTGTAGAACTGGGCGGTCGACAGTGGCTCTGGTACAAGTCGTTTCCGATTCATGTCGCACTGATTCGAGCTTGGGGAGCCGATCCGTTGGGTAACTTGGTTTGCGACCGCGAAGCCGTGTTGACGGAAGTCCTATCGGCCGCACAAGCCGCTCATAACTCAGGAGGTAAGGTCATTGCTCAAGTGCGTGAATTGCTGTCGAGCCCCGCTCCACCTCACAGTGTATGCGTACCTGGCATGTTGGTCGACAGGATTGTGCATGCGTCGGCGGAAGACCACCCGCAAACATTCGCGGAAGACTTCAAGTCGGCGTTCTGCACTGCCGCCGCAACTCCTGGAGAATGCGACCTCAGCGCCCTGCCGCCGTTGGCGATGGACGAGCGCCGGATCATTGCCGCTCGCGCTTGCGACGAGCTACGACCGGGCTTCATCGTCAATCTTGGTGTAGGCATTCCGGAAGGTATTGCTCAGATAGCAGGCGAGCGGAGTTTGATTCATCGCGTAACGCTGTCGGTAGAGTCCGGCGTCATTGGCGGCATGCCGGCAGGCGGATTGTCCTTCGGTGCCTCGGTGAACCCTCACGCCATTATTGACCAGCCTGCGCAGTTCGACTTCTACGATGGCCGCGGACTGGATTTTGCCGCCCTGGGATGCGCACAAGTGGATGTATCCGGGAATGTAAACGTTTCCAAGTTTGGGTCTCGGCTGCCTGGTGCCGGAGGATTCATCAACATTACGCAGACCGCTCGCCGCTTGGTTTTCTGTGGAGGCTTCACGGCGGGAGGGCTGGAAGTGCGCGCCGAGGGTGGCAAACTGCGTATCATCAAGGAAGGGAGCGTACGCAAGTTCGTCTCGAAGGTCGAGCAGATTTCGTTCAGTGCTCATCGAGCTCGAGAAATCGGGCAGGAGGTGCTCTACGTCACTGAGCGAGCCGTCTTTAGACTCACGGACCTTGGCCTGGAACTGGCGGAGATCGCTCCTGGCATCAACCTGGAACGAGACATCCTTGCACACATGGACTTTATGCCGATCATCCAGCACCCCAAACTGATGCCGGCGACCGCATTCGTGTCGAATCTCCCTAATGCGCGCTAGCGCCTCAGGCTCAACGAAATGCATAGGCAAATGCAAATTGAAACGTACAGGTCGAAAAAATGAAATGCCATGTTTTCGATGGATCCGCCACTGAAGGAAACTGAAGTGATTCGGGATTAAAGCCTATGCCGTTCCGATACAACTACTTTATACGTTCGTTGAACGGTCTTGAGTTCAAAGCGGCGACAACAGGTGATTGGTCCGCCATACGAGCGCCAGGAGCAAAACGACAGTTGCAGTCCCCGTAATACACCAAACGAGGCACGCTGGTTGTCTGGCTGTCCGTTCTGGTTTTTTCCCCCGAGAACGGTTTCGTCTAAACTGACCTTCGATTTTGTATCAACCGAGATTTCCAGGGTTGTCGATTCGTCCTTTGCCTCATTGCGGGCCGCATCCAAGTTTTCAAAAACGGGAGTCGTGTTCTCTGTCTTTTTAATGGGTTTCCTTTCTGAATCCGCTTGAGCCGATAGTTCATGCGATTCAGAATAAATTCAGCCTGACATATCCTGGCTTTTTCACAAAGAGCAATATTCATCGATTCTCGATGAAAGCAGCGCCCACGTGATGTCCGCAGGGGAGTCGCCTCGCGAAAGATCATGCACACCTCTCCGTTCGTACTCGTACTCAGCGAAGCGGTACTCGAGTGACACTGGAACGGCAGTCAGTTACGCACGTTGGATAAAGCAGTTGGATGGGCCAAGTCGATGACATGGAACGCTCTGTCACCGATCGTTGGCGTTGCGACCAAACTCTATGCCAAGGGTGTTAAGCCACGCACAATGCGCATCGCAGGACCGGCAATCTGGGTTCGTTGGTACGTTTTTATTGGCCGGTTGACTAACTGGTCGCCAGATCAGTTTTTTTGGGTAGCATGTGTGATGGCCTTGATGATTAAGAGTTGTTCTTGCAAAGCACATCGTTGCGTGATGACCCAAAAATCACTACGACCACCTTTTTACGTCCATCGCAATGCAGCTTAGCTAGCAATCGCATCGAAAGTGGGAAAGCCTCCGAGCCAACTGGGTGCTAAACAATACTTGGGGAACAAAAACAACTTGCCGAAAAGTCATGTCAATAGCGAATTTCAACACCCCGGCGCTGGCCGACGGTTGCGATCGCAAGGGCAACCCTCGCGTCAACGCATTATGGCTAATGGATAATCCAAGCTAGCGTTCGCCGGTTCACGGAATCGCAAAGTGGTCATTACTTAGTAGGCGAGCTAGAATCCACATTGTTGCACAATTATTGCGCATCACCCTATGACGCATCACCCTCTGGGATTTCGACGGACCGTATCTTAATCATGGTCACTTGATTGCCGAGCTCGTTAAAGAAAGCTTCGTTCATCAATTCGCGCATCAGCATGACACCGCGACCTCGCGGTTTGTCCAGTAGTTCTTCGACCGTTGGATCCGCAACGTTCCGATGATCGAACCCTGCACCTTCGTCGGTAATCTCCAACGTAGTTTTTTCGCCCGTAACATGAAAGACCAATCGAACTTTCTTGTCGAACTGACGCTTGTTGCCATGCTCGATTGCGTTGACGACCGCCTCCTCGATCGCCATCTGGATTCGGAATAAGTCCATTCCTTGCCAGCCAGCGGCCCCTAATGCGGCCATGAGTTCTTCGATGGCGGCGTGCCCAAGCTCTAAATCGCTTGGCAATATTTTATCGTAAGACCAATGTTCTTCAGCAGACGTCATGCTTGCACCCAGTGGATTGCCTAGAGCTTGAACGCCGTGATTGCGTCCGCTTCCGTTTTTCTGAGGTCAAAAACACGATCCAGCCGGGTAATCGTAAAGACTTCCTTGATTTCCGCACGCAAGCAACAGAGCTTTAATTTACCGCCAGCGGCTTTAACCTTGGAGTTTAGCGAAATCAGTTTGTTGAGGGCCGCACTCGACATGAACTCAACTCCGTCGAAATTGAGAAGGATCATGCCATGCTTATCGACCGTCACCAGAGAATTCATCTCTTCGCCCAATTGTTCAATACTGCCAGAGTCGACGATTTTCTTGTCGACAAATCGAACAACACAAACACCGCCACTATCGCCAACAGTAATTCGCCTATGGGTCGCCATTTCGATATTCTACCTCAAACCCTGTGTGAAAAAAGAACACCATTGCCGTCGACTGCGGATTAAAACCAGTCAACTTGCACTATGTGTAGAGTAAACCAACCTGAGTAAACGAGCAATGAACCCTAGGCCTTGTCTGCGAAACGATTCCAAAATTTCCTTAAATTTGGTGTTTTACTTCGTCTTTAACTGTTGATTCACCGCTGGATAAGCAGACTTTTCGTTGCCGCTGGACATCGGTTCAGAAATTTGAACGCCTGCAATCATCGCCAAAAGGAACGTAACAGCAAAATACATAGAGAAATGAAGCAATGCCTGGCCAAAATCCAGCTCCATCGCAGCCAAGGAACCAAGCGTTCCGACGACAAACATGATCACCAAGAAGACGACAAACTGAACCGAATCCACATCTGCCAAAGTCTTGTTCCCCATGTAATAAGCCAAAAACCAGTAAAGTCCCCAGGTGACCGAGAAAATCAAAGCGCAGACTCCAACCCTCGTCGAACGCTCTTTTCCAGAATATTCCTCCAGTTCGTCGTCGTGAAAGAACGAGTAGCCAACCCATGCCAGAGGAAACGCAAGCGCAAGAACCCCCAAAGCCGAGAGGTACCAAGGGGGCTCAGGAAATCCAACGCGAGCGAATATTGCCATCGACAATGAAACGACACCCAATACAGCTGCAACAATGATTTCCTGGGAAGAAAGCTTGAATTCGGCTCTCTTAAGGGGTTTAAGAACCGAGACTCCTTTGGAATCTTTGACACCTACGTCAGGCGCGCGGATGACCACTTCCTGATTCTTGTCGGGGACGACAAGGTCCTTCTTGCACTTAGGGCAAGGGCCTGTCTTTCCAGCGTACTTATCGCTAACGGTGAATCGTGACAGGCAGCCAGGACATGTTACTGAAATTGGCATTTGGGATTTTTTAAAGGTTGCTCGCAGAGTTCGCGCAATCGAAGAGATGGCCTACACATAGTTAAACACTCAGCGACCGGACTTGCAAGAAGCCGGAGCCTCAACCAAGTAGAAAATGTTGGTCGTTTGTAAACGCTTTCGTAATCCCTAATCCTTTCATCCGATCATCACGCGTTCGGAGGAACACAAACGAATTCAGGATCTATCGAGCTATCGCCCTTCGGCGGATCAATAAATACCCTGTGAATAATCGGTCTAACCTATTGTCGGATTACCCGTCGGAACCTGTTGTTTCGCCCAGATTGCTGCCCCCATGGCACCCGCATCGTCGCCGAGCTTTGCCATTCTTATTTCGAACATACCCTCATAGCAATGCAGCACACTCCTTTTAACCGTTTGGGTCACTTCATCGAGGTAAATTTCGCTGATGGATTCGACTAGACCGCCACCCAAAATAATAACTTCTGGGCAAAGCATGTGGACCATATTCGCAACTGCATATCCTACCGTTTGGGCCGCTTGCCTAACCACGCGTTCAACCGATTTATCTCCGTCTCGAACGGCTGCCGCCAAGACTTTACTACGGATTTGGGAAACGTCAGTGCCAGCGGCACGCAACAGATTGGGTGCCTCGCCTCGATAAGCGAGCTTAACACACTCCGCAGCAATCGCCAATCGACTGGCCTCACTTTCAAGAGTGCCGGTCATCTCTGTACCGCTATTGCGATTGGAAGAGGTTATTCGCGTGTGTCCAATCTCCATCGCGGATGAACGCTTACCTCGTAAAATTTTTCCTTCGTATACAAAGCCGCCGCCGATCCCTGTTCCTGGAAAAATTCCGGCGACGCTACGAGCACCGATGGCTGCCCCGACGCAATACTCGCCATAAACACCTGCGTCAACGTCGTTAAGTACCGAAACCGGACAATCCAGCTCGTCCTCGAGCATGGAGCCTAGGGAGACGTTTTTCCAGCCTAGGTTCACAGCTACATTGACAATTCCGTTGTCCATATCCACAGGTCCAGGGCAACCGATACCAAGGGACTTTAGGCTTTCCAAAGGGAGGCTGTTTTCGGTCAATGTTTCACGAATCAATTCTGCGATCCGCAGTACGCCAGCTTGCGCTCCCTCCGTTCCCTTGGTTTTCTTGCGCTTCCTCGCAATAATTTTCTGCTTGTCGTCCAATAAGATGCAAAGCATCTTGGTGCCGCCCAAGTCAAATCCACATGAATACTGATTCTGCATACTGATTCTCCTAGCGAATTCTGGAGTGAGCCGTCCGAACGCTCGATTGTTGAAGAGCAACCGATTATAGTCTAAGCTCGCAAACTCGGCAGTGCACACACCGTTGCCTCGTGCAAAAGCCGAATCCTAATGACATTGGAACCATCCAAAACCTATTGCACGGCGAGCGATTAGTCCCATTAGAAAACTCTCCACTACAGATCTTGCTCTACTTCTATCGTTGCTCGTTTTCGCAAGCGTTTTGCAATCTAAAGCATTAACGGAGGAGCCCGTCGACTTCAATCGCGACATTCGTCCCATCCTGGCTGAAAATTGCTTTTACTGCCACGGCCAAGATTCAAATAAGCGACAAGCTGAGCTGCGACTCGATCTCAGAGAACTTGCCCTGCAATCAAGTGCCTTTGTACCAGGCAATGCCGCCGACAGTTCACTCATTGTGAGGATTCACTCAACCGATGTTGATGAGAAAATGCCTCCATCCAAGTCCAACCGAAAACTCTCGATCGATCAAATACAATTGCTCGAAAGATGGGTCGACCAGGGTGCGTCGTACTCGAACCATTGGGCCTTTATTGCTCCCGTTCGTCCAGGAGTTCCGAAAGTTCTGAAAAGCGATTGGCCGCGTACACCCATCGATCATTTCGTTTTATCGAAGCTCGAAGCGGAGGGTCTCACACCCTCCCCCGAAGCCGATCGAGCAACTCTCATCAGACGACTGTATATCGATCTAATTGGTTTGCCACCGACTCCCTCGCAGGTCGATGCGTTTGTTGCCGACAAAGATTCCCAAGCGTACGAAAAACTCGTGGATCAACTCCTTGGCAATGAGCATTACGGTGAACGCATGGCCCTGGGCTGGCTAGACGCCGCCAGGTATGCAGATAGCAATGGCTTTCAACAGGATGGCGATACGTGGCAGTGGATATGGAGAGACTGGATCGTTCGAGCGTTCAACGCCAACCTGCCATTCGATCAGTTTACGATTTGGCAACTCGCTGGTGACCTGCTCCCCAATGCGACCGACGATCAGAAGATTGCCAGCGGATTCAATCGCAACCATCTCCTCAACGGCGAGGGAGGAGCGATTGCAGAGGAGCAGCGATTTGTCGTGCTATTCGATCGCATCGATACGACGGCCACCACATGGCTTGGACTGACGATGGCCTGTGCACAATGTCATGATCACAAATACGATCCTGTCACTCAAGTCGACTACTATAGCTTGCTGGATGCGTTTAATCGCGTCCCTGAAACTGGAGTGCCGCAATTCTATTCGTCTCGCATTCGCGTTGGAGCCCCATTCATCGAACTGCCGACAGAGGAAAATAAGTTCAAGTTCGCGGAGTTTGAATCGCAAATTGCTTCTCTCGAAAAGGACGCTGCACCACTTGTGGATGCTTGCTACCTTGGCTGGCGTGCCGGACTATTTGCTGATGGAGAGCCATCCGATGCGAAAGGGTTACAGGCGTCGAGTATCAGCGTCTTAAAAAAACCCGAGGCGGAACGCTCCGACGACGAGAGGAAGTCACTAGAGAAAGAGCTGCGAAAATACTTCGATGACAAAATGCGTTCAACATTTAATGACAAGATTTCGGTGCTTGGGAAATTGGCCGGAGTTCGAAAGCAATCTGCGGACTACAAAGCTAACCACTTGCCGCGAGTCATGGTGATGAGCGACGACAAGCCTCGCCAGTCCCATGTCCTTTCACGTGGTGAATACCTCAAGCCAGCGGACAAAGTGACGTTCAATACGCCAGCTTTTTTGCCACCTCTTTCAGCGGATGCGCCTCGCAATCGAATGGGCTTGGCACAATGGTTGATGGCCCCGGAACACCCGCTCACCGCTCGAGTGCAGATCAATCGGATGTGGCAAAATCTGTTCGGCATAGGCATTGTCAAGACCTCTGAAGACTTTGGGGTTCAAAGCGAGTTTCCAATTCATCTGAAGTTGCTTGATTGGCTATCCGTCGAATTTAGAGAGTCGGGTTGGGACATGAAGGCGTTGCAACGCCTCATACTCAACAGTGCTACCTATCGACAGTCAAGCCGTATGACACTCGATCTTCGAAATCGGGATATTGAGAATCGACTGTATGGGCGAGCAAGTCGATTTCGAATGCCCTCACTTATCTTGCGTGATTGGTCTTTGTCTGCAGCGCAGCTATTGGATAATCGAGTTTCGGGCGCGCCAGTCTATCCCTATCAGCCCGACGGTATTTGGGAATCGCTGGCCATTACCAAGGAACGCGACTTTAGCTATCCAGCGTCGAGCGGCCATGATTTGTATCGACGCAGTCTCTACACGTTTTGGCGACGAACTGTCGGACCAGCGAACATGTTCGATGTCTCGAACCGTCAGACTTGCCGAGTGCGGCAAACAGCGACGAGTACGCCACTGCATGCACTGACGACACTCAACGATCCAACATGGGTCGAGGCTGCTCGAGTTTTGGCAGAAAACAGCATGCACTATTCTACGTCGCTCTCAGATCAGCTCACCTACGCATTTCGCAACGTCTTGGGCCGAATTCCGCAGGAGAGCGATTTGGCTCACCTTCAAAATGCAATGCAGAAGCAATTCGCATTTTTTTCAGACGACCCGACGGCAGCCCAAGCGTTCGTCGAAGTGGGAAATGCCTCGCGAGACAAGGCATTGGATTTGCCGACCCATGCGGCGTTGTCCGCAGTCTGCTTGGCGATATTGAACCTGGATGAAACGATGACGCGCGAGTAGATCTGACAGGAGTGGTTTGCAAACCCGACGACGAACAAGGTTGCCGTCTCCATGTCGATGCCGATCGCCCGTGTCTTAACGAAGTATTCTTTGAACACTTCGTCATGCTCCCACACTCGCCTGTTGGTGGTGAAAACCGTTCCTGTCCAATAATCGAATCCCATCTTGGCCATCGCTGCGGATACCGATGCTTGCCGAATGCACTCAGCCCTCGGCCGATATAGCGTGGCAACCAATCTCGAACAATTTCTTCCTTTTCTTTCATCGACTCTTCCTACGCTCCCAATTCTAGGCCGTGACAAAGCGCAAACCGCGATAGCGAATGCAAACGTTTGCTAACGCGGCTAGCGCCTGCGGCTCAATCAAAATGCTATTAGGACCAAACAACTTAACCGTTTCAGCTTGTTCCTTACTTCTTGATTTCGACCAGTCCCGCTTCGGCTAGAAGCTTTTGCACTTCTTCCGATTTGCCGGTAACCTTCTCGGCGATTGCCAACGCTGCTTGCTTTGCGTCCTCTTTCAATTCGGAAACCTGCACTGCCTTGATCGCAATCTTAAGCATTTCGATATCCGGATAACGCTTAAGGATCTCAAGAACCATTTTCTGTTCGGCCGGCTGACGCGACGCTTCGAAGGCATTTTTGCACATGGCAACTCGCTCAGGCTGGTTCATTGCAAACTGCCTTGCAATCCGAATATATCCCTTCATTGCGCGGACTTGGAACTTGTCCGCAGGCCCATTTTTGGCCAAATCCAACAACACCGGGGCTGCGTCGATCGTCATCCAATCGCCAAGCAAACGACTACTAACATCTTTCAATTCAGGATCCGTGCTCTTGGCTGCGTTATTCATAGCTTGCAACGCGTTGGTTCCGCCAACGGCTGCGAGAATATCCAGCAATGCACTCTTCGTAGATACCGATGACGCCTCCAATGTCTTTACGATTTGAGCAGCGCAAGCCTCACGATCCGGCATGCGTATCGCAGCTGTCTTCAGAGCTTGCTGAGCTATTTCAAGGTCCTCTGCATGACCAGGTGCAGCCACTTGTGAAATTAGCACCGAGAGACTGTCTGCGGGAACGGTTGCGCCAAGCGACTTAAGTGCTGCGGCTCGTACCGAATTGTCTGAGTTTTTCAAAGCCTTGACGAGTTCCGTCGTTGCTTCGATACGTCTCTGACCTACGACTGCAATCAAAGCCAAAAGCAGTTTACCCTCGGCCTTTGGGAGTCGGCCTAAGATATCGTTGTTGATGCTTTGATCGGGCAACGCTGCAAGGGCTGTCATTGCAGCCTCCGACAATTCCACATCCGTTTCGCCCGCGATTCCAAGGAGTGGTAAAACACAGGTTGCGTTACCTACGCGGCCAAGAGCGTTGATCGCTGACAATCGAACAAGTTTTGGGCCAACTCCAGAAGCCTTGACGATGGCAGGCAACGCGACGGTTTCTTTGCGATCCGCCATTGCTTGAATTACCAATGCAGCCCGATCTGGTGTTGCGAGCGCCAATTCGGCGGCCAAGGCAGTATCGACCTCGCGTCCCGAGAGTTCTCGCGCGGCTTTGAGTGCAACTTGGAAAAGCACTTTTTCGGAACTGCGAAGATTTTCCAGCAATAGCGGGATCCCGTCCTGCTTCCTTGCGAGAATGGCTCCTCGCGTCGCTTCCACAATCCTCTGCATCGGCACCTCCGCTTTGCGAACGTCGTCGTAAATTGCAGTTGCGAGGGTCGCGTTACCTTCTTGAAGCGATCGTTCAGCACAAAGGACACATCCCTCCGCCACGGCCGAACGCACGTTCACCGGTGCACTGACGATTGCTTTTCTAAGAATTTGAGTGGCGGCAGCGTTACCGATTCGTCCGAGGGCAACAGCGGCAGCCGAAGCTACATCGGAATCTTTGTCCTTTAAACGAGCACTCATTGTTTCGACCGCACCTGCATCTCGTCGGACACCCATCGAGTTGATTGTGCCGACAAGCAATCTTCCTTGCAAGGATTCACTGGCTTTACGCAGTGCTTCGTCGACTTTGGACCCGGGAATCGCTTCCAACGCGATTCTTGCCCAAGAGGCAAGTGAATCGTCGGACAATAACTTGGCAAGTTCCGGCGCAGCCTCAGCGGAGCCATAGATAGCCAAGCGTTTGCAAGCGATGGCTTTGTCCCCTGGAGGTGAGTCTGACTTGAGAACGCCGATCAGGTCGCTCTCCTTTTCCATGGTGGTGACCTGAGATATTCCAACACGACTCGTTGCGAACGTAATCGCCATGTAGGTTGAAAGGAAAACTAGACCAAAACTTAAGCGTCTATTCATGATTTTTGTTCCGAAAGGTTTTTTTTAAGGTATCGCTGGGGCGGGATAGGCTAGCAGCCATTTTTTCGGGTTGAGCCGCAGACGCTAGCCGCGTTTAGAGTCGCAATTCAAGGCGTCGCGGCTAGCGCCTACGGCTCAGTTTGACCACAATTCTTAGACTGGATAATGTCCTAAACTCGCCATGGCTCGCGCAACGCTTCCGAGCGCAAGCGATTGGCAGGTTCGTCGTTGATAAATTCGTTTTTAGCCAAGTCGTATTTGACCTGTCGATTTAAAAACAAAGCGATGTTGGCCGCATGGCATGCGATGTGCGCGTTGCAAGCCGCCAGTGCATTTCCCTTTGTCAGGCCTCGAGATTTCACGCAATCGATGAAGTCACGCACATGGAAAGTGGCTGGGTAACCACCAATTTCTTCGACCGTTCGGCCTGCAAGCAGTTCCGGCGAACTCAATACCAACTTGCCGCTGTCACCAGCCTCAACCCAGCCCGTTTCGCCTTCGAAGCGAACCGGGCAAGACCCTAGCGGAATCCAGCCTTTTTCACGGAAGATCAACTCGACGCCGTTTTCGTAGCGAGCGACTAACTCCCCGTTGCTAGGAGCATTGTATTCAACCGGAGGTGGGCAATCGTCGACTGCCCATTGACAAAGGTCCACGCAATGAGATCCCCATTCCAAAACACCACCGCCAACTAGGCCTCCACCCTTCTCGAAATTGAAACCATCCTTGAGCGTCTTCGTGTTGAATGGACGCCAAGCAGCTGGTCCCAAGTACATGTCCCAGTCAGCGATTTGCTTGTCGGGAGCGATTTCAGCCGGTAACCAACCGCTCATCATGGCTTGCATGCCAGCTGGATGTGCGTACACCTTCTTGAGCTTCCCAAGCTTTCCGGTTCGTGCCAGCTCACAAGCGAATGCAAAGTGAGGCAGGTTGCGTCTCTGAGTTCCAGCCTGGAAAACACGAGCGGTTCGTCGCATGGTATCGGCGAGAATGAGGCTTTGGGAAATGTTCTTAGTACAAGGCTTTTCACAATACATGTCCTTGCCAGCACGAGCTGCTTGCATCGACATCGTCGCGTGCCAATTTGGGCCAGTCGCAATCAGTACAGCGTCGATATCCTTGCGGTCAAGGAGCTCTCGAAAGTCGGCAAACATATCACAATCGAGTGTGCCATATTTGTTGTCAACCTTCTTTTTGACGTTGATGCGCTGCGATTGTTTAACGTCGCAAACCGCAACGAATTGGACATCTTTCTGAAGCAAGAAGCAATCGAGGTCGTAGTTGCCTCGACCTCCGATTCCAATTCCTCCCACGACAACTCGCTCGCTAGGTGGGACTGCTCCGTCGCGGCCTATCGCCGAGCTTGGAATAATCGTTGGGGCCAGAACAGCTGCACCCGCTGCTGATATGGATGTCTTTAAGAAACGCCGCCGCTGTATTTGTTTTGCCTTCTGTGTCATTGCTGCTCTCCAAACCCATGGTCGTAGGAATACCGCTAAACTGCCTGAATGCGTTCCAGGTCACCCTACAAGATGTTACCATAGGTGAGGCGGATTTGCATGCTCGTGATCGACCGTCGGGGGCGAGAACCTAGTTTATCCACCCTAGAACCGTCCAAAAGCAAATAAATTTCACCCGCCAAACATGCGTGTCAGATTAACGGTGTCGTTGATAATGACGGCCCCCATCAGGCAAAGCAAACCTAACACTCCAACCATTGTCAGCTTCATTTGCAACGCCTCGTCGACTGGCTTGCCGCGGATCGCTTCGGCAGTCAAGAACATCATATGGCCACCATCCAGTGCAGGAATTGGCAAAAAGTTGATAATCGCAAGGTTCGCGCTCAACATGGTTAGGAACATCAACAGTGGCGAAATCCCCTTGGAGGCCGCATCCGTCGCTTCCACCGCAATCATGCCCGGTCCGCCAACCACTTTGAAAGGCATTTTGCCTTTGACGAGCAGTTCGAGGAACTCAAGCACATTACCCATCCGTCGGCGTATTTCGCCGACCCCCATCATGATCGCCGAGGCCATGGTTGTTGCTTTGTGTTCAAACTGCAGCGGCGTGAAACTAACGCCACGTTCAGGCGAAAACCAGTCGGTCTCCGCATGTACGTCCGCTTGGGTTTTTACGACTTTGCCATCGTGCTCGTAGCTGATTTCAACAGGCATACCCGTGCGAAACGATTGGATTAAATTATGGAAATATTGGATGTTATGACTCTTATCTAAAGGAGTTTCTTCCAACAGCGCCTTGTAACCTGAAACGTAGACTTTCGTTAGATACTCGGCGTCTACTTTGCCGCTGCCGTCAAAACGAAACTGCTTGATCACGTCGCCAACGACGATTCCGCTCTTGGCAGCCAACGAGGACGCTTCGACTGCGTTCACAACATTGGAGGGCAAATAGACCAACCCGGAGCCTGGCAACTCATAGCCGGTAGGTGCAAGCGAGCCCTCGCCACTGCTCACAACAAAATTTTCAGGTACCTTCCAATCCAACTTGATTTGTGTTTTGTCTCCACGCATCACGGTGAGCGAAGCGGACGTGCCATGCAGCTTTGTAACGATCAGCGGCAGCGTCAATGCATCCTCGATCGGCCTACCATCCAACTCGACCAATTCGTCACCTTCGAGAATGCCTGCGGCGGCGGCAGCGGAATCCGCCAATACCGCTACCACGGGTCCCGGCTTGAAACGCAAGCCAAAGCTCTTCATGGGAACCGGAGGCCATTCCACGTCGATCGTTTTCCCGTCGCGCTCTACCTGCAATGTTAGGGTTTCGTTTAGCCTCGGGTGCATCTTTTCGTTCAAAGCATATTCCATAGGAACCGTGCTGTGCTCCGAAATCGGCAGCATCTCTCCGTTCACGCCAACAACCACGTCGGATTTCTGTAGTTTGGGTATCCATTTCTCCGAATCGCTAAACCCGAATTGTATTTGCTTTCCGACAGGTGAATCGCTACTAATTCGAGTCATTGCGGCGCTTCGAAGACCGAGAGTTAAGTGCTGAATCCCCTTCTTCGGGTCGGAATGGGCGGTTGTTCCTACAAATTTCTTAGCGATCTCGGCCCCTTGTCGCTCTATTCCCAGTTCGACCTCCTTTTTCGGATCTCGTAGCCCATGAAATAGAACGGACATGAACATATCTCGAAAGGATAGCTCCTGCTCCTTTACTTGATCAACTTGGTTGACTTTGTCGCCGGCCGCCAATCCATTCTTCCAAGCCGGGTCTCCCGGTATGACTTCACCGATAACGGCTGGATCGTATTTTAAGCCCGAGTGAAAAGCCCAAGCAGCCATCAAAACGCCAAAGATCAAATTCATCACGACCCCAGCGCTAATAATAACCATGCGGGCACCCACGCTTTTGGCCGGGAACGATCGCGGGTCCAATTGAACTCGCTCCGGATCGTCGGCAGCGGCATTTGGATTCTCCTTCCGAATTCGCTGCAATTCCTCTTCCGCTCGACGTGGATCGTCGTCTTGGCCGAGCATCTTGACGTAGCCGCCCAGAGGGATGGCACCGATTCCATACTCGGTCTCGCCCCATTTGAAATGAACCAGTTTCGAAGGCAATCGGATCGGCCCGATTTTGATGGGGACGTCGAATCCGACGTAGAACTTCTCGCATTTGACCCCAAAAGCTTTCGCCGCGAGGAAGTGGCCGAGTTCGTGAACAAAAATCACGAAACCAAGTCCTGCGGCGACCAGCATGATGTTGTAAAAATGTGTGACCCATTGCTGAATGAGGTTAGGCTCCGCAGCAAGTATCGGAGTCATCAACTCCAACCACGACATCGCTGAACTCGAAAAATCGACGATTGTCGAAATCGGCGAGGATAAATCATGGGTGGCAAGGGTATCTAGCATTTTGACGTAATCCATCTTTGAACTTCTTTGTGTCCCCATCGATCCAACGCCAACAGCTCCGAAAGCGTTGGGGACGGAGAAAAATGATGATGATCTAATACCTGGCGACAAATGGTCGCAATCTCGGTCAACTTTATTTTATTGTCCAAGAACAGCTCTACGGAAGCCTCGTTGGCTGCGTTCAGGACCGCACCGCAGGTTCCACCCCTTTTTGCCACCTCGAACCCAAGTTGCAATGCCGGGTAACGTTCCAAATCAACAGGTTTCCAATCCAAATGCGTTGGCTGAGTCCAATCCAGCGACGGACTTGGTGATTGGACACGGTTTGGGTAGGTTAAAGCATATTGAATCGGGAGCCGCATATCAGGCGGACTCATTTGTCCGAGGATCGAACCGTCGTTGAATTCGACCATGGAATGAATGATGGATTGCGGGTGTAACACAACCGCGATTTGTTCTGGTTCAAGATCAAAAAGCCATTTCGCTTCGATAATTTCAAGCGCTTTGTTCATCATCGTGGCCGAATCTACAGTGATTTTGCGTCCCATTTTCCAAGTTGGATGAGACAAAGCGTCAGAGATTGTTGCTTCCGATAATTTGTCGATTGGCCAATCACGCAAAGGACCTCCGCTGGCGGTCAGTATGATTCTTTTGACTTCCGATATTTCGCGTCCGGCCTGCAAACATTGGAAAACAGCGCTATGTTCGCTATCCACTGGCACGATTTCTGCACCGCTAGATTTTGCGGCTTCCATCATCAAAGAGCCGGAAACGACGAGCGACTCCTTGTTGGCAAGCGCTAGTCGTTTGCCGGCCTGCGCTGCGGCAAGTGCCGTTTCCAGCCCAGCGATTCCCACTATTCCTGCTACCACAATGTCAACTTCAGGACTTTGCACCAGCGAGACCAAGCGATCCGTACTGGATTCACGTACGGTACACGATAGTGTCGAACCGCCGTCTCCAGATTGCCAACGTTTCGCTTGTTCGTTAAATAGCCCGGTGGCGAATGCGAATTTAGGCGAATACGTTTGAATTTGCTCTTCAAATCGATCGAGTTGGGTATGGCAGGAGATTGCAGCCAAGCGAAAACGGGGGTCGCCTTTGGAAAGTACTTCCAGGGCCGCTCGTCCAATGCTGCCGGTCGAGCCTAGAATGGCAACATTGCGAATTTGGCTCAACGAAATGGTCTCCATTGGGAGTCCATCCCTGGGAGTTAAATTCTGCAGAGTCGTTGCATCCGTCGCAAAACGTTCCGACCTCTACACTTATCCACAACATTTTAGTACCATCCCAAGAAAACCTCAACCTCAATCCCTGCTCAACCCTCTCAGTCAGTGCATAATTGCGTAAGCTGCTCCTGAGAAATGCTGTCGTTAACCCCTATCCCTATTGCCTTCAGTGGCTCCCCTTCGAATGCCTGAACCATCCAAACCGGAAAAAAAACCAGCTCCATTGAGCAACTCTACCCCGAATAACTCTTGGCTGATGTACGTAATTCTCGCCTCGTTGTGCCTATTTGGCACTTATAGCATCGTCGCAAGTTCTCAGGTTCAGTCGATTCCGTACCCGGATTTGATCCAACTGATTGAGAAGACGAGGTACGAAGAAGGCAAGCTGGGCACGCTTGAAGCGGGTTATGCGGGCTCGATCAGTATCGTCTCGGACACCGGTACGGTTGAGATTAGTAACCTACGAGATGTAAGGGTTGACGACACCACGATCAACGGACTGGTCGACATCAAATCAACTGCGAAAGGAAAACCAAGTTCCACGCGGTTGAAAGTCTCGTTTGAAACGACCAAAGACAATTCGAACGATACAACGCGTCAGGTCCGAGAGAAGCTAGATCGAGCTCGCATATCTTGGTCCTACAAACCAGGTCCAAGTCTATTGACCCAATCGATCTGGTTCTTTGTCTTGCCGCTGCTTTTGGTGATGGGGGTCTTTATGTTTGCAATGCGGCGGATGGGTGGCATTGGTTCACCCATGCAATTCGGTCGATCGCGGGGCAAGCTCTATGCAAACGAAGCCGTCGGCGTCACGTTTGATGATGTGGCCGGAATCGATGAAGCGGTCGAAGAAGTCCGAGAAGTGGTCGACTTCCTCAAGAATCCGGAAAAGTATCAGAAACTCGGTGGCCGCATCCCTCATGGCGTGCTCCTCGTGGGGCCTCCTGGTACTGGAAAGACGCTGCTGGCAAAAGCTATTGCCGGTGAAGCTGGCGTGCCATTCTATTCGCTCTCCGGATCTGACTTTGTAGAAATGTTTGTCGGTGTCGGTGCCGCCCGCGTTCGAGATATGTTCCAGCAGGCGACCGCCAAGGCACCGTCGATCATCTTCATCGATGAACTTGACGCGCTCGGCAAGAGTAGGGCAGGCAACGTCCCTGGCTCCCATGACGAACGCGAACAAACACTCAATGCCCTACTTGTTGAAATGGATGGTTTCGCAGCCAACGTTGGCGTCATCGTCATTGCTGCAACCAACCGGCCTGAAACACTTGACCCTGCTTTGCTGCGTGCAGGCCGCTTTGACCGAAACGTGTTGGTCGATCGTCCTGACAAACAGGGACGCGAAGAAATTCTCAAAGTTCACGTCAAAGGTGTAAAGCTTGGCTCGAATGTTGAACTGAAACAGGTCGCGGCGATTACGCCAGGCTTTGTCGGGGCTGACCTTGCCAATCTTGTGAACGAAGCCGCATTGCTGGCTGCTCGGAAAGGCAAAAGCAATGTTGGCAAAGAGGAATTCAACGACGGAGTCGAACGAGTCACGGCAGGTTTGGAAAAGAAAAGTCGCATCATGAGCGAGGACGAAAAACGCCGCGTTGCCTATCACGAAGCTGGGCACGCTTTGGTCGCCTACTTGCTGCCCAATACAGATCCTGTCCACAAGGTCTCGATTATTCCACGCGGTATTGCAGCTCTCGGATATACAATGCAACGGCCCGAAGGGGATCGGTATCTGATGACGCAACCGGAGCTTGAGGCACAAATGCAAGTGCTCGTCGCTGGTACGTTAACCGAAGAAATCATCTTTCGCGATATTAGCACTGGCGCACAGAACGACTTGGAAAGAGCCACCAACATCGCCCGAGGAATGGTCATGGAGTTTGGAATGAGCCGCATGGGTAAGGTCAACTATCGCGAAAGCAATCGATCCCCTTTCTTAGCTGGATTGTCCGGTGAATCCTTCGGTCGTGAGCACTCTGAGCAAACCGCACGAGAAATCGATCAGGAAGTCAAACGACTGATCGACGAGGCAATTCAGAAAACTCGAACTATTTTAGGTGAACGGCGCGGAGCACTTGAAGCGTTAGCACAACGTCTGATCGAAGTCGAAGTTGTTGATTCTGACGACTTGAAGAGCATCATGGATGCCAATATTGTCGGACCAAGAGTCGTCCCAGGAACCAATACCGGCTCGGTTTCCGCATCGACAAAAACGGTACCAATGGTCGATGTTGGAACGATTGGGAAGTCGAGTTAGCTACCGATCCCAACTCCCACGTCGCCAAGTACTGCAAACCTGCTCACCAAGCGGCACGAAGCCGAAGGGGTCGATTTGGGACGGTCGAACTAGAATTGAAATCGATAATGATGTACTCATCCGCACTTATCCCTCGAACTAGAAACTGTCCTCGCGACCCTGCGAATCTGTCGGCGATTTACCGTTGAATCTCAAATATCTCTCAAGTCGCTCAATCAAACCGCCACCCTCAAAGCTAGCGTTGGCGAATCGAGCAGCGTCTAAAAAAGCGATGTTTCCAACTGAGACGTAGTGACTTGCAGGTGTGGCAACTGAGATTGCAGCTGCGAAGCCAAGTCTTTCATTGCAAACGATTCGCTGGCATGATGGCCTATCATCAACAATGCGATGCCGAGCGATTCTGCCTCCAAGCATTGGTGGTAAGTGGCTTCGCCGGTCAACATCGCATCGCACCCTCGACGTGCTAAGAGCCCAAGCAAACTGCCGCCGCTGCCGCAAACGATTCCCATTTTTATGATGCGGTGGTCGGTGCCGTGTGTGTGCCTGGAGCGAATCATCGGGATCGCGACCCTAATTCGCTCCATGACGCCGTCGATGGAGAGCGGGGTAGAGAGTCTACCCAATCGCCCCAATCCCAGCGATTCGTCGCTCGAAATGTTAGGCAAGAAAGGCTGAAGGGGTTTGATCATATCTAGGCCGAGGATGATTGCTAGTTGCTGATTGATACCCGTCTTTGCATTATCCCAAGCTGTGTGGGGCGAATAGATCGCAATTCCTGCTTCGATCGCTCGTAGCAGTAGTTGGCCGGCGGTGGTGTCGTCGGTGATTTTGGAAAGCGGCTTAAATGGAATCGGGTGGTGGCAGATTACCAACTCGACTTTCTCTCGAATCGCTTCCTCAAGCGTAGTGGCAGTCAGTGTCAAACAAGTCATTGCACGGGAGACTTCTCGATTGCGATTGCCGACCAGCAGGCCTACATTGTCCCAACTCTCCGCAAACTCAAGTGGAGCTAACTGTTGTAGAACGTTGAGGACGGAGTTTAACTGCATGACATTTGATTCAGTAGGCGATGGGAACCGGGAGCACTCGCTATTTTCATGGATGGATAGCGAGAGTAGCCTCGTAGAAACTCGTCTGCCGACATGAGGCGTTTGCCTGCCGGCTGAACAACTGAAATGGAAAGGAGTCCGTCGATGGCGACGGCCAACAACGACGATGTTGCGGAGTACTGTTCCAGTCTTGTTTTTAAGCTGGAATTCGTTTCTAACAAATTCTTGAGTGGATCACCGTAGAGCAGATCGCCTGGTGATAGCGGCAGCGAGCTAATATCGCATTCGATGGGAGCCGCTTGAGGGACGAGGACACGAATTGTCTTGTTGTCAGGGAATTGAAAATGGGCAAAAGTTCCCGGCCAGGTTTGCAAACCTCGAATGAGACGATCTATCCAACGAACTGGATAGTGAAGATTTAGTTCGCCATCTTCTTTTGCAAGCCGAGGTGCTTTGGTTGCAAGCGATTTATCCTGTCGTTCCCCCAGAGCCTCGCATTCTTGGAGAGTTTGTTTTGACTCCAGTAACGCTACCGATTTCAAAGTCGATTCGACTCCGATTTGACTGAGCCTCACCTCGAGTTCGGCTGCAGTTTCCAACGGGCCTATTTCAGTCGATAGTGAGTGAAGAACCGGGCCACCATCCAGAGCGGGAGTCATGTGAATGATGGAGACACCTGCGACGGAATCACCTGAGAGGATCGACCATTGGACGGGTGCTGCACCACGATGACGAGGGAGCAGCGAACCGTGGAGGTTGATGCCACCAAGCTTGGTGGCAACCAACGCATCACGAGACAGGATTTGGCCATAATCACAGACGACCATCAAGTCGGCTTGTATCGAAGTGAGCCAATGAATCGTTTCCGAATTATTGATAGAGGCTGGGGCGGCGATAGGCAGAGAGTTGAGGGTGGCCCATTGTCGAATCGGGCTTTGCGGAGGCTCTTTCTTGCTCGTCACAGGAACTGTGGGCCGAGTGACCACATGCAGGATCTCATGGCCCTTGTGAAGAAGAGCTTGGAAACTGGGAACGGCAAAAGGACCGGTTCCCATTAAAATCAATCGCATTGCAACCTCGGATGGATGGGTGCGTGAAACGAAAATGGGCAAGCAAAATCGCCTGCCCAAGTTGTTGGAAATAAAATCGAACCTGGTCTGAGGATTAGACCATGTCCTTAAGTTTCTTAAGAGCCCGAACCTTAACGGCTGTGGACGCTGGCTTTGGATCAGCCCACTTCATTTCGCCGGTCTGAGGGTTTCGAACTTGGCGCTTTGGAAGAGCCTTCTTTTGAATACGGATAATTTTGCATAGATCAGGGATAACGAATGAGCCCACGCCCTTCTTGCCAACCGAACTGGAAATTTCGGCCTTGAGAGCTTCAAATACTTCCGCAATTTGCTTCTTCGAAAGACCGGTCTTTTCAGCAATGTTGGTGAAGATTTGGACCTTGGTCAATGGCTTTTCTGTCTTGGCAGCAGCTGCTTTTGCCATACGATGAATCCCTTTCAACGAACCTAGAATCATGAATCATGTCCAACCTAGGACAATTCGATTCGCTGAATTAAAGGTTGCCCTGGTTTAAATGCAACCGGGAAACGCCCGTTTTGCGATAAAAACCCTGGATTTCGACCATTTTCGTGAATAAAACATTGAAAAAACGGTTTGTTTGCAAAAATCGACTGGAAAATATTGGGACCTGTGCGATTGAATTGCCCGCGAAATCGAGTTTTTTAGGGGCTTGATATCCCCTTGGGAACGTATTCCGTGCCGATTGGATACTTGAGTTCGTTCCGCTTCATTTTGTATTCGAGTGCTCGACTCAAGTCGATGCCGAGCGTGTTTGCAAGCGCGAGCGAGTACGCAAGGACATCGGAAAGCTCCTGAGCAATCGGGGAATCGTCCGACACCGAAAAGGTTAGAGGATTTGAGTTGGTCCACTGGAAGTGCTCCATCAATTCCGCCGCTTCGATGGCGATGGACATCGACAGGTTTTTCGGTGAGTGAAACGACTCCCATGATCGATCGGTTACAAATTGGTTGACCAGAGCTTTGAGTTCATCAATCGTAGCGGTTGAATCGGATAGTTTCCCAGGAATAGTTGGGTCCATGAGCATTAGCCTTGACGATTGGCGGACAATGAAGACGATTGGTGCTTATTCGATCACACTTACCCGACTTATTTTCGCAGTTTTATTGCAAATCCACTAGGAGATACATCGATGGCAGTTCTCGTTACCAAACCAGCCCCAGACTTCAAAGCGAATGCTGTCCTCAAGGATGGTTCGTTCGCTGAATTGACGCTCAGTCAATTCAAAGGAAAATACGTTTTACTCTTTTTTTATCCGCTCGATTTTACTTTCGTTTGTCCGACGGAAATCATCTCTTTTTCGGACCGCGTCAAGGAATTCACGGATCTCAATGTGGAAGTCATCGGTATTTCTGTCGACAGCGAGTTCTCGCATTTGGCGTGGCGAAATTTGCCACGAACCCAAGGCGGGATCGGCCAAATTGACTATTCGCTGGTAGCGGATCTAAACAAACAGATATCCAGGGACTACGATGTCCTGATCGGCGACGCCGTCGCGTTGCGTGGATTATTTCTGATCGATACCACCGGTGTTGTTCGTCACCAAGTTGTGAACGATCTTCCTCTTGGTCGCAGTGTTGACGAAGCCTTGCGAATGGTTCAGGCGCTGCAATTCGTTGAAAAGAACGGTGAAGTTTGCCCTGCAAATTGGCAAGAGGGAAAGCGTACCATCAAACCAACTGTCAACGCGAGCAAAGAATTCTTCGGTGCAGAATACTCCGGCCATGCTTGAGCGGCCCTGCGACTCCGCCCGCAGGTCTTTTGGCACTAGTGCATTGTCCAACTTAAAAATTGGGGTTGAATTGAGCCGCAATCGCTAGTTGCGATGTGGTTATTTGCGACTAAAAGCGCGGCTAGCGTCTGCGGATCAACGCAAAAATCTAGGCTGAATAAAGCACTAGCCCGGATTATTCACACGGTTTTGACCCTCGTCCCCAAGCTCTAGCTTGGTAACGAGGGGACGAAAGGTGGATTTCACTGGGAAGTGTCGTTTTTTAAGTGTTATCTTTTTCGCGGTTTTACAGTGAACTCACCGTCAGCAAATTCATATGTCAATTCCGAAGGAAACTAGGTCAAACTCAGATTCGTCGCGCGATGTAGCCGACTCCAAGCTAACGCACGTCAATGCGAATGGCGAGGCGAGAATGGTTGATGTGGGTGGTAAAGGTGCAACACGCAGAACGGCAGTCGCCCGCAGTCGAATTTCCATGTCCCTAGATGCCGCCAACGCAATTAGGACAAATTCGAACTCCAAGGGGGATTGCCTGCAGGTGGCCCGCATCGCAGCGATTCAAGCAACAAAGCAAACCAGCAATTTAATCCCCTTGTGCCACATGATCTTGATCGATTCGGTTGAGGTGCAGCACGAGTGGCTGTCTGAGCATGAGCTTGAATGGCGGATCACCGTAAGGTCGACCGGTTCCACAGGAGTTGAAATGGAAGCGCTAACCGCGGTCAGCATTGCAGCTTTGACCGTCTACGACATGTGCAAAGCAATCGATCGAACAATGACAATCTCCAGTGTCATGCTGTTATCAAAAACCGGCGGGATACGGGGAGATTTCCAGAGAAGAGAGTGAGCCATCATGGATTCAACCGAAGTTCATCTACAACCGTCCCGCACGCTAGGCGGGACGTCGTCGAGAGTCTACATTGCTTCGGTAGTTGACGATGTGCAGACCGTCGAGATTTACCGCGATCAACTTCGTTTGGCAACTGCCCCGATCCGCGAGGAACTGCGGCTCGCGGAGCAAATGCTCCGAAGAGAATTGCAGGTGAGTCCAACGCACATGAGTGAGATGCTTTCGTATGTGGCCGATTTGGGAGGAAAACGACTTCGGCCATGCCTTTTGCTTTTAGCGGCAAAAGCCTCAGGTTTGATAACGGAGGAGGCTATTCGACTCAGTGTGGTGGTCGAAATGGTGCACACCGCGTCTCTAGTGCACGATGATGTGCTCGACGGGGCAATCGCTCGACGCCATAAGGAAACCGTTCACCGTAAGTGGTCGGTGCCCGCAAGCATCTTGGTGGGTGATTGGCTGTTTGCAAACGCGTACGGGCTTGCGAACAAGGGAACATCGACCATTCCAGGTCGATGGATTGCACAAGCGGCGAAGCATGTTTGCGAGGGTGAGATAATGCAAGGGAATAGCATTCGGCATTTTGAAATGAAAATCCCGGAGTACATGCGACTTCTCGAGGCAAAAACTGGCGCCCTGTGCGCCGTAAGCTGCTCGCTCGGAGCTTGGAGCGCCGGAGCAGATGAAGCGATTTGCCACCGTTTGCAACAATACGGCTTAAAGTTAGGGACCGCGTTCCAGGTTTTTGATGACTGGCTCGACGTTTGGGGACGGCAGGAACTTGCGGGCAAAACGCTCGGAACCGACTTAGCATCCTTCAAACCGACATTGCCGGCGATGCGAACGCTGGAACAGATGCCTGACCAAGTCCGCAATGCAATGATAAAACGATTGAACAACGGAGAATTTGCTGCGGCCCAAGAATTGCGTATGGCCATGGACCAATGCGATGCGTCGGATTATACGAAAAAAATTGCGAAGGCGACCGTTGAGGATGCTGTCCGGTCCCTCGACGATTTGCCCGCCAATGCATCGACCACTGCTCTACGCCTCTTGGCAATTGCCGCCATCGATCGTCAGGGTTAGTTCGATTCCAGGCGATTTGACTTTTTGAAGCCACTGCTCAGCGATTCTTCTGTTACTCTTACACAGATGAATTCCACCCTAACATCGCCTGTCTCCGCTTCGACCCCAAACTACGTATTGCTAAACGGGAAAACACGAATCTCGCCAGCAGTGCTTCCGTTGCGTTCCGGCAGATTTTGTTCGTCTCTTTATGGTTTTTCAGACAAGTTACCTTATGACTTGTTTCGAACGAACAGCGAAATGGCACTCACACCCTTTCCGCTTGTGAAAGTCTATCTCCGAACTCTCCTCGAAACAGACAGCGAAAGTCTGCATCTTGTTATCTTAGATGCTTCTGGTCCAAATCGTAAAACCGTTCGAGCAGCTACGATGGAGGCAGTTCTCGAAGCCCAGATCTCACAAGCCACTTCGGTCCTCGCCGACTACTCGCTCACTTTTGACACCGAAGCGAACGGATATCGAGTCGACGAGGAATAACCACTAAGGTTTGTAACCCCGACCCATCACTTCGAGAATCTTATCCAATAGCTCTTCCTCTCCGATTTCGCCGGTATGACGAAATGCGACTTTGCCGCCCGGTGCAACGAGCATAGTATAAGGCTGCGGCCCGGTCCATTCTGGATCCAAGGCTTGGATGAGGCTATCCATACTCGCTTCGGTGTAGAGATAGTTGTTCGACTTGCGGCCTTCTTTTTCCAAAGTTGCTTTTAGTTTCTTTGGTAGCGAAGCTCGTTGCTTATCCAGATAGGACATCACTCGTTCGCGATCGCTAGGAAGATCGGTGCTTAGCGTGATCAGTTCGAAGTCTCTCAATCCCATTCGTCGCGAGATTCGGACAAGCCCTGGAAATTCCACAATGCAAGGTCCGCAGGTCGTCGACCAAACGTTGAACAGTCGGTATTTGTTCGTCTTGTTCTTAACCAATGCCGCAACTCCAGTCGCATCGATACTGTCCAAAGTGACTTCGGCTCGTTCCCAGTTTTCGTTGTCCTGTCCGACATCGGCGATTTTTTCTCGCCACTTCGTCGAACAGCCAAATGGCTTTGTTTCAGCAACGGGAACCGGCTTGCCATCGAGCAGGGCTAAAACCGCGTCTTTTGTATCCTGCCGCTTGACCGTTGTAGCGTCCGGAAATCGTGAATCGTCCAGCCAGCCTTGGTACCTAAGGGTGCGTGAGCGATCAAAAACGAAAACGTGTGGTGTAGCCAGACAACCAAACAGCTTGGCAACGGCCTGCGTTTCACCGTCATAGAGATACGGGAATGGGAACCCTTCGTCCTTTGCATAGAGCTTCATGTGCTCGAAACTATCATCGTATTTGGAGTAACCCAATTCGTCAGGCCGAAGACCGTCTCCCGAGTTTGGATTGATCGCCACGACCGCCAAGCTTTTCCCCGTAAGCTCCTTCAATAGCGTTAGTAGACGCGGATCCTGGGCATGACAAACAGGACAATGATTGGAGGTGAAGTAGACCAGAAGCACTTCGGAATCCTTGAAATCGCTGAGCCCCCAAGCGCGACCATCGATTCCAGGCAATGAGAAATTCGGAGCTTTGTCACCGATGGAAAGCCGCTGAAACCCAGGCGGAAAGTCTGCTCCAATCGAACTGGAAATCAACGCTAGACAAAAGACGATAACCTTCGAAACGCTTTTCATGTTCAAATCCTTGTAAGAGGGGCAAGGAAAGGGATGTCGAACCGTTGTGAAATTTACCAATGAAATAGTAACACAAACCACACCTCACGACTGTCGCAATAAGGCAAAATTCACCATCGCCCCCCAATTCAATCCTATAGGTCAATCGGTGGCAGCAAAAATAGTGTTTAATTATTCAACAATGCCTTGGATATAACGGATTCACGCGGTGTCTTCGGCAATGCTAATAGGATGTGGGGGTTCGGGATTTCCTAAAACGTATAAAGTGTCTGGCACCGTCAAGCTTGGTGGCAAGACCGTTGATGGGGCATTGGTCACATTTATGCCCTCTGGAAGCGAAAAGAGTGCTGTAGGTGCCGCTCTGCTTCTAAGGGGACCATGGGCTGAAGCCCAATGCCACTCACTTTAAACCTTTTTCGTTGTCCTCGGGCTTCGTATTAGGCGAATTCGCCAGCAAATTTAGGCCCCAGGCTAGCGCCCGCCGGTTCACGAAATCACAAAGGGAGTGCCATTTGGCTAACGCCCAATGGCTACATCCTTTCGTCCTTTCAGGACCAAGAACTGAACGATGCTCATACTCACTGAATTCCTGTGAATTCAGCTACCAAACAAGGTAGTTTTCATTCTGTCGCTGGCTTTAAAGCAGGTGCTTTGCTTTTACTTCCAAGTATCGGTTGATCAGTGGTGTGGTCAACATGTCCGGAAAAGCGTCGACACTCAATACTCCAGCGTTTTCTAGTCGCTGTATGACTTCGTGACGCCAAACCAACAATTGTGCGGCGGCGGCACTTCGATAGAGGACACTCTCGTCCATGCTCGGATTATCGGCATAATCAAAGACCGCACGGTCACGAAGCAACGCCAGGACAGGCAAATGCTTTCCCCTTAAGGTATGTAAATAACCGGTGATTTGCGCGGCCGAGACGTCGTCAATAACGCTGGTCACTAGAACGACCAAGGAACGTCGCCTGCAATTCCGTGAAAAATAGAGAAACGCTTCGTCGTAGCTCGTCTGCTTAAGGCTAGGAAACCTGTCAAAGCCAGCGTGCAGCAGTCGATTCATCTGGGCCGTTCCGCCACGGACCGGTACGTACGATTCAATCTTGTCCGAAAAACACAGCAGGCCTACCGAGTCGCCTTGGTGCAGCGCGACGTAGCTCAACATCAATATCGAGTTGAGCGCATAGTCTAGTAGGCTTAGGCCACGGTACTCATTGGTCATCAACCGACCACAGTCGAGCATAAACACAATGCGTTGGCTTTGATCGGTTTGGAATTGTTTGACCGTAAGCTTGTTTCGCCGGGCCGTTGAACGCCAGTCAATGTGCTTGTAATTGTCGTCCTGAGTGTAGTCGCGTAATCGCTCAAAGTTATTGTCCTGGCCTGCCTTGCGAGTCTTGCGCACTCCGATCAGGCTGAGCCTATTGGTGCGAGCAAGGAGCGCGTATTCGGCCAACTGCTTCATGTCCGGGTACACAAGCAAAACGCCAGGACAATCTCGTTTGACCTGCCTTTGCCAAAGCCCAACCAGGCTCTTGAGTTTTATGAAAACAGACTCAAACGGAAACGAACCGCGTCGCAACGGCCTGATTTGGTACTCGACCTCAATCCGTTTACCAGGGGACAAAACTACCGACTGAATCTCGGGATCTGATGTCAAGCCCGGTGGTAGATCGTCACGGACATCAATCAACTGCGTTCGACTACTTCGATTATCGAGGCATAATTTCACATCATGTGTGCCACCTAGCGACGCACTCCTGAGCATCTGTCGTTCGACACCCAAGCCGCTCGGGCCGGTTATCGTAAGCAAATCAAGCACGACAACGGACAGAGCGAGCAAGTCAAAGACAACAAGCAAATAGATAAATAGCGGCGATATCAGAATGAGGAGGGTAGACGCGCACAACGGCAGCAACAACCAAAGCCATCGAACGGTTGGAAAGATCCGCCATCCCGATGCAAGGATCAACAACGGCGAAATCAATGTGATCAGACCAATCCACGGCGCCCAAAAAAGAGTTGTCCCGATAGAATCGTATATGGACATAGCTTAGTTTCGCGGAACTTCTATGCTGCGCAGCAACGATGTCAGCTCTTGATCGACCTTGAGTCCCTCTACCTCCGCTTCGGCGGACATGATAATGCGGTGTCTAAGAGCAGGCAATGCGATCTCCACCACATCGTCTGGCACCACAAAATCTCGGCCTCGAAATGCCGCGATGGTACGTGCCCCTTGGACTAGTGCCAATCCAGCTCGCGGTGAAGCACCCATGTGAAATGTTGGCCAAGATCGCGTTAGCCGAACCATCTTGTTGATGTAGGTAAGCAGCTTGGGCTCGATACGAACTTGACCATTCAGCTTGATAATGCTTGCTATCTGCTCGGCATTGGTGACTTGTGCAATCTGGTCTTTCAGTACGGACGATAAATCGATTTGCTTGGAATGCAACTCGAGAATTCTGGCTTCCTCTTGTTCGCTTGGGTAAGAAACCATCGCCTTGAACATAAACCTATCCAGTTGAGCTTCGGGCAACGAATAGGTCCCCTCGCTTTCGATTGGATTCTGCGTGGCCATGACTAAAAACGGACGTGGCACCGGGTGACTAATCCCATCGATAGTGACACAAAATTCTTGCATGATTTCAAGCAAAGCGGCATGCGTCTTGGCAGGAGATCGGTTGATTTCGTCTGCGAGCAGGAACTGAGTAAAGACGGGCCCAGGTCGGAATCGAAAATCCTGTGTCTTCAAGTCTAGAATCGGAGCGCCCGTAATGTCCGACGGCATTAAGTCTGCCGTAAACTGAATTCGTCCAAACTGACATCCCAGCACGCGCCCCAAAGTCCTCACGAAAAGCGTCTTTCCTAAACCAGGGACCCCTTCGATCAACACGTGTCCGCCTGAGAATAAAGCGACCAACGAAGTCGTAACCAATTCATCTTGGCCAACAAATACTTTGCTGATCTCCGCCACCGCATCTTCGAATAGCTTTTTCGCTTGATGAACGTGCGAATGTTCGGAGGTAACAAAGCTAGAGGTGCTAGGCGGAGGCGCAGGAAATTCAGACATGACAACCGTAAAAATGAGGTATGGAACGAACCAATCCGTCGCCTAATCATAACCACCCCCCTCATCGGGATGTTTCATCCCGCAAATTTTTTTGCGATATGTAGAAGTGTTGATCCAAAACCCAAACAAGGTAGAAGCCAACCCCCTTTCCAACTTCAAAAGCCTTTCGACAGGAAAATTAGGGACGGAAAGATAGTCGAGGCGAGAAAAGATTCCAACGAACGAATAGATCCACGTTCTAAAATGTTCCTGTCCATAATCTTTCTGTCAAAGTGTAGGGAACCAGGATGCTCGATGCCTAAGACAGTACTCCGTCGATGACCTGCCCGTGCACATCCGTGAGCCGGCGGTTGATACCGTTGTGATAGAAAGTCAATTTCTCGTGATTCAGGCCGAGCAGATGCAGAATGGTCGCATGGAAATCTGGAATCGTTACTTTATTCTCGGCCGCAAAATACCCTATCTCGTCTGAGGTGCCATAACTCATTCCCTTCTTCACTCCTGCTCCGGCCAGAAAGCATGTAAACGCCGTTGGATGATGATCGCGTCCGGGTGCCCCAAGCCCTTGAGTCGCTGGACTGCGACCGAATTCGGTCGACCAAACAAAAAGGGTGTCCTCGAACATTCCGCGTTGCTTCAAATCTTGAATGAGAGCCGCCACAGGCTTGTCCATCGTTAAAGCTTGCGCATCGTGGTTCTCCTTGACATTCTCATGGCCATCCCAATTGATACGCGGCGACCCGAACGAGCCACCGTTAAGGATCTGTACGAACCGAACACCACGCTCCAGGAGTCGCCGAGCAGTTAAGCAGTTTCTAGCAAATCCTTTGTTGGCTGGTTCGTCCAGTCCATACATGCGTTGCGTCGCCTCTGTTTCACTCGAAAGATCGGTAGCTTCGGGAATGCTGGCCTGCATTTGCGCCGCGAGCTCATACGCACGCAACCTTGCTGCAAATGCATCGTCACCCGGATGCCCGGCGGCGAACTCTCGGTTCATCGTTGAGAGCATTTGCATATCGGCCAATCTTGCAGACAAAGAAATGCTCTTTGGGGTTTGCAAGTCCGGTACGGGCTCGCCAGACTGAGTTCGAAAGGCAACCCCCTGGTGGTTTGCCGGCAGGAACCCCGACGTCCAGTTGATGGACCCTCCGGCTGGTAGTCCACGAGGGTCAGGTAATACTACGAACGCTGGAAGGTTTTCATTCTCAGTACCTAAACCATAGCTGAGCCATGACCCCAAACATGGAAAACCATTCAGCGTAAAGCCGCTGTTCATCTGAAAGGCGGCCGGCGTGTGATTGTTACTTTTGGCTACCATCGAATGTAGGAAGCAGACGTCGTCAACGCATTGAGACAAATGAGGCAGCAGGCTACTGACCCATGCACCGGATTTGCCATATTGATTAAACCCGTAGACACTCTTCATCAAGCGGCCTGGCTGACCAAAAAAACCAAGGTTTTCGCCTTTGCCCTCAAGCGACTTGCCATCCCTCTTTTCCAACTCGGGTTTATAATCGAATGTATCGAGGTGGCTAACTCCGCCTGCGCAAAACACTTGAACAACCCGCTTGGCTTTGGCTGCAAAATGAGGCTGGAGTGCGGACCGTTCCGGAGACCCCGAAGCCTTGAGGCTGTCACGATTCAGCATCCACGCAAGTGCAATCGCTCCGAGCCCACCACCGGAATTCCAAAGGAAATGACGACGCGAAAAAGGCGAGACCTGGCCTTTTGGAATGGTGGGCGCGTAAAGTCGATCACCTGACATAAATAAACTCCGTTGAGTTGAATAGAGCCCAGCAGATACTTGCCAGAGAGCGTTCCTTTGCAACTGCAATCGCTCGAATCAATTCAGCACGATTAGGTGTTCGACCCAGTGCCAACCGATAGGCGGTTTCGACCGCGCTGCTCAGGTCGTCATTCGCAGTCCGCATTGCACGCTGGGCAAGATAACTCGCTTGACGCTGAACGAAGGCATTGTTCATAAGCTCCAGTGCTTGAAGCGGTGTAGTCGTCACACCGCGCCGCGGAGTTTTCACCGATGGATCTGGGCAATCGAACGAATCGAGCAGCGGATCCTTGCCGCTATTGACGTTGATTCGATAGACAGTACGCCGATTGAACTCAGGCTCATCACGATCCACTGGCGTGTAAAAAGTCGCATTGAATTCTGTTGTGGTAAATGGCCGAAAACTCGGACCACCGCCATTCCGACTCAACTGTCCGCTTGCGACAAGCATCGCATCACGCACGGCCTCGGCTTCCAGTCGACGTGGAACAAATCGCCAAAGCAGTCGGTTGTCTGCATCGATCGTAGCAGCCGAATCAATGTGCTTCGACGCTTGTCGATAAGTGGCCGAATGAACTATCAACCGGTGCAGTGATTTCACACTCCAACCGCTTTCTGCGAATTTTACCGCCAGCCAGTCGAGCAATTCTGGATGACTCGGACGTTCGCCGCTTACTCCGAAATCATTCGGCGTCGCAACCAGCCCTTGGCCAAAGTGCAAATGCCAAACTCGGTTTGCCATAACGCGGGCAGGCAGTGGATTGCGAACATCCGAAAGCCAATCCGCGAATTTCAGTCGTCGTTCCTTCTCAGGCGAATCGGCAGCGAGTCCAAAGTCCGGTTCCAGCTCAAAGACCGCCGACAACGCACCTGGCGTCACATCTTCATCCGGCGAATTGACATCACCCCGCTTTAATCGCTTCGTTATCGGAGGCTGAACGCGAACTCCTGTATACGAGACAGGTAGTTTTTTTAAATTCGCGAGCGATCGTTTGGCACGCTGCAAGTTGTCTAACGCAGCCGAATGATTATCGCTTTGCTCTAGAGTCAAACTGGCCATGACCTCCGCTTTGGTTGCGGCAAACCCTCCAGCTCGAAACGATGCCGACACTTCCTCGTTGCTCAATGCTCGATCGTAGAGTGCAGCTTGTTTGATTTCACCGGTGAGCCAAGGCCGTCCTCCACCCGTATGCCGTCGACCGAGCAGCACATGCGCATCGCCAGCCAGAAACGTAACAAGCGGAGTCGTCGGCGTGTAGGGCTTGCCTAATGGCACTCCATTGCGGAATAGGGAGATGCTGTTGTCGGATGCATAAACGATAGCAACGTGGATAAACGTATTGGGGTCTGAAGACTCTTCCTGAGTGTCTAACTCACTGGTTCGTGAGAAACCCTCGCTTCCAGCCATCCATTTTTTTGGCTGCTTTTCACCGAACACGATTGCGTCAAACGTATGGCCGTTCCCTGTTTCGATCGCAATCGCGGCCCCTCCGCCCTGATCAAGATTAGCAAGCGATACCCACGCCTCAAGAGTTTTTTCACGAATCTCTTTAGTTAACGATGCCGTTTCGAAAAAGGCACCTGACTTAGGAAGATGAAGCACGCCGCTATCGAACTCCAGTTTTTTTATGACCGCTCCCCCCTTGAGTTTACCAGGCATTACTTCGGTTGCTGTTCCATCGAAAGTCCATTTGGCAAAGGGTACAGGCCCCGGTTCGGATGAACCCGATTGGCGTTTAGCGATGGCCTGCTTGGAGGCCTCTGTTTCAATGCGAGCCATCGTCTTGTTGGCCCGATCAATCTCAATCTCAAGCTCCTTTTGCAAGAGGTTATGAGACTTGGATTCCTCAACGGTTGCGATTCCGCGTTCACCGTGCTTAACCCCTTCGAACACCGACTTGATCCGATAATATTCTTCGTGTGGAATGGGATCAAACTTGTGAGCATGGCATCGAGCGCAATTAACCGTCAGGCCTAAAAACGATTGACCAACGACACCGATCATGTCTTCGAGTTCGTCTTCGCGGGTGATGGCTCGCTGGGTCGCGTTCTTCTGACTATTGCCCGCTTGGTCCCAAGGTCCACAAACGAGCAAGCTTGTTGCGACAATTCCATCCTGCGTCATCGGCTCCATGACATCGCCCGCAATCTGCTCCTTCATGAACTCCGTGTATGGCTTGTCGTTGTTGAAGCTCTTGATAACATAGTCCCGATAGTGCCATGCATTGTCGCGTAGCCGATCGTATTCGAAGCCTTGGCTCTCCGTATAGCGAGCGATATCGAGCCAATGCCGACCCCAGCGTTCGCCATAATGCGACGAGGCAAGCAGTCGATCCACCAGCGTTTGATATGCCTCAGACGATCGGTCGGAAACAAAGGCATCGATTTCATCGGGACTTGGAGGCAATCCGATCAGATCGAAGCTCAATCGTCGAATGAGGGTCTGCCTATCGGTTTCGGGGGAAAGAGCAAGTTTCTGTTGTGCAAGCTTTTCATGAACGAACGCGTCGATTGCATTGCTCGAAGCATTTGGGGCGGCGGGCAAGACCAAGGGTCTCAGTGACCAATGTGAACTTGCTTGCCGTTTCTGCCCAGAAAATTCGTCAGGCCAAATCGCTCCTTCATCCAGCCACGTTTGAATCTTCTTTAGTTCCTCGTTCGTAAGTCGCGGTTTGCCGCTATCCTTTGGCGGCATCAGCGACTCGTCATCGTCGCCATTCACGAAACGGAAGAGTGGGCTTTTCGCCGCTTCCTTCGGTACGATCGCGGCTTCACCCATATCGCCGCCTTTCAGAGCGACCTCTCGGACATCGAGACGATAGCCACTCTTTTGCTTGTCGGGTCCGTGACACTCGTAGCAGTGTTCCTGGAATATGGGTCGGACTTCGCGAGCGAAATCCACCTGGGCTATTGCATTCGAAGCGAGGCAACAAATGAAGAACGTAATTTTACAGAAACGCCCAATGCTGTGTTGCTGTTGCATGCTGGTCGAGTTCTTTTGCATCGATTCATTTCCCGTTCGTCAAGCATTTGAATAACGACACGGCGTAGGAACATACGGTTGGACGTAGTTTAATCTAAAACCACCACCATTGCACGCTGGCGTGCCAACTCACTATTCGCCAAAAAGCTGTTGCTTGAGGAATGGTTAAGCGATCGCTTGCATGAATGCGGACTGGCGATTGTTTGCCGCACCACCGTGCCCCCCTCGATATTTTCGTAATGCATCACGGAATGACCTTGCTGTTCCATTTTTGCCATCATCTTACGAGCGTGACCTGGGCAAAGTTTAACGAAAGCCATTTTTTCGAAGCGTTCAGCGAAAAGTGTCATCCGTTTTGGAAATTTTGGAGTGGTACGAATCGCCTGAGGGGGCGATTGACGATACACTTAGCCGCTCCTCGATTCGCCGACCATATTAGTTTAGATGGTTTCCATTTATTCATGGAGGATCAATCATGCGGTTGGTTGTTGTAGTCCTCGTTGTTGTTTTTTCACAGGGCCTAGTCGACGGATATCGATTCGCCAATGCCGATTCCCCGATTGGGTCCGATTCAGGGAGTCTGAAACGGGTCAGAGATTCAGTGCTCGCGGGGAAAACCAAGACTGCAGTTTCGGAACTCCGATCGCTTAGGAGTCAACAGCGATTGGAATGGCTGAGCGAACTGCATCAAAACAGTAACGAACAACGTCCCAACGGAGGCGCCTCGATTGCAGATTACACCGCTTTGATTGGTTTGATCGAAAGCGTTATTGACGCAGAATGGGCAGTCAATGGTGGCACGGCAACTGCAATTCCGTACCGTCAAGGAGTACGAATCGACCCCAAGGGTTTGATTGAGCGCTTGGACCCGACTAAGACCCTACTGACATCGCGCAATCTACCTCGCGATCAAGATAAGACCATGAACCCGCCAACTATTTCGCTCACTAATTTGGGCGAGTGGCAACAGGCGACGTCCCTGCGCTGGATTTCATTGCATCAATTGGACCAACAGGTCGCCGAACGCTCGCGAGACCCGAAGAGATTGCGAGCCAGTATTGCTATGGAGTTGCTGGGTGGACTCTATCGGATTGACTACTTGGCATTCGACAAAGCGTCGCAAGAGTGGTACCTAGGCGGACCGGCCGGCAATCTCGTAGCCAACACGCTCGGAGATTTATTGAATCCGGATACACGCTTGCCACCAGTTCTGCTTGAGGACTTGCTCGGTGTCGCCCCGCACGTTTTAGGAAACATAGGAGAATTCGGATGCTCAATCAATCCAGACCCGGCGCGATTGACCGCTGCTTATGAAATGGCTCGAAGCACGTCGTCGATGCGTTCCCTGCAACGGCAACCCGAACGGTGGACGGAACTATGGCGTCAAAAGCTTGGCAAACAACACGCCAAGGTGATCGGGCTGAATCAGGATTCGCCTACTGGTTATGCGCTCTTGATCGCTGATGCACACATGAAACGTTTGGGTCTTGGCTTAGAGCCCTGTCCGACCCAAATGAAATCCTATTGGAAAGAAAAAGAGATTTTTACCGGTTCGAGCAACGGTACCGATGCAAGCATGGTCCGATGGTGGTTTTCTGCAACGGATCACAAGATCCCCATGGATCCCGATCGCAAGATTTACCATTTCGCTTCGTCGAATATCCAAGTTCTCAGCGAAGCCCAAATGATGAATGCTTTAGGTGAGCGAGTCCTGACAAATTCACCGGACTTCGCCGCAGATACCTTCGCAAAGAAATTCACACTCAACTTGGACAGATTGCAACGAGACTATCCAGTCTACGGTCGACTGCGACATGTATTTGACTTGGCCATTGCATTAGAAATAGTTCGGCATGAAATTCAAAACGGAAACGGGAAGCCCTTTTTGGCTATCGACAATCCAGAACTACAGCCGCGACTACCGGTAACGCCACTTGAAATCGACTCCGTAGCTGCCACCCATCGGATGCCCAATCAATCGATGGCAGCAATCGTTAGCGGTGGAGTTTCTATCCATTCACGGGACTTTTCGAAACGACTTGTGATCGATAAATCGCAAACCAACAAGGTGGACTTAGAATCATCCAATGATACCCACAGGGTAGCCTGTACTAAGTCACAGGATTCGACTTATTGGCTAGAGAATTCCGACGAGTCTCTGCTTCCGCGACGGGATATCCCGTTTTGGAAGTAGCTATCTGGCCACCCCTTTTAGCTTGCCAAGTCCACCGTCCACGCCAATCGTTTGACCTGTTACCCAAGATTGCTCTGGAGATGCGAGCCAAAGTATTGCACGCGCAATGTCCTCCGGTTGTCCGAATCGTCCAAGAGGATGCATCGAGAGCGAAACTTCAGCAGACCTAGGATTTCCCCAGATTCTCTCCGTCAGTGGAGTTTGCACGAGTCCAGGGGCGACAGCATTGACTCGCACTTGCTTGGCTGCATAGGTCATTGCTGCGGATCGAACCATGCCCTCAACGCCTGCTTTGCAAGCCGCAATAGCTTCGTGATTCGACAATCCGATGGAGGCTGCTGCAGAACTCATCAAGACGATAGAACCACCGTTTGGAATCATACGTGGAACGCAGCACTTTAGGAGTCCAGCGGCAGATGTCAGATTTGCACCAACGGTTGCGTCCCACTCTGCGCGACTGGTTAGATGCATAGGTTTCAGTAATACCGAGCCAGCCAAATTGATCGCGGCGTTGATTCCACCAAGTAAACCCTCGGCACTCGATACGACTCCGTCGAGCTGTGTCCAATCATTCCCGTCCGCGACGGCATATCCCCATCCGTACGCTTGCGACATCTCCTTCAGCTTATCCACCGAACGACCAATCAAAAAAGCCTCACCGCCAGATTTGGCGAGTTGACTGCATACCGCTTGGCCTATTCCACCCGATGCACCGACGATCACTGCCCTGATGTTTATCGATGTTTCACTCATTGCATTTCATCAGGTTTGAGCGAGGACCAGTCGGTCCCCTTGGAGAGATTACGGCATTTCAGACTCTATTATGGTAGAGGCTCGTCAAGTGCTAGAGAAACAAAATATTCTCAGGCGATTAAGTCTAAAGTTTTTGTCTTAAACTTAATTGCAAGTATGCATCTACTCAGTTGACAATCCCGTATAGTCACCCAACGAGTCGCGACCGTTCCAATCGGATCCTCAAGTTTGACTTGAGGTACCCTCCCACGTTCTCCCACGGAAATTAAGATCAAAATGAAGTCACATTTATTTAGTTTAGCTATGGCCGCCGTTACAAGTTGCGGACCTTTCGCTTTTGCAGCGGATAAAAACATTGTTGACACGGCCGTTGCTGCAGGCAGCTTCAAGACTCTCGCTGCTGCTTTGAGTGCCGCTGACCTTGTTGGTGCTCTCAAGGGTGCTGGTCCATTCACGGTATTTGCTCCAACCGATGCCGCTTTCGCCAAGTTGCCAGCCGGAACTGTTGAAGGTCTTCTCAAGCCAGAAAATAAAGCAAAGCTAGCTGCAATTTTGACCTACCACGTTGTAAGTGGTAAAGTCATGGCTTCGGATGTTGTCAAGGTCAATGGAGCGGTTACGCTCAATGGTCAACGAGTTGATGTCAAAGTAGATGGTAAGACAGTCAATATTGACGGAGCCAAAGTGGTGACGACAGACATCGCTTGCAGCAACGGTGTCATCCATGTCATTGACTCGGTAATTCTGCCTGCATCGGATAGTATTCCGGCGGTAGCGGACAAGGCTGGTAAATTTAAAACATTGCTCGCAGCCGTCAAGGCAGCCGGCTTGGTTGAAACGTTGAGCGGTCCTGGCCCTTACACTGTTTTCGCTCCAACGGACGAAGCATTTGCCAAAGTTCCTGCTGCAACCCTCGCTGATCTTCTCAAACCTGAGAACAAAGCGACTCTTGCTGGAATCCTAACGTATCACGTTGTGGCTGGTCGAGTGTACTCCGAAGCTGCCGTAGCTGCGAAGTCTGCCAAGACCGTTCAAGGTTCATCGGTTGTCATCAAAGCCAACGAT
This sequence comes from Pirellula staleyi DSM 6068, assembly GCA_945900945.1. Lineage (GTDB taxonomy): Bacteria > Planctomycetota > Planctomycetia > Pirellulales > Pirellulaceae > JBKCUI01. The sequence continues at coordinate 41,920 of CAMDKL010000006.1, forward strand.
AAGGGAGCTTTCGTCAACGATGCCAAGATCCTTGCGACCGATGTCGATGCTTCGAACGGTGTCATTCACATTATCGACTCGGTGATCATGCCACCGGCCAAGTAAATTCGAATATCAAACCAATTTTCCACGAAACGCTGGTAAATCTGAAACGTCTCCTGCCAAAACAGGGGGCGTTTTTTTTGGTTCTGTACTAGCCACCGTTTTTGAGCAGGCTGCAATCAAAGAGAACGGGTTTATCTGGATTGGTCGTTGGGTCTAAGTAAGCACCTATGCACAAGTTTTCGAGCAAAAAAAATGAACATGGATGGACAAGCTGTACTGGATGATTTCCATTCGCTGATCGATTCAGTTGTGTCGTATGAATCGTTTGGTTCCGAGTTTCGGATTGCCAAAATGGATCAGTAGGCGGACCTCGATTCCGGTTGCCTTTGGGCGTCGGTCATTCGAGGTTTGTGATGGCGTACTCTGTGTTTTCTTTGCGATCAGGGCCATATGATCGTATTTGCAATCGGGCGCCGTCTGGCTTGTAATCGTATAGCGTTCCCCATGGATCCTTGACGATAGCGCGTTTCAAGTAAGGAGCCCATTCCGTCGGCGAATCGTCCGTCTTCGTCCAAAGCTCCTGTAAGGTGCCTTGAAATTCTCCGGCATCAATTGCAGTCACAATCGACGGATATTCGAGTTCACCGATCGCTCGAACTTCCCGTTGAAACCGAGCTTCTTCGGATGGAACTCGCCCCGTCGTCTTGGAGCATCTGTTTGCTTCTTTCGATCGGTTGTCTCCGAGCAAGACTGGATGCGAGACGAACCAAGTGAGCCTTTCGATATCGGTTCGTTAACCCGGCGAGCCATAGAACAAGTTCGAGGCGAATTCACATCGCAGTCTTGGACGGTCTTTGAAAGAACCGTGGTCGATGGCATTGATACGTCGATCGTTTCCAAGGAGTTGGGACTTTCTCCGTCGACCATCCGGCAGGCCAAGAGCCGAATCCTCAGGAGGCTTCGCGAACAACTCGGCGATTTGGAGTAGGGCGAACTAGAGTAGGCTGAGGTCGACAACGATCGGTCGACTATTTCCAGTGCCGATCCGCGAAGTTCATATATTGCTGCCAATCGAAAGAGAGAATATCGTGAGTCCCTGTGCGATTGTGATAGCCGACACGGTCGCCGACACTGATGTCGGAAGCGGGCGGCACCTCCGACGGCAGGCCATTGTAACCAAGCAATTGGTAAACAGGTGACGCGTACCAACCGCTCAAGTACTCTCCTTTGGGATCAGCCCAAAGATCCTTGGTAGCGCTCGCGATGTAAACAGGGCGAGGTGCAATGCATGCTAAGAGTGTATGTTGATCGAATGGCATCGCAGACTCGTTCTGGTTATAATCCTGGAACTTGGGACAAAACCAATGCGGAAAAGAAGTATTGATGCGAGCCACGGCTTCGCCAAAATTGCGGCGTTCCAAGGCTGCACCACCGCAGCCAGAATTATTTGCGATGACAATGGAAAAACGCGGGTCGGATGCGCCTGCCCAAAGGGACGTCTTTCCCAATCGTGAATGTCCAATTACAGCTACTTTATCAGGATCGATATTGGGTTGCTGAATCAAAACGTCCATGAGCCGAGATAGACCCCATGCCCAACCGGCGATGGTGCCCCAACGCTCGCGATTTTCGGAGGAAGCTCGATGCAATGGAAAGAGAGAGTGGACGCCGTTCTTGAATCCGTCGTCAAAATCCGGGTCAATATCCCCGTAGTATGCCGTCGCGACTGCGTAGCCGCGTTCGTTGATTTCGGCGATGGGCCATCGTCTATCTTGGGCGCCACGAATGCTTTCGGTTGCGCGGTTCTCCGTCACACCCGTTTTTGAATCGTTAGCGACCCAACTTTTGGGAAGCCGTAAAGCAGGTGACGAATCAATCGTGTGGTTGCCTTGGAAATTCAAACCAAGGAAAGTTCCTCTGACTTTTCCTGGTTGATTGGGTGTCAACAAAACGAAGTCGATATCGAGTGATGCCGCATCGGTTTTGAGGTGGACAACGAATTGCTGTCGCTTTGTCTTGTCGTTGTTCATTAGTCCTTGTTCGACAAGCTCCCAAGTGACGGCCGCTTTTTCGGTGGGTGCGATTCCGTATTCGTGCTCAGCAATAATCTGCAACCATCGAGCGCGTTGAACCGGCCAGTCTTTTGCATCCGTAATACGGGTCCCATCCACACGTAGCAATGGATCTGGCAGCGGGCTCATCACAACGAGCGATTCATCCTCGTTGGCTTTGGGTGCTTGGCACATGGCAACGCTGTCGCTCAGTGCTGCAAATAGAGTTAGAAAACCTAAAAAAATTATTCGTTCGTGAAGTGGACAGGACATGGGTAGGGATTTCAGAATTTAGGAGGGGGAGGCACATAGAAGCGTGACTATTGTAGCTAAGCATTGAGCGGACCGTTAGTGTCGGCCGGTAAATCCGAGTTCGAGAATCGTCTTGAAATTGAGAATTGACATCGCAGGCCAGCGACCCAGCCGGCTAAAATAGTCCGATTCGCCCCCCCACGCATGCCATCGGTAGTAAATGAACCAAACGACTATTCCCGAGTCCAATTATCGATTGCTTGATTTCGGATTAGGTCGAAAACTGGAGCAATTCGGTGACCTGATCGTAGATCGTCCCTGTCCCAGTGCCATGTCTTCGAAAAAGGGTTCGAGCCTTTGGGATAAGAGGGATCTTTCCTACTCACTCACAGAAAAGGACCGTTGGCATTACCTTAACTCCAGAGCACCAACGGGATCAACGACCAAAGATAATTGGTTCTGCGTGTGCGATGGTATTCGAATGTTTCTCAAACCTACTCCGGCTGGGCAAGTTGGCGTCTTTCCTGAACATTGGGGACATTGGCCATGGCTCTTGGAGAGAATTCCGCTTGATGGCGCAATACTAGCCAAGGCGCCGAGAGTCCTCAGTCTGTTCGCGTATACTGGGGCAACCACCCTCGCTTTAGCCAGAGCCGGTTGTGCGGTGACCCACGTGGACTCCTCTAAACCAACGGTTGCATGGGCTCGAGAGAATTGTGACTATTCGGATCTTGGTACCGCATCTATTCGGTGGATAGTCGACGATGCCGCTACCTTTGTAAAACGCGAACTTAGACGCAACACACAATATGAAGCGATCCTGCTCGACCCGCCAACTTATGGAAATGGAGGCAAGGGCACGAGGTGGGAAATCCATCGCCATTTGATGGCGTTGTTGACGGATTGCTGGCAATTGCTTTCAGACCAGCGCCGGGCCGTGCTACTTTGTGGCCATTCATCACATATCGCCATTCGCGATATCAATGAGAAACTTGCACAGCAACATGGAGTCGAATGTGTTTCGAGCTGCGAAATATCTCAAGCCAGTCTAGTGGATTTGGCGGGTCGCAAGCTGGACTGTGGATTCGCTGCTCGGTATTCATTTTCAGGATAGGCTTGGGCTACCGAGCAAATGGGCTACACTATAGCTTGGATTATTCACGGGCGATTTATTGATCCGCCGATAGGCGTTAGGCTAATGGCACTCACGTTGGACTTTTTTCGCTAGCTTCGGTCTGCGTTTTAAGCGATTTCGCCAGTGAATTTAGGCCCAGGGCTAGCGCCCGCCGGTTCACGAAGTCGCAAAATGAGTGGCAGAGCACAATGGGTTATGAATAATCCGTGTTAGGTAGATTTGTTTCCGTTGAAACGAGATTTTTGCATCAAAGGAATGGTCAGTGGCTCGCAACGAACAACTTATACGACAACACAAAATCATTCAAATCCTCGAACGTTCTCGGTACGGTGCGACGCTGGAAGATCTTCGCGATTCCGTCGTCCAGGAACTTGGGATCGGCACTTTGCACGTTCGCAGTATTCGCCGAGACATAGAAGCACTCCAAGCGGCTGGCATGCACATCATTACCGAGGAAACTCAGACCGGAAAAGTCTGGAAGATGAGCCGTATCGAAAAGGGGCTCCACAAAATCGCTATCACCTCCAGCGAACTCATCGCTCTTTCGATGGGCCGCGATCTTCTCTTGCCCCTCGTAGGAACGCAATTTTGGCAAGGCATCGAAGGGTTCTGGAACAAAGTTCGCGAGCAACTCCCCGTAGGGGTCTGGGACCATTATCAACGCTATCGCCGGACTCTTCGTGTTCTCGGCGTCCCTGCTAAAACCTACGAAAAACAGCAGGGCATCCTCAAGACGATCAACCGTGCCATACAGGAACATCGCAAACTCGAGATAGAATACGAGGCCATCGGCAAGCCCATAGCGACACGCTGGCTGGAACCCTATGGTTTAGTCATGTACCAAAGCAGCATCTACGTCGTCGCCATTGAATCGGGCAAGAGTGAAGATGCTGACGCTGACGAACGACTTCGGCATTGGAAACTGGATCGATTCACTAAAGCGACCGCGCTCGACGAATGGTTCAAGGCCGACGAAGAAGTGGACCTGGAGGAGCATCTCGGAAAAAGCGTTGGAATTTTCAGTGGAGGTGACAAACCGGTAACTTATACGATTAAACTATCGCGAAACGCCGCTCGTTGGATTCAAGAGGAACCCTGGCATGCAGACCAAAAACTGGAATTCGAAAGCGACGGCTCCTGCATCATGAAAGTCCCTGCGTACCATCCCATGGAAATTATCCCAAACGTCCTGAAGCTAGGCAACGAAGCCCAACTGCTCGAACCAGCTGAAGGCCGCAAGGAAATCAAAAAGATCATCCAACAACTATCCAAAGACTACGCGTAATTGTCCTCGTTTAACCGGCTCAGCCGCGATTATGTTTAACCGGCGCAGCCGCGATCCCCCCATTACTCCACTCCACTCCACTCCACTCCACTCCATCATGCACCCCATCGTTCAAATCTCCCTCGACCTAACCAACATCGACGAAGCACTCGAAACAGCCGCCATGGCCATGCGAGCTGGAGTCGACTGGCTCGAAGCGGGAACACCGCTCATTTTGGCGGAGGGACTGCATGGCATTCGAGCCTTGCGGGCCGCATTCCCAACCACGCCGATCATCGCCGATCTCAAGACCATGGACGGCGGATACCTCGAAGCGCAGATGATGGCTGGAGCTGGCGCGACACACGTGGTCGTGATGGCTCGGGCTCACGAAGAAACGATTCGCTGCGTCGTCAAGGCGGGTCGGGACTTTGGCGTCAAAGTCATGGGTGACAATATGATCTGCCCTGATATGGTCGCGGGTGCAAAATGGCTTGAGGATCTTGGATGCGACTTCGTGATTCACCATATTGGTTACGACGAACGCCGCGGCATTGCCGCTCGCGGCGAACGCATGCCGAGCCCTCTCGATCAATTGAGACAGGTAGCCCAGGCTGTGAAAATCCCAGTTCAAGCCGTCGGGGGCTTAACGTTAGAACAAGCGATTCAATGCCCAGCCTACGGTGCCCCGTTGGTCGTACTTGGGGCACCGTTGACCATTGATGCGGATGCGTTCAAAACCGCCAGCGGCGATTTAGAAAGCTCGCTTAGAATGATTTGCGATGCAATTCACAAATCCGTCGCTCCTTAAGAAATGGTGTTAAACTGCGCGGCAGGACGCAAGCCCAATGCCGCTCACTATGTGTTTTCGTGAACCGGTGGACGCTAGCCCCGGGCCCGAATTCGCTGGCGAATTCGCAAGGTAAATCGCACCTCGGGTCTTACAACTACACTTACCCAAAAACAAAAAACCAAATCATGAAATCAGCCGCAGTTGTAAACTACTCACCCGAAAAGCACTCCGTTGAGATCCGCGAAATCGAGCGCCCTGAGATCGGTGAAGAAGACATTCTTCTCGAAGTCGCTAACGTTGGCGTCTGCGGTAGCGATTTACATCAATGGACGGCTGACCATTCTTGGCCTGTCAACTACCCCGTTGTTTTAGGTCACGAATTCGGTGGTACGATTCTCGAAATCGGCAAGCGAGTCGAGGGTTGGCAAGAAGGAGACCGTGTGGTTAGCGAAACAGCTGCCATCGTTAGCCAGAATAACCCGATGACCCGCCGCGGATTGTACAACCTCGATCCAACCCGAAAAGGATTTGGCTATGGTGTCAACGGCGCAATGACTCGGTTCGTTCGTGTCCCGGCTCGAATTTTGCATAGCATTCCAGACAACTTGCCATTCGAACAAGCCTGTTTGACTGAACCCTGCTGCGTCGCATACAACGCAGTCGTTCGAAACGCTCACATCGAACCAGGCGATCGAATCGTTGTTTTGGGACCGGGTACCATAGGAATCCTATGTGCCGCTATGGCGAGACTTTGCGGAGCCCAGGTTGCATTGGTCGGGTTAGAGCCAGACCGGCATCGATTGGAAATTGCAAAGAAATATGGCTGCGAAGTGATTATTGGGGACGCAAAAGCTTGGGCCACGCAGAGGGATGGGTTGGGTGCTGATGGCATCATTGACGCTGCGGGTGCAAGCATCACGCTCAAAATCGCATTGGATTTGGTTCGTCCCGCTGGCTGGATCAGCAAGGTAGGTTGGGGGCCCCAGCCGCTCGGGTTCAACATGGATCAACTGGTCCAGAAAAACGTAACACTCCAAGGAAGTTTCAGCCATCATTGGTCGATTTGGGAACGAGTTATAGCGTTGCTCTCATGCGGGCAGTTGGACGTCAAGCCGATTATTGGCGGTGTGTGGCCGATCGCTGAATGGCACGAGGCATTCGAAAAAATGCATTCAGGAGCAGTCGTCAAATCCGTCTTATGCCCAACATGAAACACTCGCTTTATGGATGCTACTTGATCGATGTCGCATGCGCGCAGTCAGGATCATCGCCAGCGCAGGTCGTCTCAGCATCCTTTCATTGCGACCCTGGTAGCTGTGCGGTCGGTATGTAGGGTTGTAGTTTTTGCATGCCAACATAACTTGGAGCAAACGGGACTGGTGATCGTCGGAGCAAAGCGATCTGACGGCGAATGTTCGAAAGATCTTCTTGAATCGTTTGGACCACATTGGCTGATCCCTGTAGCTGACCCGATTTTGGTTCGACGGATGCGAGCCGGATTGCCAATTCAGCGCGTTCCACCACGCTTGCTGTCAAAGCGTCCGACATTTGATTTCGGGCTTCCGCTACTGCGAGTTGGGTAGATAAGGCTGCGTTTCGATTTGCTAGCGATTGAATATGTTCCATCGCCATTTGACGCTCATCCATCAACTGGCAAGTCATTTCTAATCGAGTAGACAGATCCGTTTTGGCGACGAGCAAGTCGACAACGGTCGTAACAGGCAAGGAGATGTTGACACCGCTCAGCCCGCTGTTTCGCAAAATCGATGCCGCTTCGGTTTCATCGTTTCCATTATTATAGAAAGCGATATCGACTCCTGGAGGTGCAGGCGGAGCAATTGGGAGTACCAGAATTTGTTCTTCTTCGACTCCTTGGTTGGCACTGGATTCTTCGGTTTTGTCGCAGGCGGAATCGGAAATGGGCTCGTCTTTGACGTCATAGCACTTGGTTCCTGAACAAATGCGATGGCCGCATAGGATGACTTCGCCAATCAGATCACCGAGTTGAATTCGCGGAATCCGCTCGGTGAACCGCATAGGTTTAGCGATTTGCGGGACAGCATTGAGGGAAGCACCGATTGGCTTGTCACTTGAGGGATTTAGTAGATCGAAGTTCCGTTCCGCGAAGACGAAATTACCTGTCACTCCCAAATCGCTGTTGACGGAACTGCCAATTGAAAATCGGCCGGTTTGCCCGCCTTGGACATAGACATCTACAGGTACGTCCCTAATCTTCGGCGATGTGCCGAAATGAATTGCCACCTCAGCTGATAATTTGGGGCTTTTTGAAAACCAATCGCTAACAAATGCAGCAAAACCAGCATGTGCTGGCGACATTGCGTGGGCCGTTTCATCGCACGTAGCAACGTTTTCAACCGCGCATTGACTTGCCGAACATTTCCCCGCCTCACAAACTTTTCCTTCACAACAAACTCCATCGATACACTCGACAGCTAATCCCGCAACCGTTTGGCATTGCTTGCTTTTGCAAGGCAAAGCGGTATCGGCGTCGTCGCTGTAGACCGAGGATACCCCTGCGAAAGTGGCTGCCAACGCAACCATAAAGGATTTGATTTTTGCCCCGGCGTCCATGCTTGCATCTCCAGAAAAGTCGGTTGACTCAGGAATTTTGTGTCAGGAAGCAATGTGCTCCCGCTCCTGTCGAAACCTTAGCTATTTTCCAAAAAAGATAAAAGATCGAAATCGAATCGAGATTTCGGTTCAATAACAGCCTACAAACAAAAGGAACTAAAAGCTATCATCGATTGCTTGGCAATCTAACTTTGAAATTGGACTTCTGCAAACCAAACCTTATGTCATCTGTTCCCATGAATCGGACCTCCACCGCCGCAGTTTCCACTGCCGCTCGCCCCGTAGCTGTAGTGGACATTGGAGCGACAAGCGTTCGGATGGCAATTGCCGAAATCGACCCGCGTGGAACCGTTCGAATCCTGGAAGAGGTTTCCCAAGCGGTTTCACTTGGGAAAGATACGTTTACGATCCAACGTATTCGTCGCCAAAGCATCGAGGAATGCGCGGTGGTTTTAAAAAGCTACCGCCGCCTCATGCAAGAGTTCGGCATTTCTCGCCCTGACCAAGTCCGCGTGGTGGCGACCAGTGCAGTTCGCGAGGCCAGCAATCGCTTGGCGTTTATCGACCGCATGTACATTGCGACCGGTCTAGAAGTCGAATCGTTGGACGAGGCCGAGGTGAATCGTATTACCTACATGGGTATTCAACCGCTACTACAAGCCAACCCTGCTCTTGCATCTGTCAAAACGATCGTCGTCGAAGTCGGCAGCGGGAGCACGGAGATTTTGGTGGTACGAGGTGGTAACGTCTTGTTCTCGAACACCTACCGTTTGGGTTCGCTGCGACTGCTTGAGCAAGTTGACAAACTGAATACGTCGCAAGCAAAACAACGTGCCATCATTGAAAGCCAAATCCATCGCCTTGTGCACCAAATCTACGAACACGTCGACTCCGACAAACAGATTCAAATGGTTGCAATTGGAGGTGATGTTCGGCTCGCCGCCGCCAACGTGCCGGGAGCAGAATTCAACAACCAGATTTGCAGCGTCCCGGTCGATGGGCTGATGGAGTTTGCAAAGTTGGTCAGCGCACTAAAAGAAGAAGACTTGGTCGCACGGTTTGGTTTGACTTACGCTGATGCGGATACGGTTTGGCCTGGGCTCATGAGTTACGTATTGTTAGCAAAAGAATTTCAATGCCAGCAGATTTACATTGCCGATACCAATTTACGAGATGGACTCCTAAGCGATTTAGCGGTTCGCGATGCTTGGACGGCTGAGTTTCGAAATCAAATCATTCGTTCCGCCATCAACTTGGGACGCAAACTGGCCTTTGACGAAACGCATGCTCGGCACGTTGCGACCTTGTCTCGCAAGTTATTTTCGGACTTGGTCGAGGAACATCAGCTTGATCAACGCATGGAACTGGTCCTCTATTTGGCTGCACTGCTGCATGAAATCGGCACTTTTATCAATGCCCGAAGCCATCACAAGCATGCGATGTATATCATTCGCAACAGCGAGTTGTTTGGACTTTCCGTTCGGGATGTTTTGTTGGTGGCTTTGATTGTTCGATACCATCGTCGTTCCTCTCCACAGCCAGATCACGAGGGCTACGCAACGCTGGACCGCAACGATCGGGTGGCAGTTGCCAAGCTTGCCGCAATTCTTAGGCTTGCTATTGCATTGGATGAATCGCGGTCACAACGCATCAGCAATATTCGATGCCGCCGCGACGGAGATCGTCTAACGATTGCGACGCATGGAATCGAAGACGTGTCGCTGGAGCAATTGACGGTCCGTCAATCGGGTGACCTATTCGAAGAGGTCTTCGGAATGAGCGTATTCCTTCGCAGCGAAACTGGCTAGCGATAGACCCCCTACCGTTTCAGGGGCTTGTCAGGGGCTTTGTTTTCTTTGCGATAGTCCCATGGAGCGACAGGCGACTCTTTGGCCCAAAGACCTTTCATGGCGTGCTTAGCGGCAGTCTCTGCTTTGGCAAGTTCTTCGTCTTTGTTATACCGCTTGAAATGCCAGGCCATTCCAGTTTGGATCATCTCCATATTGATGTGCCTGTCTCCAACATAAACCTGGGCCAATGGGCGTTCGAAATTGTCTTTGCTTTTCCAATGGATCCGAACCGTTTTATCCTTGAGCATCTTCGAGAGCCCCTCTGTCGATTCCTTACCAAAGTCCTGTTTGATCTCAGGTGCGTCGATTCCTTCTAACTGGACTTCGTATTCCACGGACTTCGAATCGGTCACCAGGATAGAGTCGCCATCTATGATCCGCGTCACCCTGCCTTCGACTGTTTCGTCATCAATGGCAGTTGATAGTCCTGAAAAGCAACCCAATAATAACACAAATGCTAGGTCTTTCATGATGGAATTCATTATCCTACATCCGCCCATTGGCGATTCTTTGCACTGGCCAAAACGGCATCGCAAACTTTTTGAGTTTCAAGTGCATCCCGGAACGACGGATGGGCTTGTTCACCCGTTTCGAGGCTCTTCAGAAAATCGGCGGCTTGGTGGATGAACGAGTGTTCGTAACCAATCTGCAATCCTGGTACCCACCAATTCCCCATGTAAGGTTGATCACCATCGGAAACGTGAATGCTCCTCCAACCGCGAACGATCGACTCATCGGCATGATCGAAATACTTGAGCCGATGCAGATCGTGTAGATCCCAAGCGATACTAGCGTGTTCGCCATTGATCTCCAGCGTGTACAACGCCTTGTGTCCGCGAGCGTACCGGGTCGATTCGAACAATCCTAAAGAGCCATTGCCGAAATGACAAAGGAACGAACAAGCGTCGTCGATACCAACCGGCTGCTTCGTACCTGTCTCGGAGTGCATTCGTTCTTTGACAAAGGTTTCAGTGACCGCCGATACGTCGACGATAGAACCGTTTAGCCATAGTGCCGTATCGATGCAGTGGGCGAGCAAATCGCCTGTCACGCCGCTACCCGCCGCTTCGACATCCAATCGCCAAGTGCCCGCGCCACCCTGTGGAACGTCCGCGTTGATGGTCCAGTCCTGCAGAAAATTGGCCCGATAATGAAAGATGCGACCGAGCTTGCCCGAATCGATAATCTGCTTTGCAAGAGATACCGCCGGGACCCGACGGTAGTTATACCAAACCATATTCGCGACGCCCGCTTTCTCAACCGCTTCACACATCTCTTCGCCTTCGGCAGCGTTCATTGCCAACGGCTTCTCGCAAAGAATCATCTTGCCAGCCTTCGCAGCAGCGATCGCAATATCCTTGTGAATGTTGTTGGGAGTGCAAATATCGACCGCATCAATGTCGTTTCGCTCAAGCAATTTACGCCAATCGGTTTCGATCGATTCATAACCCCAATTGGTGGCGAACGATTGGGCCTTCTCTGCGTTGCGTGCACACAGGGCCTTCATGATCGGCTTAATTCCACAAGGAAAAAAATGATTCGCTTGAGCGTAGGCATTCGAGTGTGCCTTGCCCATAAACCCATAGCCGATCATGCCAATGCGTAGTTCTTTCATTTGCGTTCCAGCAATCTTATTTAAGAGTGAGTGAGTGGGTCGAAATGTATTGTGGAGGTCTTTATTGTGCAGGTCTGATTTGTGCACTGCTTCGCCCCGATTATTAATTACCCTTAGCGCGTTTTAATCGATTTCGCTGGCGAAATCAGGCCCGGGGCTAGCGCCCACCGGTTCACGAAATCGCAAAGTGAATTCCATTTGACTAACGCCTTGCGGCTAATGGTTGATTTCCCTTTAAATAATCTGACTTAAGTGGTTTCCCATCCGTGAGCCTCTCGGACGCGGATCATCGTGTCGAGAATGGAGTTCCAGGTTGCTGGATTTTCAAGTGTTGCATTTGGGAACATGCAGCCATCCCAGCAAATGTGCTGAATACCGCGTGCGGCGGCATCTTTGAGCCAGTAGCCTGCACATCGAACAATGTCCAGCTTTCCGTTCGGATCGTCTGCAGGACAGTGCTTGCCCGTCTTGTCGTGAGCGCCCGCGCCGTGCACTTGGCCGTCATTTTGTGCAACGTGAAAATCGATCGTCCAGGGCCTGAGCTTATCCGTCATCTTCTCGTAAGCGGCATAAAACTCAGCTTCGGTGTATCCAGGCTGAAGCAACGCATATTCCGGTGCGTTGTACCCCATCAAATACAAGTAGGTGTGAGCAAGATCCGCTTGGAATCCCAGCGACTCAGGCATCCCAACTCCTTCGAGCACGTCCAGCATGTCTTTCCAGCTATGCATTCCGGCCCAACAAATTTCTCCTTCGGCAGCCAGTCGCTGACCATGATCTCTGGCAATGGTGGCGGCTTCTTTGAAAGTATCGACAATTGATTGCGTGTTCGCTTTCTTGTCCTGCCGCCACTTTTCTATTCCGAACTCGGCGCTATCAATGCGGATAACACCGTATTTGGGAACCCCGTGCTTCTCGAAAATCCCCGAGATACGACATGCCATTCGGACAGCCGAAAGGAATTTTTCCTTCGCGGTGGCGTCACCCATCGCCGAATCTCCTACCGTTCCTGGCCAAACAGGGGCCACGAGAGATCCAACCGAAAATGAATGGCTAGCGATCAAATCCGCAATTCGATTGAGCTCTTCATCGCTCGCGTTGGGATCGGTATGCGGGGAGAATAGGAAGTAGTCGATTCCGTCAAATTTTTGGCCGTTGACCGATGCCGCAGCTGTTAGCTCCAGCATGTGTTCGAGGCTGATCGGCGGTTCTTGGCCAGGGCCATCTCCCTTTCCAACCAAACCGGGCCACATAGCATTGTGAAGTTTTGGAGAGGACTTATTTGGCATACTAACTCCGGTGCATATTTTTGTTAAAGATTGGGTTTACTGACTTGTGGTGTTTACGATTGGGTTTTCCAAGCACCGTTGAGCGGCATGTTGGCGTGCGCATCGGGACCGAAGTACCGAAGCCCCACGAGTGGTTCACTGCCGGTGTTTTCGATTTCAACACCACGCGACGAAGCTTCGTGACTGATGAACACTTCGTCCTCCGTATTTTGCCCGAATCGAATCATGGCGGGTGTCTGGAGCGCGAGTTTGCCAATGCGTCCTTTGCCTTGTACTGTGATCCAGCCACTCGCCGCATTGTCCCTAATTAGGCATCGTGCACCTGGCTCGACGGTCAGCTCTTTTGCGCTAAAAAGTTGTTGATTATCAATGGTTCCATATACAATCCACTTGTCTGTGTAGCCAACTCCGCTGGTTTGCTGGTCCGTCACAGGTTCAATGTAGTTGCTATCTTTGAAATGGGTATCGACATTCTTGTCCCAGTCCAGTTGCCCGATTATGAAGTCGAGATCCTGGTGCTTTTCAGGTGGCATGTCTTTGACCAACAACGACCAAGGAACGTATCGTCCCTCGACTATCGATTGGTACATCCCAAACACATCGCTGCCCCACTGTGGTTCGTAGGTGCATAGAGAGCCTGGTGCATGCAAGACGCCTGGTGGAATCAGCCAGCCGGTGCCTCGTTTTAGCCGGTACGCTCGCGATAGGTCTAGGATACCGTTATCACCCTTGTTCCAATTTTCCAAACAGCGTCTTAAATCCTGCTTGGTCGTTCCTGGCTCCAAGCCCATAAACGTATAGGAAAAATTGTTGTCGACATTGTTGTATTGAGGAGGAAAGTAATAACTTTCAGGCTTTCCTTCTTGCCCAACTAACTTTGCATCTTTTTGCGATTGATGCATGTGATGGGGGATAGGGCCCATATTGTCAAAGAACTTTGAATAGACAGGCCAGCGTGAATACTTTTTATAGATCGAGTCGCCCACCAATTGGGTTCCAAGTTCAGCGACAGCATCCTTTAGCAAGAATTTCTGGCCTTCGAACAAACAAAAGCTCAGACCTTCGTGCCATACACGACCTTCGTTGGCAGCCTCGGTCGTACTAGAGAACCAGCGCTCATCGATTCCGCCTCGATTGGCTCCAAAAGCGTAGAGGTCACCAGGATATAGTTTGATCCGTCGGCCTGGGTGCAAAAAGCTTCTCGGCACCCATGCAGGAGTCAATCGCAGCAAGCCATCGCCTGCTTCAAGAGCTTGGCCCAAGACTTTTGCCACGTTATCGGAGGCGATCAAACCATCATCCAAACCTGTTCCAGCCATTCAGCAACTCTTTGTTTCGGTATTCGAAAAATTGATGTAGTTTGGGATATTGAGCAGTTGCCCAACACATTTTTGGGCGGTGCCAACTCCTCAATCCGAGAATTAAGGCTTTGTTGTATGCCGGAAAGAAGCCCTTTTCAAGGTGCCATGGAATTTCAAAGTGACAGAAATGGCTCTAGAAACTTGAACCCAAACCCGATAGTTTAACTTTGAGGTAGCGGATGTCGGAAAATTCGGAAAATTCAAAAAATTCATTCTCCTTTTTCTATAAAAAAATCTTTCGGAAGAGTGCCTTGTCGCAACAGTCCCAATCGTTTTTTGGAAACACAGAGACACGGAGGGCACAGAGTTATGAACAGCATCATTCGATGCTTTCTCTGCGATCTCTGTGCCTCCATGTTTCAAAATTGGTAGTATTCGAATTGCCGCTAGCTTTAGCGATCGGCATCAGCCTGGAATTCTGCGCTTTCGCAGTTGGACAAGAGCAAGAATTTTACATGCCGCAGAATTTTGAGACCACCGGTCCTCCAGGCAATCCAGTAGAACCAGTCGAGTTGCCCAGGATACGAAGTTTAGGCAAGCTTGTTTCTATCGAAGGAAAAGCTGGCGATCCAGGATCGTTGCGAGTCTTTCGTGATTCCCCAAATGGTGGAACCGATACGGGTGCCGAGCTAAAATACGATCCAGAATCCAATTCCGATCTGAAGTTGCCTCCTTTGTCGTATTTTTCCCAAGAACCCTACTTGAATTATCGATCGGCTGAGCGATCGCTTAGCTATTTGCCAGGAGACGGTGATCAGTTTGGATGGCTGTCGCTGGAATCGGCACCGTATGTTGAACGCGGAGCCAAATCGGGAATAACAACCTCTGTCAATATGCATTTGTTGTCGGGCCCTAATACCGTTCCACTCCCGCCACGATTATATGATTTTTCGTTGGGTTACCAAAAGCGAGGCCGGATCAAGGACTTCATGAGTTACGACTTGGCGACCAGCATTGGCGTTTTTAGCGATTTCGAAGACAGCGCCACGGACGGCGTTCGGTTTCCCGGACACGCTACCGGGATGCTTCATTTTAAGCCGGAGTTGGATGTCGTATTTGGCATCGACTACCTAAGTCGTGACGACATCAAAATGTTGCCGGTCGGGGGAATATCATGGCGCCCACTATCGATGCCGGACCTACGGTTCGATCTCGTTTTTCCTCGCCCACGCATTGATTATACGATCGACAATCAGTCCAAGATCTATTGGGCTGGTCGATTGGGTGGTGGCACTTGGGATATCGAGTTTCCAAACAACGATAATGATGTGATCACTTACCGCGACTTGCAATTGCTGTTGGGTTTTGAGCGAAGAAACTCAGATGGCGATCTGTCCTCTCTGGAAATCGGCTACGTCTTTGATCGAAGAATTGAATTTCGAACGCTCACGCAGACTTCTGAATTTGATAATGCGTTCGTGTTGCGTTTTGTAACGCGGAAATAGGCGCATCAACTATCGCGTTCAGAAAACCGGAAATAGCCAATCACCAACCGATGTGAAAAGGCGCAGATTCGCACCCGATTTCCGTTAGACCGACATGGCCAAGGGTTCAAAGCTTTGGCCACGGAAATACTGCGGCGATTTAGATTAGCACCGCCATGCCACTCCAAACGATAAGACTGTCAAAATACTATCGTTGTCTAAGCAATACCTCCATCGGGCTCTCCGATGGTAGAACCACTCCTTTCGCAGAATACGTCGGTAATCCATCTGGCCATCGGTCGCGAGAGTCGCTCGACGCAGAAACATTGTCTCCGAGTACAACTAACTGGTCACCAGGAGCCCAGGATTGTGCGGTCGAATCGCCGTTTCCTCGATAGAAAATGTCACGAAAGACGATAAGTTGATCGATTGCAAGACGGCCTGAAATTGCGGTAACCTCGATGGGTGCTTTCGCTCCAATCTCGCTAATAGTTGCATTCGTATCGAGCATAGGTAGCTTTGTTCTTAGCCATTCTTCGTCCTGGCTGCCAGCTATTAAATGGCCATCGATCATGGCCATTACAATCCAAACCGATTTACCTTGCCTTGCAAACAATTCCGCGTTAGCAACTTGGCCACTGGCTTTGATGGTTAGGAATCTGCCATCCAATTCCATGGATAGGTTTGGCCTACTCAATGGAGAGTGGAATGAGCATTCGATTCCCCACGCGTTCTCTGTTCGCGACAACTGAAAAGCAAAACCAAAGTCGTGAACTGGAACGAGGGCGTGTGAATCGTGAGCGTTCATCGCAAGTTGATTGTTAATTCCTCCTTGCAAATCAAAAGCGAACGTTATCTTTCGCGACGTAGACTCTTTACCCGCATTGGAACTTAGTACGCCTTGAAATTCTTCGCCATCGGCATTCCACTGACCATTCGCTCGGGCATAGCGTTTATTCTGCCTTAAATGGCTAGCTCCATCCCATACGTTCAATAAAATCGACTGCCGCAACGATTGTTCAAGGGTCTTGCACCACCGATCCTGATTTACAAACAAATCGCCTTCGTCGATGGCAATGTGCTCGAAAGCAAATCCGATGAGCCGCTTGATCTCCCTCGGTGCATCGCGGGTTTCTTGAAACACCACAACATCTCCGCGTTTAAGCCCAGACGGATGTACTAATCCATTCTCGATTTCCTGAGCTCGATTAGATCGCATCGTGCGAAGTGTGGCGAATCGAACTAGATCTCCCCGTCGCGTCCTTTCAAGAATACGTTCGTTGTCATCGAGGTCTACCGCCGACTCGAAGTCAATTTTGTTGCAAAACTGGCACCGAAACGGCTGGTTACTTCTGCATGTGTCGAAAGCAAACTCTTGAGTTTCAGAACAATGCGAGCAAGTCCAAACCAGTCGGGGCCCTCGAAAAACAGGTTCCATCGAACTACCCGTTATCATGCCGGTCCTCGGAAGCCTGCCACGACGAAGCAACACAATAGCCGCGAAAACAATTGCCAAACCGAGAAAAATCAATAGGCCACTCGAGCTATAGATAAACCATCGTCGCGGTTGGCTAGACTTCCGCGTTTCGGTTTGATTGGCAGGAATGGATTCACGGCTTACCAATTCTGTAAATTCCTTCCTCAGAGCGAACCAGCAAATCTTGATCAATCACTGAATATGACGCAAAAATACGACCCGGTAACTTATTGCGGGACAACTCCTCTGGCGATTCCTTGATCCTCATCACCAATGCTTCACCGGATTCGCTTTGGAAATAGACGGTATCACCCGATGCCATCGGCGAAGAAGAATAGTTGCCACCCAGACGCTTACGCCAAATTTCCTTACCGGTCTGCATGTCGACGCCAGATGCGATGCCATCGTCGCTCGCCAAAACAATTTGATTGTTTAAGCACAAGATGGATGGAGTTTTTGGTACGCTAGTGCCATACGTCCACTTGATGTGTGTATCGGTCACGTCACCCTTGCCGCTGGGATCTATAGCCAAGAGTTTCGCGGTGTTGAACCCAGTACAAATAAAGAGTGTACCCTGACTAAAGACAGGACGTGGAACCACCGAATATCCGTCGTATCGGACCAACCATAGAACTTCGCCGGTTGAGGGCGCCAATGCCTGCACCACATTCGAACCCTGCGAAATGATCTGCGAAATGCCATTGCAATGGATCAGCTGCGGAGTGCAAAATGAAAATGACTTATCCGCTTTGACATCCCGATTTGTCTTCCAAATCTCTGCGCCCGTTGCAAGATCCAAGGCGATGGTGCATGGCGTATCGCCACCGTCGCAAGTCAAGACCAATCGCCCCTCGGCGATGATTGGTGAACCGCCATTGCCGTGTGTTGGCGGGTAAGCATTCTTTCGATTCTCCCAGATCTTGTTCCCATCAAGATCCATGCAAGCAGTCCCTTGATGGCCAAAGTGGACGAAAACTCGGCCGCCATGGATTACCGCTGTAGGGCTAGCGTGCGAGTTCTTGTTATGGATTTTCGGTGCATCCGTCGACTGTTCAAAGATCGACTTTGAGAAAATCTCTTTGCCATCCTTTGCGTTGAGACAAACCAAGTGCAGATCTTGCCGCCCTCGCAACTCACCGTCTGCCGATGCGTTTTCCCCAATGTTGATCGAGGAAGTAAAGTAAATTCGCTCTCCTAGAGTAACGGGTGACGACCAGCCAAGCCCTTTGGTCTTAGCGAACCATCGTACGTTCTCGGTCTCGCTCCAGATAACTGGCAATTCCGCCTTCTCGCAAATTCCGTTTTGCAAAGGACCACGGAACTCGGGCCAGTCTCCGGCATTGACAAAACTCGAACCAAGAAACATTCCAACCATTCGCAGTATGGCAGGTGCGAGCAGCAGTGCTTCGACGAATAGCGTTCGAAAACGGGAGCGTGAGAACGCGGAAAAGCCAATCCAACATCGCATAATAATTCTTCTTCTAAAAATGAGTCGCAGGCGCTAACTGCGGACCCAACCCGATAAATGACTAACGCGGCTAGCGCACACGGTTCACGAAATGGAGACTTCTCACGCCGCTGCTAAATCGTCGGCCCGTTCCGTTACCTTTTCAAGGATGTCCAGCAGGACGCGATCGCATTCAATGCCTTCTGCTTGCGCCTCGAAATTGAGTAAGACACGGTGACGCATCGCTGGCAAAAACACTCGGCGAATATCTTCAAAACTGACGTTATACCGACCATCAAGCAATGCACGCACCTTCGAAGCCAATGCAATGGTCTGCGCGCCACGAGGGCTGGCACCCCATCGGATGTATTGGTTTGTTACGTCGGGTGCTAAGCTTCCGCCTGGGTGAGTTGCGAGCACAAGCCGAGCAATATAATCCTGAACATGCTTGGCCAAAACAACCTGTCGGACCAATTGTTGCCAATGCTTGATCTCCTCGCCGTCCATCACTTTTTCCGGCGTAATAATGGTTCCTCGCGTGGTCCGCTCGATAATCGTGTTTAGCTCTTCTCGCGTGGAATAGCCAACCACCAGCTTGAACATGAAACGGTCCAATTGGGCTTCTGGAAGCGGATACGTTCCCTCTTGTTCAATTGGGTTTTGTGTAGCAAGAACGAAGAAAGGCTTTTTCAATTCGTAGCGATTGCCAGAAACCGTGACCGTGCCCTCCTGCATCGTTTCCAAAAGAGCGGATTGGGTCTTGGGTGTCGCGCGGTTGATTTCGTCCGCTAGGCAGATTTGGGTAAAGATCGGTCCCTTCTGAAATTGAAACTCTCGGCGCCCTTGGTTCTCGACAATCATGTTGGTCCCGAGAATATCCGATGGCATCAAGTCAGGTGTAAACTGCACGCGATTAAAATCGAGCGAAAGGGTCTCCGAAAGCGTTTTGATCAGCATCGTTTTGCCGAGTCCAGGTACTCCCTCGAGCAAGCAGTGGCCGCCTACAAAAACTGCAGTGAGTACACCGTTCACTATTTCATCATGGCCGACGATCACTCGACCGATCTGCTCGCGAACTGCGGCGTATCGATTTCGGAACGTTTCCGCTTGGTGTTGCATCGATTCTGCGACGTTACTCATGTAGCTTCCGTACGTAAAGTTCCAGGTTCTAAGTGTTCTTTTTGGCTTTGCGTTTTGCTTCAAGCAGCCTCGAGGTGTAGCTCTGCTCTACGTCCACGCCCAGACTCGGCTTTTTCGAGATCGCATCGGAACGATTTGACTTCGGATCTTCCTTTCGAAATGCATCTTCCGCAGTGGTCGCGGAGGCTGCTATGTCCTGCTCCCGTTCGAACTGAGTGCTCGCTCGTTGTTTCTGTAGGTCGTCACCCACAATACTCTTGCTGCTGCGCAGACGCTCGAGACGTTTCTTTTGTTCCGCGTCCCCTGCATTGGAACTGTCATGACGTCGGCGAAGGGTTGCCGAGAGCATTCTAAGGGGAAAACCGAGATCCAAGGCAACTCGACGAACAAAAACATCACAGAAAAACAACGTGGCACCCACGAGAACAGCCAAAGGCCAAATATCCTTGAGGCTTTTGGCTGGAGGAAGTCCTTTTCGATAGGTGTCAACACCGAGCACTTCTTTCATAGAGTCCTTTTCAAGTGACGTCGACAAGATTCCAGGTGCGCCACCTGCAGGTCTGCGAGCTGCTAGAGTCTCCAGCAGTTGCATATTCGCCTGCCGAACTCGATATTCGTCCGAAAAGGGCATGGTTACGCCAGTTGTGATCGGCGGCTTGCCAGCACCCGGCACGATGCTGAGCATGTAGCTGCCTGCTTGGTCAGGGGCCAGTTCGCCTACGTATCGCCCTGAGGCCTGCTGCCTCATCGAAACGCTGATCGGTTTCAAGTCAGGGCCGACGGCGATGGCGTTCATGTCTAAAAAATTTACGAATTTATCGTCCGCGTTCAAAGCAGTTACGACAATCTGGACTCGGCCGTCTTTGATATTGGTGGCAATATTGTATTTGGAGTCGTCATTGGATGGACGCATCGTCCAGCGTACCATTTGCGAGAAAAACTGGTCATAGTAGGGCGAATTCACCCAGCCGTCCGCCCAACGATTGCCGGCGTCTGTTGTAAAGACAGCTGTACGCCCGAGCCCGTAAGTCCATGTCGCCAATAGCGATGCGGTATCCGGCTCAGCGGGTTTGGTGGCACGTAATGGCACTTCCACCAATGGACTATCCTTGCGTTCGGTCAGAACGAAGCCTCGGATTGTTGGAAGCTCACCGGTGATACCCGAAAGAATCTCGTGGGGCTGAGTGATGACCGATTGAACACCATCCTCAGGTTCGAAGACCAGTGGTCTCGCAACGCGTCGAGCCTCACGCATGAAAATCTTGGGAAGCGCGGATGCATTTTGCACTACGTAGTAATTCCCGCCAGTGATGTTAGCGATTCTCTTCAGTTCGTTGCTGCCCGCCGGCCCGTGTGAACCTACCGCAACCGTGGAGATTTTAATCTTTGCACTCGTGTATTGTGCAAGGATTCCGGAAGATGCGGGAACCGGGTCCCCGTCGCTGATCACGATCATGTGCTTGAGGGACGCTGGGACAATTTTCAGTCCCCGCATCGCCATCGACAACGCCGAGTCGAAGTTGGGCATATCACCCGGTGTCATTGCGTTCATGCGAGATTTCATCATCGATTTGTTCGCGCCAACTGGCAGCAAACCATCGGATCCAACACACCAAAGCCATTTGTCTCCAGTCATGTCATATTGAACAACACCGCAATAATCGCTAGGTCCCAATGCTTCCAAAGCAGCTTTGCCAATCATTTTTTGCCAATGGTTTCCTTCTGGGATTTCGCAAGCGTGCATCACCATGGCCAATGCGCCCACCGCTTCCACTTTGCTGTTCTTGATAGCAAAGTTAACGGGCATGGCCGCTTCCAGTTTCGTGTTCGTCCAACCGCCCGCACCAAATGCCTCGGGGCCTCCCAACATTAATATTCCCATCCCAAATTGCTGAGCGCTCTGCACGAGCATATCGATCTGGTCATCCGTAAAGGAAACGATTTGGGTCGTCTCATCACCGCTCGTTCGAGGTGCCCCGGCTAAAATCACTGTGTCGTACGATTGGAGTTCGACTAAACTTGAAAACAGGTTGCGAGTATCTCGGACATCGACGTCGATATCGTTACGTCGAAGAGCGTCCACAAAAGCTTGGTAATTGCCCGTATTGGCTCCGTCCTCAATCAACATGACCTTGCCTTTGCCGCGTGCATATGAAAACGCAGTCGCGCGATTGTTTTGGCTAATCGTGTCGTCGGCTGCGTCGTCGGTTATGAACTCTGCTTCGTAGGTGTAACCCGCGGTCTCCTCGACTTTGTGCGGAATGGATACAACGTTGATATCGCGATCGAGCGTATACGGACCGTCAGCCATCACTTCCGATTGGTTGCCGATCCGACGAATAACACGAAGCCGTCCGTCAATGTCCTTTGCGTTTCCTGCTTCGCTATAGCGATTGATAACAACGCGAGCCTCGACGGTTTGGCCTTGGCGAACAAATCCAGGCACGTCAATCTTTTCGACGAGGACTTCGGTTTTGGAGTCCAATCGGACTGGTACGACATCGATTCCGATGCCAGTGTCGCTAAGCCGTTGGGCAGTGGTTTCCGCAGAGCCAAGCGTTTGGTTGCCATCTGTCAGAATAACAATGCGTTTGGCCGAGTCCTCGAGGAAGCTGGCTTGTGCAAGCTTAAGTGCACTTTCTAAATTGGTTGCGTCCGACTTGCCAAAAAACGACTCAGGCCTGTTGATATTGGGAAGGTCTTCGTCAAAAGGTGGGATTTCGATTGCTGCTTCTCGTCCAAAGACAATCAGCCCCGCCCTGTCTTGACGCTCCGAGTGACGATGTTTTTTGACGCTTTGAATCGCGTACTCGAACATGAGCTGCCGTTTTGCAACGGGAATGGAATCGCTTTGGTCCAAAAGATAAATAACGGTCAGCTTTTCGCTGGACCAAATCCATTGAATTCCGGCGATTGCAAAAATAACCAGCAACATCACCGCTGTGCGAAGTGCTATTGCAATCGTTCGCCGCCAAGGACCAAGACCCGCCAAGGATTTTAGTCCGAGCCACCAAACCAGCGGAATTAGCAATAGCAATAGTAGAAACCATGGGTATTGAAAACCAATTTCAATTCTGCCCATGCTTGTCTGCCTAAAAAGAGTTTGTAGTGAGACGTTAGATTCAGAAGCTAACTAGTGCTAGTGCGCAGGCTAAATCGGATACTATTATGGTCGATTCACAAGCCGATTGGCCAGACGGCATGCTCGGATTTTTGGCGAAACTCAACAAACCGGAACAGTCGATGCAAATAAATGGTATCGAAGTGGAAGATACTTTCGCAGAAGCCTTTGATATGACGGGCACCCGCATCGTCATAACGGCAGCTGAGCCGTCATGGGCACGTCGCGCTGCCGAAGCCATGACAGGCTTTGCTACGAGCGTCATAGGTTGTGGCGTAGAAGCTGGCATTGAACGCATCCTCGAATCGGAGGAGACTCCGGACGGTCGTCCTGGGGTCGCAGTCTTGCTCTTTAGCGTTTCTGGCCGTGAACTCGAAAAACAATTGGTCAGGCGCGTAGGCCAATGTGTACTAACATGCCCAAGCACGTCCGTATTTGCCGGTCTCTATAGCGAAAAGAGGATCGCCATGGGCTCGCATTTAAGATACTTCGGTGACGGCTTCCAAATCTCGAAGAAGATTGGAAAGGAACGCTATTGGCGAATACCTGTAATGGATGGCGAGTTTGTATGCCAGGATACAGTTTGTCGCCAAGGGGCCGTCGGCGGTGGAAACTTCCTCGTTTTGGCCGATACGATTCATGGAGCGTTGCATGCATGCGAGTATGCGGTAAGTGCAATAAAACGTCTTCGCGATTGCATTACACCCTTCCCAGGCGGGGTCGCTCGCAGCGGTTCGAAAGTAGGTTCGAAGTACAAAATGCTAAATGCCTCCACCAACGATGCGTTCTGCCCGACCCTACGCGAACAAACCAAGTCCCAGGTACTCAATCAAACCAGCGCTGCTTTGGAACTCGTAATCGATGGCCTAACTCCCGAAGTTGTTGAGCATGCAATGCGAGTGGGTATTCAAGCGGCATGCGAGGTCGGCCCGTCCTGCGGGGTACGAAAAATAACCGGTGGGAACTACGGTGGAAAACTAGGAAAGCACCATTACTATCTTCATGAGATAATGTCGAGTTCGTAGTCTTATTTTGGGGTCACGTTGCTATGCTATTTTCCCCTTGATTGCGCTGCGGGCTTGTACCAACTATTCCAATCCAGAATGTGCGCGCTATCTCGGATTATTCATTAGCCGCAGGGCGTTAGCCAAATGGCACTCCCTTTGCGATTTCGCGAACCGGCGGGCGCTAGCCTGGGGCCTAAATTCGCCTAACACGAAGCCCGAGGACAGCGACAATTGTTTAAAGAGAGTTCCATTGGGTGTTAGCCAGGGTGTTAGCCAGGGTGTTAAAAAATCGGGGTTGAAATGACCTTCTCTCCTTCAATGAGTCTCACGCTACGAGTAGAGTCGTCGCTTTCTTTGGAAAGGGATATCAGGGGACAAGCCTGGCAGGCATCCGTACCAAAATTGAAACGGTAGCATTGGAATCCGTCGCAAGTCGTTCACTAAATCGCAACTCGCCTGCGATTCAGTTTTCCCCCAATTCTAGGATTGGATTCTGTAGCCAACTTCTTACTGAAATGACTTACCGCAACCGCAAGACTTGGTCGCATTAGGATTCTCAAATGTAAATCCTTGGCGTTCCAAGCTTTTATGCCAACCAATCACCGCGCCATCGAGCAGCAAAGCACTTTTCTTGTCTACAACGACTCGAACGCCATGTTGGTCATATTGGCTGTCTTTTTGCTCGTCGTACTTGTCGTCAAAACTCAGGGAGTATTCAAAACCGGCGCATCCACCGGCCAAAACACCAACTCGAACAAATGTGTCCTCGGTGAGATTGCTTTCTGTGTGGGCTCGTTTGAGTTCCAAAGCAGCGTCTTCTGATACATTTACGGCCATCGTCTTACCTCAAAACCAAAGTGCGGAAAAACTGAAGTACGAAACCAACTTCAGACGAATAGGCTTCGTAACGTAACTTTAAATTTCTACACGTATAGTATGCCTGCTTGTGACATTGCGGCAAGTCAAAATTGCCTTTGCACGGCCTAACAATCCTGGTATTCTATAAAGCCCCAATGCAACTCGCGTTTCGGGAAATAGTGCCCTAACCCTTAAAAAATGCTACAGGATCATGACAAAACCGCACCGAAAACTGAAAAAGGCCAACCACGGACAACGTGCGGCCAACAGCAAAGCTCGCAAATCCAAGCGACGAAAAGTTCGAACTTAAGGGTGGTTTTTTGGCCTAGCGAAATGTTGATAACTCGCTCGTTGATCTTACGGGCGTCTTAAAACGGAGTTAGTCTGTGGTCACTAAAGACTTCATTATCGATCCAGATTCGATTGATTTCGATAATGTTGTGGCTGATATTGAGCAGATTCGCAAGTACAATCCCCAGCGGTTCGAAATGGAACAATTGACAGCAATTGTCTACGAAGATCCAGTGCGAGTCGCCTGCGTAGGTTACAAAGACGTTACCGATCAGGAATTTTGGGTAAGAGGTCATATGCCTGGTATGCCTTTGATGCCCGGCATCGTCATGCTCGAAGCCGTAGCCCAGGTTTGTTGCTACTGCTCCCATAAATACGAGCTACTCGGGAAATCTATGGTTGGATTCGGCGGGCTCGAAGACGTGCGGTTCCGCGATCCGGTTCTTCCAGGGGATCGACTCATTGTGATGTGCGAACTGCTTAAAGTGAGAAAGCCCCGATTGATTGTGTGCCGTTTCCAAGGGATCGTAAAACGGAACATCGTAGTCGAAGGAATTCTTAAAGGGATTCCAATTCCCGTAGAATTCTTGACCTCAAAATAAGTCCAGCTATTTCTTGGGCTTCATTTCGTGGAATTCCTCCCCGGATCGAAACTGAAGCGAGAATTTCTTGACTTCTGTCGGATCGATTGCAATGGTATTTTCCTGGCGAGCCACCGTGGCGAGAAGCAACCGATGCACAAACCAAAGTTTTTCCGTCTCAACTTCGACGCTTGGTTGAGTCATCTCGAAATGGATCCAAAGCCATCCTCGTTCCCGTTCCATCCCGATCCATTTCAAAGTGGACTCAACCGGTTCTAAAACTTCGGTTGAGGTCGGTTTCGACGTCGATCGGAGCCACGCCTTGAATTCCTCATTTCTCATCTCAAGCGAAGTTCGACGAAGGAAAAAATCCGAGCCCAAATACTTTGTGGCAAGGTCAGGAAAGCCGTCGTCATCAATACTGACTCGTTTTGAAGGTTCTTGTTTGAATAAGTTTTCACTCATGGCAGTCTCTAGATCCTGTGGGTGCAAGCGGAGTGAAACCTCCCAAACCCTTGAATCTAAGTTCCACTTCATTTGGCCAACACAAAGATGGAACGGATGCGCGTAAAGCATCGAAGCGGATAAGTTAATAATCCCGAGGAGTAACAAAAATGAGACGCATCGAAAATGCACCGAACCATTGCCAATCACGTTTCAAGCCTTTCTGGGAATTTGATTAAGCCATTGGCCTTTAGCCAAATGGTACTTGCCTAGCGATTTAGTGAACCGGCGGGCGCTAGCCCCGGGCCTGAATTCGATGGCCCTATCGCTCATTTTTTGTCCTTGTTGTCCTTGTCCTGGTCCTTGTTCTTCTTCTTATCCTTCTTCTTCTTCTTCTTCTTTTTTGGTTCGTCGTTTGGTTTCACTTCAGCATTTGGCTTTGCATCCGGATTCGCTTTGACGGCCGGAGTCGCTGGCTCCTTTTTCTCGTCCAAACCCTTTGCGGGTTCAGCGACGGACTGGGCTGCTTTTAACTGAGTTGCTTCCTTCGCTTCGGCTGCTTTTGCGGTTTTCATCGGATTGTCATCCGCATTGCGTCGCATTTTGAAGAGCTGAAACTTGGTCGCTTCGATAACGGGTGGGAAGTAGTTGTTGTTGCGATCGATGTCCGCCGTTTCTCGGAATGGGTCTAGTTCCAACGATTTCAAAGGTTTTTCGGCGACGATCAACGTGTCACACTGAGTGCTATCGACTCGCCATACTTCTGCCGGAATACGAATCTCACGCGTGGAATCATCTTCGAACGTGACCATTAAGATGATGGGCATGATCAATCCGCCTACATTTTTGAACGATACACGGTAGTATCGGTCTGTATTTTCTAGCATCGCTTTATCTTTGTCGGAAAGCTCACTCTTGAATTTTTCGAACGCTTTCCGCTGCTCTTCGGTGACTTCAGCAGGATCGTATTCGTTGTAGAAATCCTTAAGTTCAGGAAACAAGGTTGTACGTTTCTCCAACGGTTTGTCACGCTGTTTTGAAAGCGAAGGCCGACGATCGGCTTTCTTCGCCTTAGCGATTTTGGCTCTTTCATCCGGTGAGCTCTTGTCGACCTGAAATTGCTCAATTTTGTCGATTGCAATATCGCAATGGTCCGTCGTATAGAACCAACCTCGCCAGAACCAATCCAAATCGACGCTCGACGCATCCTCCATGGTTCGGAAGAAATCGGCTGGCATTGGCCTTTTGAACTTCCATCGACGCGCGTATTCCTTGAAGGAGAAATCGAACAATTCCCGGCCCAAAATTGTCTCTCGCAAGATATTGAGGGCTGTGGCCGGTTTGCTGTACGCGTTTGGACCGAACTGCATGATCGATTCACTGTTGGTCATGATGGGCACTTGATTATTGCTCTTCATGTAGGGCACAATAAACTCGGGATCCCCGCGTTGAGATGGGTATTCATCCTGCCACTCTTGCTCTGCCAAATACTGTAGAAACGTGTTGAGCCCCTCGTCCATCCAGGACCATTGCCGTTCGTCGCTGTTGACGATCATG
The DNA here is from genome assembly GCA_945900945.1 of Pirellula staleyi DSM 6068. Taxonomy (GTDB): domain Bacteria; phylum Planctomycetota; class Planctomycetia; order Pirellulales; family Pirellulaceae; genus JBKCUI01. Next base: position 69,514 of record CAMDKL010000006.1, read on the forward strand.
GGAAAGTAGTTGTGGCCAACCTCGTGGATCACAACGGATATCAGTCCGTACTTGGTGTCGGAAGAATACGTTCCATCCTCTTTGGGTCGCGGGCCGTTGAAACAGATCATCGGGTATTCCATGCCACCGATGGGACCATTGACGCTGATTGCAGTCGGATAGGGGTAATCAAAAGTGTATCGGCTATAAACATTGAGTGTATGAATAATCGCATGGGTACTGTACTTGCTCCAAAGCGGCTCGGCTTCGTTTGGAAAGTAGCTCATTGCCATGACGCTATTGCCATTGACGTTGTGTCCCTGAGCGTCCCAAATGAACTTGCGGCTCGAGGCGAATGCAAAGTCGCGAACGTTTTCTGCATGAAAAACCCACGTCTTCGATTTTTCCGACTTGCCTTTTTCATTCTCTTTGGCCTCCTCGGGAGTCACGATGAAGACGGGGGTCTTGGCAGTTTTTGCTTTGCTTAGTCGCTCTTGTTGCGAGGGTGTAAGGACCTCATTGGGGTTCTGAAGAACTCCTGTCGAACCTACTAAATGATCCGAAGGAGCCGTGATCCGAACAATGTAATCGCCGAATTCCAGGGTGAATTCGCCTTGGCCTAGGTACTGCTTGTGCTGCCAGCCTGTCACATCCGTAAAGGCAGCTAGCCTTGGGAACCACTGTGCCATTTCATAGATGTAGTTGCCATCCTTTTCAAAAAACTCGGAGCCCGTTCTTCCATTAAGCAATCGTGCATTGTTGATTTTGTAGTTCCATTTGATCTTGAAGGTCATCTCTTGACCGGGAGGCAGCGGCTCACCAAGATCGATTCGCATCATGGTGTCCACCACCGTTGAAGCAAGCTTGACATCCTTTTGGTTGGTGACGGATTCGATTTTGCAACCGCCATCGAAATTCTTGCGAAGCAACATGGCCTCGAACTCGGAAGTCGACATGCGTCCCCCCTGCCCAATGCCTCGGGTGGCTCGCGTTTTACTTGCAACGCTATCTGGTGAGAAGATGTTGGCGTCGAGTTGAACCCAAACATAACGCAGCGTATGCGGGGAATGGTTGTGATAGCGAATCGTTTCGCTGCCGTGGATCGACTGATCTTTATCGTTGAGCGTTACGTCGATGTTGTAGTCGATTTTTTGTTGCCAGTAATCAGGACCAGGTTCACCCGCAGCACTTCGGTACCCGTTTGGGGTTGGAAGGATTTCTTCCAATTGACGGAACTTGTCTTCCTGCCCGTACTTTTTATTTGGAAAGGGTTGCCCGGAAACGGAGCTCATCAAAACGCAAGAAAACATTGCCAAGGTACAGCCAATCCCAACACAAAATCTCATCGCATTTCACTCGCTAAACAAAAGGTGCTACGACCTATGGAGAGGCTCATAGGTTGGTGGTTTGTAAAATCATAGCCGGAGGGGGGAATAGCTAAGAGTACTTGAAAACCGAAATATCGCTAATAAATTGAGTTTGCCTCCGTCAGTTTGCACACAAAAAGTCGGGGAATAGCATTTCGGCAAAGACGAAAATGAGGGTTTAGAAACTCAATCTACCTGGTCGCAATGGTAACGACGCGACTATACCGCGCGACGGATTTAAATACCAATGAAATACAAGCCCGAAGCGCTAGCGAGGGATCTGACCGATTAACTAGTTTTCGAGGGTGCAAACCGCTTGGCCATCAGGTATTTCCCTTGCTTGCGCTTTTTGAAGTTGCGCTATTTTGACTTAGGAGCAACGCCCCGTTCGTTTACCTAGCCGCGCCCAACGGGCTGGGCTAGGCAAATTACTGGGCCATTGGCCGAAAAAAGCAGGGAACGCGCAACTTCAAAACTTGCGCTGCGGGCTTGTACCAAATGTGCAGCATCATGACTTGCGCGTCGTATTATGGTACGTTTCGGATGGGTAGGATTTCAGCGAACGGAAACCAGATTTCCCAAATATCCGTCCGCATCTTGTGGGTCGGGTTTGGGTCGCTCGATTGGAACCACTTCCTTATCTAAAGTCCCATACGTCCAAACATAAGCCATCTCGCCCTTCACTTCGAATCCGAAGGATTGACGATTTGTTGTTGTCCAATCGTTGCTCACCAAACCGACATCAGCAAGCTCACTCAAACTTTTTGGCCATCGATGGTTTTTCACTTGATATCGCTTCACTGCAAGAGATGAATACGTCAATCGACGATTCGTTTCAAACCGATCGAACATTTCTGCGTAAGAGGAAATTGCCGGCATCGTCATCCCGATAAACACATTCGAAAGGCTTAGCGACCGGTCAGTAGAAAAGCGTGCTTGTGAAGACTTGGCTAACTCTTCGATTCTCGAATCACCAGCGTCTGCACAGTGCTGCCAGTCCTCATACGCACGCAGAACTGTCAACTTGGTGCTTGGCATCAAAGGCAATCCGAGTAACGGATTGAAGCCAAATTCATCGGCATTTCCAAGTTTGCGAAGATCGCTTAGTATCGGGTACGCCATACCGAGTTCGCCAGCTAAAGACGCTCTCCAAGCTTTGGATGTTTCGTAAGGATGGTTGACATGATTCGATAGAACGATCAACTGTTCGTCGTTCCAAACATCCATGTTCAGCGATCGATTGATAGTATCCCGGTGCAACCCATGAATTGCGACCGAAACCATCTTGGTCACTAAACAAATATCCCAGTCAAACGCCTGGGCAACGCAGCGGATCGCGTGAATGTCCTGTAAAGCGAGGTCACCATCTTTATGGTAAAGCGCATGCATCGCATCTAAATTCAAAATCCTCGCAAGCACTCGCGATTCTTGGATCTCTTCTAGCAGTGTTGTAAAGCCGTTGAATTGAATTGGCATCCAGACTGGTTTTGGCAAATCATCTGCCTTGTAAATCCTTTGGATCAACGGCCGCATTTCAAAAAGGAATTCCGCGACCCTGGGCGCGTCGGGCCATTCACTGCCGGGACGCAAGTCGGGCGGTAAACTTCCGACACCAACAACAGGCAGTTTATCTGAAATGGAATTCGCGGCTCGGCCAAGCGTTAGAATTTCAGTCCAGGCTGCTGTTCCTTCCTTATGTGAAGTCTTTTCAAAGTATTTCGCCATCGACTCGTCATCAAATGGTTCCCCTGCCCGGCGCATCTCATCGAGTCTTACTTTGAGTTCGCTCGACGCGATTGACTCTCGGTAACCGATAAAGCCGACGATCGCGATGAGAAACAGGAGTGGTATGAGACTGACAATTCCGATCCATTTCAGTCTTCGTTTCATGGTCGTCATCCCTGTCGGGGAGGATTTGGTTGTCTCGCTTGCCGAGCGGGACTCGCGATTGGATTGTGTCATTATTAAAAGTCCCTTATTCCAACGGCTTGAAAATAGTTAACCGCTCGTTCCCAAGCTCCGGCTTGGGAACGAGAGCACTGCGGCTATCGCCTGGCGACGAACACATGCCCGGGGCTAGCGCCCACCGGTTCACACAGTCTAAAGTCATCACCATTGGGCTATCGTTTCTCAAACGATGGATTACTTGATGCATAGGCGTTCGCTTGCTTTTCCCAGTCTCCGAACCAAAAAATCCATGGTGCGTTGATCCTACTTCCTGTACTGGCAGAAAACGTTGTCGCAGTAAAGCCAAACTCGGTAGCTGGCACATTCCACTCGCGTGCAAGTGCCTCTTTGGCTTGATTCATTGTTGCGCTGTCATTGGCCATGAGATACTGCTTCATTCGCCAAGCCACGGTAGATACATGTCGCTTTGAGATCAAGCGAGTTCCGTTTCCATTCGTTGGAATGGAGTAATCACCAAGTGTGTGGTCCGGTGCCGAATTCGATTTTTTTTTCGCTTTTGCCTGCGCA